>JAILQG010000087.1 GCA_024699055.1 Bacteroidales bacterium
AGCCAGCGGCAGGTCTCTTCAAAAACAGGGATCATCTTCTCTTCGGACTCTTCATCGAGCGTATCGCCAAAATACTTCTGCCCATCGAACCAGAGGCCGGTGAGCGAAGTCCCGTCACTGGCGAGGGTAATCCCGCCGAGGGGAGAATCGTAATGCCATTGAAACATCATATTGGAACTCTTGATGTTCGTGTAAAGGTATGGCATTTTGCCGGATTTTCAAGGACTATTGAGGAGGATTTCGTATATTAGCCTGTCAAATAACACCTTGTAGCATGTCAGAATTCATCATACGCCCTGCTGAGCCCTGGGACTTGGAAGCGGTGAATACACTGCTTGGCCAGGTGCTGGCCGTACATCACGCCGGAAGGCCGGACCTGTTCCGCCCGGTGGGGAAGAAATACACAGACGATGAGCTTCTGGCCATCTTTGCGAATCCGGACACGCCCGTGTTCGTATATGACAAGGGAGGTGCTGTCCTGGGATACGCTTTCTGCATCCTGAAACAGCAGGGGAGTGGCTCCCTGATGCCGCTAAAGACGTTGTATGTGGATGATTTATGTGTACTGGAAGGAACGCGCGGTATGCATATCGGCACGGCGCTGTTCGAGTACGTGAAGGAGTTTGCAAAGGAGAAGGGCTGCCACAACATTACCCTGCATGTCTGGGAGTGCAATCCCGGCGCAAAAGCATTCTACGAGAAGTTGGGGCTGGTGCCTCAATACACCTCAATGGAAACATTATTATAAGCAATGCTTTAAATCGGAGGATTTATCGTTGTAGCATGACTGACTTCGCCGCCATAGATTTCGAGACCGCCAACGAGCAGCGCTCAAGCGTTTGCAGCGTGGGCGTAGTCGTCGTTCGTGGTGGCATCGTAGTGGATAGCTTCTACAGCCTTATCCACCCGGAGCCGGAATACTACCAGTGGTTCTGCCAGCAGGTTCACGGCCTCGGTCCGGAAGACACCGAGGATGCGCCTGTGTTCCCGTATGTCTGGGAGAAGATCGCCCCGATGATCGAAGGCCTGCCGCTGGTGGCGCATAATGCCCGTTTCGATGAAGGCTGCCTCAAGGAGGTGTTTCGGGTTTACCGGATGGATTATCCGGATTATCGCTTCTACGACACGCTGGCCGCATCCCGGCAGCACTACGGCTGCCGTTTGCCGAATCACCAGTTGCAGACCGTGGCCGCCGCTTGTGGCTATGACCTTACTCGCCATCACCACGCTCTGGCAGACGCCGAGGCCTGTGCCCAAATTGCGTTGAAATTACTGTAAACAACTGATAATCATTGATTAGCACCATGATAGACGACATCCTTCAATTCAACGGACAGTTTGTGGCTGACAAAGCCTACGAGCCCTATATCACAGATAAATACCCGGCAAAAAAGCTGGCAATTCTCACATGCATGGACACGCGCTTGACCGTTCTCCTTCAGGAGGCCCTTGGCCTCAGGAACGGTGATGCCAAGATTATCAAGAACGCCGGAGGAATCATTCCGTCGGAGACGGATTCGGCCATACGGTCGCTCCTGGTGGGCATCTATGAACTCGGCGTGAAGGAAGTGATGGTCATCCATCATTCCACTTGCGGTGCATGCCATATGAGCTATGAGCATTTCAAGCCGCATATGCTGGAGCACGGGATCTCTGAAGATGTGCTGGCGGAGTGGGAAAGCAGGGGAGTAGCGGATTGGCTGGAAGGATTCCATGATACGGAAGCATCCGTGCGGAAGACCGTGGCTGCCATCGTGAACCATCCGCTGGTGCCCTCCGATGTGGTTGTCCGCGGATTTATCATCGATTCCGTAACTGGCGGATTAACTGAGGTGAAATAGACGCAGTTCATCCCAGGCGACTGGAACTTGTCGCCGCACCTCCAAAAAAATCAAAAAAAATTTGGAGGTTTAAAAATTTGTTGTACCTTTGCAGTGTACTAATGAACTAACACACTATGATAAAAGTCAATAATCTTTCTTTCAGCTACGGTCAGACACCGTGTCTGGAGAACATCTCCCTTTCGCTGGAGGAGGGGAAGATTTATGGACTGCTGGGAGAGAACGGAGTCGGCAAAACCACGCTCCTGACGCTCCTCAGCGGCCTCAAGAAGCCTCTCAAGGGCCTCATCGAAGTCGACGGGAACCTGCCTTTCGACCGTCATCCTTCCTTGCTGCAGAATCTTTATTACCTTCCGGATGAAGTATCCGCGGTGAACGAAATCGCTGTCCGCTGGGCAGCTAATTCCGGACAGTTCTGGCCGAACTATTCCCAGGACAGGTTCATTGAAGCCATGGACATCTTCGAAACCAATCCGGGCATGAAGATGAACCATATGAGCGCCGGACAGCTCAAGAAGACCTATATTTCATTCGCGCTCGCGTGCGGAGTGAAGTATCTCTTCCTCGATGAGCCCACGAACGGCCTGGACATCCCCTCCAAGTCGCAGTTCCGCAAGGTTATCATGTCGCTTACCCCCGAGGACGGCACCATCGTCATCTCCACCCATCAGGTGAAGGACCTCGAGAACATCATCGACCCGATCGTCATACTCGACAAATGCGACGTGCTCCTGAACGCCTCCGTGGCCGAGATCACCGACAAGCTGTATTTCGACTACGGCACCACCTTCAATGCGGCTTCGCTCTACAGCGAGCAGCTGCCGGGCGGATTCATCCAGGTTTATCCGAATACCGAAGCCCTGGAAAGCAAGGTGAACGTGGAGGCTCTCTTCAACACTGTACACAAGCACAAGGATCTTATTAAAGGAATGTTCAGCCATGAATAATACGTTTGATATCAAGAGGTTCTGGAAGTATCTCGTCTACGACCTCACCAATGCGAAGAACAATTGCGGGCTCACCCTTCTCCTCCTGGGCGCCATGCCGGTATTCATGTTTTTCTTCTATGAACTGTTTTCCTTCATAGGCGCCGGCAGTTTCAGTCCCGTGCACATGGGAGCCAAAATCCCTTCCATCATCACGGCATTCGTGATTGCCGCGCTGTTCTTCCCGGCCAAGCATTACGGTCAGATAACCGGCAAGAAGGAAGGTTCGGCATGGATCCTTCTGCCTGCTTCCAAGCTCGAGAAGTGGTTTTCCATGCTGCTCGTAACCTGCGTGGTGGTACCTGCTTTCCTGCTGGCCGAAACCGCTGCCTGCGAAGGGCTGCTGAGCCTTATCTTCCCGAACACATATGGTGAAATGACCATCGCCGGCATAGCCGGAGGCCTGAACATGGCTTGGAACGAAATGTCAATCGGCGACCATGTTACGCTGTTCATGAGCTGGCCGTATACCCTTTATCTGGCCTGGTGCTTCACCATCCTCGTCTTCACCCTCGGCTCCATCTACTTCAAGAAGAGCAAGATAGGAAAGACCTTCCTGGCTCTCTTCCTGATCAGCCTCGCGCTTTCGGTAATCGTGGCTGCAGTGGTGAGGATCGTCGCCGGCGCGGACTTCGATCTCCAGCTCACTCCGGCTGACTTGAGCCAGGAAGGATTCATACGCCTTGCAAGGACGGTTCAATATGTCATGTATACCATTCAGTTCGCTCTCGTGGATATCCTTCTCTACCTCAGAATCAAGAACATAAAGCATTAAGCCATGGAATTCGACAATAACAGGCCAATCTATCTCCAGATTGCAGACGCTTTTTGCGACAGGGTCCTCTCGGGAGAGATAAAGGCGGGGGACCGTATCCCTTCGGTGCGCGAATACGGCGCTTCGATCGGGGTGAACCCGAATACCGTGGCGCGCTCCTATGAAAAGCTCACTTCGATGGGCGTGATCTACCAGCAGCGCGGGATCGGCTTCTTCGTGGCCGAAGACGCCCGGAAAACTATCCTCGAAGACGCGCGTGAACGGTTCTTCAGCGAGGAACTTCCGAAATTTGCCGAAAGGGCGAAGATCCTGGGCATCTCTGCGGAGGAACTTTGCAAGAAGATTAGTTAAACAATATATACCTAGTGAATGGGGCGGTGCGCTGAACGGCGTGCCGCCTTTTCGTTTTGGAGAATCTGCGGCAGGTCTGCGCTTTCAACGGCGCATTCGAGGAAACGCTCCCAGATGATATCTTCGGCAAGTCTGGAGGGATGCACGAGGTCGTCCGCGTAAAAGCGGTAGTCGCGCAGTTCGTCGAGCAGGATTTCGTAGGCCGGGAAATAATCTGCCTGAACCTTGGCCAGCGAGAGCTGGAGGGTGGCTTTGCTGAGAGTGTTGACGTGTGCACCGTCGCCCATGTGGCGGATGGGGGAGACGGTGAAGATGAACTGCTTGGAAGGGTGGCTGCTTACCAGCAGCTGCAGGAGGGCGAAGATGTGGGTGACCCCCAGCATCTCATGCGTGAATTCCGATGCCGGACGCTTCAGGCAGTTGGATACCACCTCGCCGTTTTTCTCCCTTTTCCAGACCATTGCCGTCCCCAGGGAGATGATGACCTTGCTGCAGCTCTTCCAGAATGCGGATGCCTCTGAGAGCGAGGCGTTTGCATTTGAGAGGAACTCTTCCCTGGTGGCCCTGGCGAAGGAGGTGTGATGGAAGAAGGAGCAGATGAGTCCGGCCCCGGCGCCCATCTCCACGCAGTCGGCCTCCCCGAAGGGCTGTCCGCTTTCGAGCCTGGCGACGGCGTTGCAGATGGAGACGGGGTTGTACAGCGTGCCGAAGGGATTGACGCAGGCGTCGAAACCGCCGCTCATGAGCCTCGAGCCGATACTGTCGGCAAAACAGCTGCCGAGGACCATGATCTTGTCTTCCAGGCTGATGCGCGCGTCCATAGGGGCGGCGGATACGGGGGTGCTCAGTTTAATCATAACGCAAATTTAGTTATCTTTGTGCAAATAATTTCCGGAAAATGAGAAAACTCCTGTACGCAGCGGCCGTCGCATTGCTTTCCCTGCCCCTACACTTGCAGGGACAGTCCGTACGGTTCAGGTACGGGACCGACTTCGACTATTTTTTCGAGAACCGGGAGTTCGACGCCATGCGCAACACGTATTATGGCAAGGAGAGCCTGTTGCCGGTTGAGTCCTGCACCTTCAATTCGCTGGTGCTTACGCCCAAGGTCGGGTTCTCCATGTCCAGCGGGCCGGTAAGGCACCGGTTGACCCTGGGGCTTGATATCCGTAAGGATATGGGCTCGGGGCCCGTCAGCCGGAAGACTCTCGACGAGCTCGTGGTCAATTATAACGGCCGTGCGGAACTCCCCGACGGGAGCATGTTCGAGGCCGTGTTGGGAGTGATTCCGAACTATTTCCGGGAAGGGGAGTACGGGGATGCCTTTTTCTCCCGTTACACGCTGTTCAACGACAGGAACATGGACGGACTCCTCCTGAAATACAGGGCCAGGCGTTTCTACGGCGAAATCGGCGCCGACTGGATAGGAATGAAGACTGCTACGAGCCGCGAGCGTTTCATGATCGTGAGCGCCGGAAACTGGAAGGCCCTGGACTGGCTGGATGCCGGCTGGTCGGGGACGTTCTACCACTATGCCAGCAGCGAAACCGTGCACGGGGTGGTGGACAACAATCTGCTAGGCCTTTATGCAAGGGCGGATTTCGCGCATAGGACGGGCCTCCAGGAGCT
This sequence comes from Bacteroidales bacterium, assembly GCA_024699055.1. GTDB lineage: Bacteria > Bacteroidota > Bacteroidia > Bacteroidales > UBA932 > Cryptobacteroides. The sequence continues at coordinate 5,583 of JAILQG010000087.1, forward strand.
TTCGTTCAAGCTGTGCGGCCTGTTTACATACCAGTGGGACAGGAAAGCCGAGCCCTCCCAGAGTTTCCCAATGGGGTTCGAGTCCACGGCAGTCGTGCGCAAATGGAACGTCTACCTTGCCAACTGCGCCTATGTCGGCGACAATCTCCAGTATCTCTACAGCCACGCCGACTCCGGAGGATTCCTTTACGGAAGTGCCCTGTACTTCGGCGATCCGTTCTACCAGTGCCCCTTCTGGGACAAGGTGGCGATAGGCTGGGAGCCCCGTATCGGCAAGTTCATCTCCCTGAAGATCGACTTTGAGTTCCACTTCAGCGACGGCGGTTTCCTGGGATGGACGCAACGGCTCGGATTCACCTTCAGACTTGACAAATAAATACCTATGAAAACCAGATACTTGCTGTCTCTGCTACTGCTTGCAGCAGCCTGCTCTCCGAGAAGCGGAAGCCTTACCCTGCTTACCACTAACGATGTCCACGGGGCGTGGTTCGATTCGACCTACGTCGGCGACCGCACCCGTACCAGCCTGCTTGCTGTCAACTGGTACGTCGACAGCATCCGAAGGGCTGACGGCGCAAAGAACGTGCTTCTGCTCGATGCCGGTGACTGCCTGCAGGGCGACAACGCCGCCTATTACTACAACTTCGTCGACACGGTGAGCGAGCACCTTTTCGCCCGGATGGTGGCGTACATGAAGTACGATGCGGTGACAGTCGGCAACCACGACGTCGAGACGGGCCATGCCGTATACGACAGGGTGACCTCGGAGCTCAAACGCCACGGGATCCCGTTCCTGGCCGGGAATGCGGTGAGGAACGACAATGGCAGGCCATATTTCCCGCTCTACAAGGTTTTCCGCAGGGGAGGCCTGAAGGTCCTCGTGCTGGGTTATACCAATCCCAATATGGCGGCATGGCTCGACGAGAGCATTTGGAGCGGCATGACGTTCAAGAATCTTATCCCCCTCGTCCAGGAAGACGTCGACCGGCTCAGGGCCAGGGTACAACCCGATGTGACCATTATCAGCATCCATTCCGGCACCGGTGAAGGCGACGGCTCAGTGCTGGAAAGCCAGGCGCTGGACCTCTACAAAAGCCTGAGCGGGGTGGATTTCATAGTATGCTCGCACGACCACGCCCCTGCGACATTCCACAACGACTCGATCGGCCTCATCAATACCGGCACCCGCGCCAGGAATCTGGGCGTCGGGAAGATAAGCGTCGCCGCTGACGGGAGCAAAACCATTGAAACCGGCCTGGTCAAGGTGGACAAGGCACATACCGACACAGTCATGAGGGCGGCTTTCCGGAAGGATTACGAAGCGGTGAAAGCCTTCACCGTGCAGAAGGTCGGAATGCTCGCGGTGGATATGATCACGCGCGACGCCTATACCGGAATGTGTCCGTACATCAACCTGGTGCATGAGGTCCAGCTGAAGGCCTGCGACGCGCAGGTGTCCTTCGCCGCTCCGCTGACCTACAACGGCGCGGTGCGTGCCGGAGTGCTGGTATACAACGACATGTTCACCATTTATCCCTATGAGAATCAGCTGTATAAGCTCGAACTCAGCGGTCGGGAGATCAAGGATTACCTGGAGTATTCCTACAATCTCTGGCTTGCCGCCCCGGGAGGTGAGCACATCCTGCGCATATCTCCGAAAGACAACCCCCGCACCGGTTCGAAGCGCTGGTCATTCGATGAAAGGTCGTACAATTTCGATTCCGCCGGAGGCCTGGTTTATACCGTCGACGTCACTAAACCGTTCGGCGAGAGGGTGAACATCGCTTCGTTAGCAGGCGGGGAGGCTTTCGACCCGGATGCGAAGTACACCGTGGCCATGACCTCATACCGTGCCAACGGCGGGGGTGACATCCTCATAAAGGGGGTTGGAATTCCCAAGGAAAAGATAGCTGAGCGTATTGTGGGAAGGTATCCCGAAATACGCGAGCTGGTGTATCAGTTCATTCTGGCGAATGGCATCCTGGACGAGATGAACTTGAACGACAGGTCCGTCCTGGGCGGATGGAAATTCGTTCCGGAAGGCGAGTCGGCCGACCGTCTCGATGACGACATGGCCCTTCTGTTCGGGGATAACTAACCGCGGAAATTCTTAAGGCGTTCGCGCAGGGAGCCGTCGACGGCCATCTTCATCATCTTGCGCGAGCTCTCGAACTGCTTGAGCAGTTTGTTCACTTCAGGGACCGAAGTGCCTGAGCCGTCGGCGATGCGTTTGCGGCGGCTGCCGTTGATTGCATCGGGGTGTTCGCGCTCGTAAGGCGTCATGGAGTGATAGATGGCCTCGGTGACCTTGAACGCGGAATCATTGTCAATGTCGAGGTCTTTGATCTGCTTCCCCACACCGGGGAGCATCCCGGCCAGATCCTTGATGTCGCCCATTTTGCGGATCTGCTGGATCTGATTGTAGAAGTCGTTGAGCGTGAACTGGTTCTTGGCGAGTTTCTTGCGGGTTTCACGCGCCTCTTTCTCGTCGATGGCCTCCTGGGCCTTTTCCACGAGCGATACCACATCTCCCATTCCGAGGATCCTGTCGGCGGCACGGTTGGGATAGAAGATGTCGAGGGCTTCCATCTTTTCGCCGGTGGAGACGAACTTGATGGGCTTGCCGGTAACGGCCTTGATGCTGAGGGCCGCACCGCCTCGGGTGTCGCCGTCGAGTTTGGTGAGCACCACTCCGTCGTAATCGATGGCGTCGTTGAACGCCAGGGCTGAGGCGACGGCATCCTGGCCGGTCATGGCGTCGACCACGAACAGGCTCTCGGAAGGCTTGACGGCCGCGTGCATGGTGCGGATTTCGTCCATGAGCTCCTGGTCTACGGCAAGGCGGCCGGCGGTATCGACGATAATCGCCGTATAACCTTCCTGTCCACCCTTCAGTATGGCGGCCCGGGCCACTTTGACCGGGTCTTTTTCGCCGTCGATGCTGAATACGGGCACCCCTATGCCTTCGGCAAGGGTCTTGAGCTGTTCTATGGCCGCAGGACGGAAGGTGTCGCAGGCGGCAAGCATCACCTTGATTCCCTTTTTCTTGAGACGGAGAGCCAGCTTTCCGCAGAAAGTGGTTTTACCGGAACCGTTGAGACCGGCCACCAGGATGACGGCGGGATTGCCCTTGAGGTTGATATCGGAATTCTCGCTCCCCATGAAGTCGGCAAGTTCGTCGTGGACGATCTTGACCATCATCTGCTGAGGCTTCACGGCCGTGAGGACACCCGTGCCTATGGCTTTTGTCTTGACGCGGTCGCAGAACTCCTTGGCTACCTTGTAGCTCACGTCTGCGTCCAGCAGGGCCCTGCGGATCTCCTTTACGGTTTCCGCAACGTTAATCTCGGTGATCCTGCCTTCTCCCTTGAGGATCTTGAAGGATTTCTCCAGTCTTTCGGTTAATGCTTCGAACATAGCGGTTGCAAAAATACTAAAAAATACCTATTAATCCGGAATGAAACACTCAATAGTTAAACTTGTCGTACGACTTCGGCAGCGGGTCTCCTTCGGCAGGGGAGCAGGACGCTGGCTCAACGAAGATGTGGTCGCCAGTATGGACAAGTGGTTCAAGGACAAGGGCTATTGCCAGTCCGATCAGAGCATGGGCGACGTGGCCGAGTTATTCGGCATTTCCAAGGACGAGCTGTCATGGTACTGTCATTCCACCTACGGATGCGGATTCCTGTCGATCCGGAAGGAACTGCGCATCTTCGAGGCGAAACGTATCATAGAAGAGGACCCGTTCCTTCCGCTTAACACCATAGGGGAGATGGTCGGTATTTCCGACAAAACCAATTTCCGGCGCCAGTTCTACGAAGTGACGGGAGAAACCCCGCAGGAGTGCCGCGACCGGGTGAAGGCCGGCAGGGGGAGAAGGAGGCGTAACATGCAATAATTTGTTATCTTTGCAGATTGTATGGGTAAGACTATCTTTCTGCTTGTGCTTGACCTGATCCTGACGGTGGGCATCTCCTTCCTTTGTTCAATCCTGGAGGCGGTGCTCATGTCCACTCCGATATCCTTCATAACCCTGAAGGAACAGGAAGGCTACAAGCCTGCCGCGAGGTTCAAGAAATACAAGACGGAAATCGACCGCCCGATCGCCGCTATCCTGTCCATGAACACCATCGCCAACACTTTCGGTGCCGCGATGGTGGGGGTCCTCACTGCAAAGATCTGGTCCGGAGGAGTGGGGTGGATGTCGGCCATAGTCACCATCCTCATCCTCATCTGCTCCGAAATCATTCCCAAGACCATAGGAACCGCCCGATACAAGTCGCTGATGGGCTTCACCACCGCGTGGATCCGCATCCTGCTCGTGCTCATGTGGCCTTTCGTCGAGCTCATCCAGTTCATCCAGAAGTCTTTTAAGCATCACGATCCTTCGGTGAGCCGCGAGGAAGTGAGCGCCATGGCCAACGCGGGCGTCGAGGAAGGAGTCATAGACCGCGATGAGAACAAGGTCATCCAGAACATCATCAGGCTCGACAACATCAAGGCCTACGACGCCATGACGCCCCGTGTGGTGTGTTCCGTCGCACCCGAGAGCATGACCCTGCGGGAGTATTTCGAGAACGACGATTTCGAGCATCATTCCAGGATCCCCGTCTACGCCGAAACTCCCGAATACATAACCGGTTACATCCTCAGGGACGACGCTCTGGAAGACCTCGCCGAAGACAAGTTCAGCAAGACACTGCACGATATCAAGAGGGACATTTCGTATTTCAACGAGGAGACCGACCTGGACAAGATCTGGGACAGCATGCTCAAGACCAAGGAGCAGATAGCCCTCATAATCGACGATTACGGCTCTTTCCAGGGGGTTCTGACCCTGGAAGACATCATCGAGACCGTCTTCGGGCTCGAAATCATGGATGAGATGGACGAGGTGAGCGACATGCAGCAGTACGCGAAGGAGCGCTGGCAGAAGAGGATGAAGCGCTACAAGAAAGTGAATATCCCGAGGCCGCAATAGTTTTCTCTTGCGAATTTGCAAATATTTCCATATATTTGTAGTTGGTTTAATACGGCCCCATGCTTGAGATAGAACAGAAAATCACCAAGCTGATAGAGCTTTACGAAGGGGAAAGGCAGCGTGCCGATTCACTCTCCCTCGAGCTTTCGCAGAGCCGCGAGACCGTGTTGGACCAACAAAGGCAGATTGCTGAACTGAAAACCAAGATAGATTCCGTGCAGTTGCAGAGTGCGTTCGGCGCAGGGGGTGGCCCCGAAGCGAAAGCCCGTCTGACTGCACTGATCAGGGAAATAGACAAGTGCATAGCCCTGTTGGAGGAAGACTGATGGATGGTCAGAGCATAACGTTGAAAATTGCTGGGAGGGAATATCCTCTCAAAGCAAAAACCCCTGAGGCAGAGCAGGTTATGCGCCTTGCCGCAGAGGATGTCAATGCCATGTTCTCGCATTATACGTCGCTCTATCCCGACAAGTCCGAACTGGACAAGCTGGCGTTTGTCACCCTGAGCCAGGCAGTGGGAAAGATCACCGCCCAGAGGGCGGCCGCGAAGCTTGCTTCGGAACAGGAAACCCTCGACGACAAACTCGGAGCCTATCTTGCAGGAGTAGATAAAAACCGTTAGTCCGTCCCAGCGAAACAAACAAGTTCATTGGAACCGGGCGTACTCGAGTGACTACGGCAGGCCCTTCAGTGGGAAACCGGAAGCACCACGGAACCCAAAACGTACAGAAATTATTTTCTGCTCAGGGACTAACGGTGAATTACGGGCAGCGTCTGTTTTTGCAGGCGCTGCCTTTGTTTTTTGACATATTAAAACTATATATAACTGATTATGTGGTATTTATATTTATTGGCATTTTTGTGCGGAGCAATATTCGCGCTTGCCGTTTACATAATTGTACGCCGCCTCGTACTCAAGGGCCGCAAGGAGGCCATCATTGAAAAGGCGGAACTCGAAGGAGAAAAAATCAAGCAGCAGAAGATCCTCCAGGCCAAGGAGAAATTCATCCAGCTCAAGAGCGACCATGAATCCTACATCGCCGAGAAGAACTCCAAGCTCCAGGAAACCGAGCACCGCCTTCACCAGAGGGAAAGCCAGCTCGGTCAGCAGGCGTCCGAACTGGGGCGCCGCCAGCATGAGCTCGATACCGCCAAGGCGCAGCTGAACGCCCGTGCCGAGGCCCTTGAACACAAGGAAGAGGAGTGCGCCGCGCTCACCGCGCAGGTGAACAGGCAGCTTGAAACCGTTGCCGGGATGTCCGCCCAGGACGCCAGGAACATGCTTGTCGACAACATGAAGGCCGAGGCCCGCAGCGAGGCCCAGGCCTATATCAACGACACCATCGACGAGGCCCGCCTGAATGCTGCCAAAGAGGCTAAGCGCATAGTAATCAACACTATCCAGCGCACCGCCACCGAAACTGCCATCGAGAATGCGGTGACCACGTTCCCGATCGAGAACGACGAAATAAAGGGCCGCATCATCGGCCGCGAGGGCCGCAACATCCGCGCGCTCGAGGCTGCCACCGGCGTCGAGATCGTCGTGGACGACACTCCGGACGCCATCCTCATCAGCGGTTTCGATCCCGTCCGCCGCGAAGTCGCCCGCCTGGCCCTGCATCAGCTCGTGATCGACGGCCGCATCCATCCCGCCCGCATCGAGGAGGTCGTGGCCAAGGTGAGCGCCCAGCTGGAAGACGAGATGCTCGAAACCGGAAAGCGCACCTGCATCGACCTCGGAGTGCACGGCCTGAGCATCGAGCTGGTCAAGCTCATCGGCCGCATGAAGTACCGTTCTTCATATGGCCAGAATCTGCTCCAGCACAGCCGTGAGGTGGCCAATATCGCCGCCACCATGGCTTCCGAACTCGGCCTCAATGCGAAGCTTGCCAAGCGCGCCGGGCTCCTGCACGACATCGGCAAGGTATCGGACGCCGATCCCGAGCTCCCGCACGCCCTTCTGGGTGCCAAGCTGGCCGAACAGTACAAGGAAAAGCCCGAAATCGTGAATGCGATCGGCTCGCACCACGAAGAAATGGAGATGACATCCATCATCTCGCCCATAGTGCTTGTGGCCGACGCCATTTCCGGTGCCCGTCCCGGCGCCCGCAGGGAGGTCATCGAGAGCTATATCAAGCGTCTGAAGGGAATGGAAGACCTTGCCGCCGCCTATCCCGGCGTAACCAAGAGCTACGCCATCCAGGCAGGCCGTGAACTCCGTGTCATCGTGGGCGCGGAGCAGGTCTCCGACGAGCAGGCTTCCAGGCTTTCCGGCGATATCGCCCAGAAGATTCAGGACGAGATGACGTATCCGGGCCAGGTCAAGATCACGGTCATCCGTGAGACCCGCTCGGTGGCATACGCCAAGTAGCCGTTTCCGGCAGTTTTTAGATTGATTCTATCAGGCGCGAGAACAGCCGTTCCATCTTGTGGGCGGCTGCATCGGCCTGGCGGACTATTTCGTTTTCGTCCGTAACGTATCCGTCCGTGGCTTCGTGCGCGACGTCGGTGACGACCGACATGCCCAGCACGCGGATACCGCTGTGCCTGGCTGCGATGACTTCGGGGGTGACGCTCATGCCCACGGTGTCGCCGCCTATCTTGCGGAAGAACTTGTATTCCGCGGGAGTCTCATAGCAGGGCCCCGAGGTGGAGACGTAGATGCCGCGCCTGACGGGAATGCCTTCCTCTTTGGATATTTCTACCATACGCTCCTGGAGTTCGAGGTCGTAGGGGGCCGTCATGTCGGGGAAACGGGGACCGTATTCGGCGATGTTCGGGCCGATCAGCGAATTCGGGAGCATGTTGATATGGTCTTTGATGAGCACGAGATCGCCTATCTTGTAGGACGTGTTCATGCTGCCGACGGCGTTTGAAACGAAGAGGAATTCCACCCCGAGGGATGCCATTACGCGTATGGGCCTCGTAATGACGTCCATGCCGTAACCTTCGTAGAAGTGGTAACGTCCCTGCATGGCGAGCACCTGTTTGCCGCCCAGCTTTCCGGAGATGAAGTTGCCCTTGTGCCCCAGCGCGGTGGCGGCGGGGAAGCCCGGGATGCTGACGTAGGGAATGACTATCTGATCCTCGATATGATCTACCAGACTGCCCAGGCCGCTACCGAGTATGATGCCTGCAACGGGTTGTCTTCCATGAAGCTTGCCCCTCATGAATTCGACCGCGAGATTGATGGTGGGATCCATGGCCTAGAGGGTGTCTATGAGCTTTGCAAACAGCTGCGACATGAGCATGGCGGCCTTGTTGGCCTGTTCGACCACGTCTTCGCCGTCGTTGAGGATGCGTGCTGTATTGCGCGTATTGGCGATGTTGGTGACGCATGACATGCCGAAAACCCTGATTCCGCAGTGACGGGCCACGATAACCTCGGGGATGGTGCTCATTCCGAGGAGGTCGGCGCCGATTTCGCGGTAGTAGCGCACTTCGGCCGGAGTCTCATAGGTGGGACCGGTGCTGCCGAGATAAACGCCCTTCTTGAGCTCTATGCCCATTTCGGATGCGATTTCGAGCGCCTTCTTCTGGAGCTCCAGGTCGTAGGCGCAGGTCATGTCGGGGAAACGGGGACCGAATTCGTCCATGTTCGGGCCTATGAGCGGGTTGGGGAAGAGGCTGATATGGTCGCGGATGATGATGAGGTCTCCGGTCTTGAAGTCGGGATTGCAGGCGCCGGCGGCGTTGGAGACGAAAAGAAAATCGATGCCCAGTACCTTGAACACCCTTACTCCGATCGTGACCGTTTCCATGTGATACCCTTCGTAGTAATGGAAGCGTCCCTGCATTGCAATGACATCCTTGCCGCCCAGCTTGCCGCAGATGAAATTGCCCTTGTGGCCTATTGCGGTGGATACCGGGAATCCGGGGATCTCTTTGTAGGGGATGACGATCTTGTCTTCGAGCATATCCCCTATGGGACCGAGCCCGCTGCCGAGGATTATGGCTGCCTTGGGCTGGCGGCCTTCGAGCCTGCCGCGCACGTAATCGGCTGCGATGTGAATGCGTTCAATTCTTTCGTCCATATCAAAATGTCAGTATGATTTAATCTTGGCAAGGGCCTGCCGGGCTTCGTGCAGTACCTCCCTTTCGCCGGGAATCTCGCGGTTCCGCATGACGAATTTGCCGTTTGCGATTACGGAATCGATGCAGTCGGAATGAGCGGAATAGACGAGATTGGCCAGGAACGGGCCGGGGGAGAGGAAATAGGATGAGTCCGTCTCCACGATGGCGATGTCGGCCAGGGCGCCTTCCTCGAGCCTTCCGGAATCGAGCCTGAGGGCCTTAGCGCCGTTGACCGTGGCCATGTCGAGAAGCTCGTTCAGGGGGAGGGCCTTGGGGTCGTTCCTCCATGCCTTCTGGAACAGGGCGGAAGTCTTCATGGCTTCCAGGATGTCGAGGTTGTTGGAGGAAGCGCAGCCGTCGGTGCCGATGCAAATGTTGACTCCTGCGTCGCGGAGTTCGTTATAGAGGAACTTGTAGCCCGATGAAAGCTTGGTGTTGGAATTGATATTGTGGATGCAGTGCACCCCGTATTTGGCCAGGAGTTCGATGTCGTGCGGACTGAGCCACAGGCAATGGGCCGCGAGCAGGTTGGGCCCCAGCACCCCTATGGTTTCGAGGTATTCCACCGGGGTGAGCCCGCCGTGCGCTGCCTTGCAGTCCTCGACTTCCTTGAGCGTCTCGCTGAGGTGGATGTGGAGCGGGATGTCGTACTTGCGCGCGAAATCGGCGGCCCACATCATCATGGGTTCGCTTACGGAGTAAATCGCGTGGAAAGCCAGTTCGTAAATGGCGCCTTCCTTGTTCCAGAGGTCCTTGACTTCATCGTATTTCTTCTGGCACTGGTCCATCTGGCGCTTGGCCTCCTCGGGATCGCCGTGGTCTATTATGTCATAGCCCACCGCGGGGCGTATGCCCATTTCGGACGCCGCTTTCTGGCAGGCCTGGAAGAACCAGTACTGGTCGTTGAAGGTGGTGGTGCCGGTGCGGATCATCTCGATGCAGGCGACCTTGGCGGCCCAGTAGACGTAGTCGTAGTCGAAGCCGCTTTCGATCTTCCAGATTTTCTGGATCCAGTCCTGGAAGACCATGTCTTCGCCGATGCCGCGCATGAGGGCCATGCCGGCATGGGTGTGCATGTTGATGAAACCGGGAATGGCGACCTTGTCGGTGCAGTCCATCACTTCGCAGTTGCCCGCGATGTCCCAGTCGACACACGAGCCGGCGGGGCGGATAAGGATTATCCTGCCTTTGTCTATGAAGACGTCTTTGCGGTCGTCCGCGACCGTAATGTCCTTGAGCAGTATGGACGCCATAGTGGAAGGAGGCTAAAGGTCTTCGAACTCGCCGCCCGAGAACTTCTTGCCGCCTTCTTCCTCAAAATCTTCTTCGGACCTGGTGGGAATTACGCCGCCGAAGCATTGCACGCGGATGTATTCGATAACCTCGTCAAGCCCTTCCTTGAACTTTTCGAAGTCTTCTTTATAGAGAAAAATCTTGTGTTTGTCGAACGTGAAAGAACCGTCCTGGTTGTTGCGGCGCTTGCTCTCGGTGATGGTGAGGTAGAAGTCGTTGTTGCCCCGGGTGGATTTCACATCAAAAAAATATGTACGCTTTCCGGCCCGCACAGGTTTGGAATAGACGTCCTCAGAATTCCGGTCCGAATAATTGACCTGTTCTCTGTCTTCTCTGTTGTACATAAATCAAAAATTAAAAGTTTATTTGGACAAATTTAGATTTTTTTTCCGACTAAGTGCTATATTTGCGTAAATTTTGTCCCAAAAAAGATGCTCAACCGTAGAATTCTGCGAATCAAGGCGTTCAAGGTCATTTATTCCCGTACGGAAAACCCGTCCATGACGGTTGGGGAAGGCGAAGCCCAGCTGGAGCTTTCCTGTGAGGCCACCAGAACCCTGTGGCTCTTTCTGCAGGCACTTATCCCGGCCCTCACCGAAGAAGCCGGAAGGCGTATCGAAGCCGCCAGGAGCAAATTCAACCCCAGCGACGAGGAGCGTAATCCCAACATGAAGTTCGTTCAGAACCGCATTGCGCCGCTGCTTTCGGAAGACCCCGATTTCAGCAAGGCCGTTTCGCGCCGCAAGCTGTCCTGGGAGCAGTTCGACGTGTTCCTGAGGCATCTGTATGAGAATCTCCGCACTCGCGACTACTACCTCCGCTACATGGAATCCGGCGAGAGCAGCCTGAAGGAGGATGCCGCCCTGTGGGCTTCCATCTTCGAAAACGAGTTCGAGGACAACGCGGAGCTGGAGGAGATTCTGGAAGACCTGGGCATCTGGTGGAACGACGACCTTTCCTACGCCCTCATCTGGTGCTGCCGCACCATGGAAGACCTGGGCAAGGGCAAGCCCTGGAACCTGCTTCCGCTGTACATGAGCGATCTCTCCGACAAAGGCGAGAGCGACAAGGCTTTCGTGGTCAAGGTGGTGCGCGCCGCCTTCGCCCATTACGACGAATTCGTGTCGCGCATCTCGGAAATCACCCCCAAGTGGGACCACAGCCGTATCTGCTCTACCGACCTCGCCCTGATAATCTCGGGCCTGGCCGAAAAGGCGGCGTTCCCCGAGCTCGCCTCGGGCATCATCATCAATGAATACGTGGAGATTTCCAAGTATTACTCCACTCCGGAAAGCCGCTCCTTCGTGAATGGCATACTCGACAAGTTAATCAATTCCAAATAACCATGAACTTACTTTACATCATTCTCCAAGCTCAGGGCGGCGCAACTCCCGCGGCAGGTCAGCCTGCAGGCGGCGGCATCGGTTTCTGGGTCATGATAATCCTCATGTTCGTCGTGATGTGGCTCTTCATGATCCGTCCGCAGCGCAAGCAGCAGAAGGAACTCGAGAATTTCCGCAACTCCCTCAAGAAGGGCGACAAGGTGGTTACCGCCGGAGGTATCTACGGAACCATCGTGGAAATCCAGGAGAGGACCGTCCTCATCAAGGTCGACGGCGAGGTGAAGCTCCGCGTGGACAAGAACTCCATCCAGCGCGACTATTCCGAGTCTAACATCCAGAACGGCCAGGGCAACGATAATCCCGCCAAGTGAAGAAGTGGACCTCCTTTCTTCTGTGCCTCCTGCTTTCAACGGCTATCTGGCTGACCTATAACCTCTCACAGTCCCATACCGACATAGTGAGCGTAGAGGTCGTGGCGGAGAGCAATATCGAGGGCAGGGCCGAGCGCTCCAGCGACGCGGTCATTATGGCCGCGCGCTGCACCGCGTCCGGTTTCAGGCTCATGGGCATCTCCCTCAGGAGGGGAGTGCGCGTGGTGCGATTTGCAGAAGAGGACATGGTGCACAGGGAGGGGGACTACTACAGCATTTCCGCATCCCAGCTCCTGCGCTACGGGCCTGAAATATACGGTGACGGAGTTAAGGTGGAGGCCTTCCTGTTCGACAGGGCCTCGTTCCGCTTTATCTCCGAAACCAACAAGCGGGTTCCGGTAAGGCCCGTGAACCTGCTCGGGTTCCACTCACAGTACATGCAGAGGTCTCCGCTTGCGGTTTCTCCCGATTCGGTGACGGTGTACGGCCCGGCCGAAATGCTGGCCAGGGTGAACGAAATCTACACCTCCACCATTTCCCTCAGCGATATCCGCAGCAACATGCACGGAGAGGCGAAGCTTGACGCTCCGTCGGGCGTGAGGCTTTCGGTCGACAAGGTGGAATATTCCCTGGAGGTCACCAGGTACGTGGAGATGAAGACTACGCTCCCGATAACGGTACGCAACGTGCCGTCCGGCATCACTGTGGGCGTCTTCCCCTCGGTGGCGAACGTCTCCTTCCGCTGCGTGTTCCCGCTCATCAGCGATCCTACCGGCGTGGTGGGCTGTTATGTCGATTACGAGGAATTCACCGGCAGCATCAACGGACGCTGCGTGGTGCGCCACGACGCCCTCCCGAACGGGGTGATCAGCTGCACCGTGAGTCCGGAGGTGGTAGACTGCGTCGAAAGGCTTTAAGACATGGACAAGCCTATACTCATAACCGGGGCCATAGGCAGCGGCAAGACCGAAGTGAGCAAGTATCTCCGGTCGAAGGGCTTCCCCGTGTACGACAGCGACTCCCGCGCCAAGGCCCTCTATTCCGAGGTGCCGGGCCTCGCGGAAAGCGTTAAAAAGGCCTTGGGAGTGCCCCTGTCTGAGCTGTCGGTCATCTTCTCCGACCGCGCGAAACGCGAAAGGCTCGAGGCACTGCTGTATCCCCATCTGCTTGCCGACATGAACGGGTGGGCGGGCGCCCAGAACGCACCGCTGGTGTTCATCGAATCGGCGATAGCCCTTGAAAAACCGGCTTTTGACGGCGTGTACGGCAAAGTCTGGCTGGTAGATGCCCCGCTGCAGGTGCGCATGCAGAGGAACCCGAAGGTAGCAGAACGCTCCGCTTCCCAGGCGCCTGCCGACCGGTCCCGGGCCGATGTCGTGATAGAGAACGATTCCACAATTGAAGAACTTCACAGGAAAATAGACAAAATATTGAACGATACCATGAAAACAGATCTCAGCAAAATCATTTCCGTAGCGGGTCAGCACGGCCTTTTCCGTTTCCTGGCCCTGTCCCGCAACAATTCCGTAATCGCAGAGGCCCTCGAGGACGGCCGCCGCACCATTTTCGATTCGCGCAGCCGTATAACCACCCTTTCCGACATAGCCATCTACACCTCGGAGGGTGAACTCAAACTGAAAGAGGTTTTCCTCGCCCTCGACAAGGCCCTGGCAGGCAAGGAAGCCCCTGCAAGCAAGGGTGACGACGCAGCGGTGAAGGCTCTCTTCGAGAAAGCCGTTCCCAACTACGACGCCGACCGCTTCTATGTCTCCCACATGCGCAAGATCCTCGACTGGTTCAAGGAAATCGTAAAGCATGCCTCCCTCGACTTCGTGGAAGAGGAGGAGAATGCCGGGGAGGAAGCACCCAAGGCCGAATAGGGATGAAGAGCGTCCAGGTCCTTACCCTCGGCTGTTCCAAGAATACCGTTGACACCGAGCATCTGCTTGCGCAGCTGCCCGGGGACCGGTATGAGGTGTTGCCGGAAGACTGGGAGGGACCTGTAGACTACCTGCTCGTAAATACCTGCGGTTTCATCGGCGACGCCAAGGAAGAGAGCGTGAACGTGCTGCTGGAACAGGCTGAAAGACGCCGTTCCGGCGAAATCGGCTGTCTCTTGGCGTTCGGCTGCCTTTCCCAGCGCTATTCCTCGGAACTGCCGCAGCTCGTCCCGGAAGTGGACGGATGGTTCGGGGCCCGCGACCTCGATCCGGTGGTGAGGGCCCTGGGAGCGGTGCCTTCGGAGGCGCTCCGTACCGCCAGGTACTTTCCCTCCGACGGCAGGGCTTTCGCGTATCTGAAGATATCCGAAGGCTGCGACCGCCGCTGCTCGTACTGCGCCATTCCCCATATCCGCGGCGCTCACCGCTCGGTCCCGATCGAAAAGATTGAAGAGGAGGCCCGCGCGTTGGCCGCGAAGGGAGTAAAGGAACTGCTCCTCATCGCCCAGGATACCACGTATTACGGGCTCGACCTTTACGGCCGCAGAAGGCTCGCCGACGTGCTCCGCGCCCTTTCCGAAATCCCGGAGATAGAATGGATCAGGATTCATTATTCCTATCCCGAAGGCTTCCCGGAGGACGTCCTGCGGGAGATGGCGGACAATCCCAAGGTCTGCCGTTATATGGACATCCCGCTTCAGCACATTTCCGACAGGGTGCTCTCGTGCATGCACCGCAACGTGGACTCCGCATGGACCCGCGCCCTCATCGAGAGGTTGCGCAGGGATGTGCCGGGAGTGGTGCTGCGTACCACCTTGATCGTGGGGCATCCGGGGGAGGGAGAGGAAGAATTCCAGGAACTCCTCGACTTCATAAAAGAAGCGCGCTTCGAACGTCTCGGGGCCTTCAGGTACTCCGAAGAGGAAGGGACATGGGGAGCTACGCATCTGAACGACGAGGTGAGCGAAGAGGAGAAGCAGCGCCGCTACGACGCCCTCATGACGCTTCAGCAGGACATTTCGGCCGATTTCAACGCCTCGCGCGTGGGGAGCGTCTGCCACGTCCTGGTCGATGCGGTGATGGACGGGAAACTGATCGCCCGAAGCGAATTCGAAAGCCCCGAGGTGGACGGTGAAATAATCGTGTCCTGTCCGGAGGGAACCGACCTCGGCTCCATGGTGGGGCGCTTCGTGGACGTCCGCATCACCGAAGCCCTTGACTACGACCTGCTGGGGGTGCTGATATAAATAATTGGCTACGCAAGGCCGCCGCGGCGGACAGCGGAGCGGAAGGTGGGTAAAAAGCGCCTATCAGGGCGCCGGCCGGGCCGTGACTTTTGCATCGGCAAAAGTTGGAAAGGCGAAAAGGCCGCAAGGGATGGTACGGGGGCGGAGCCCCTGTCAAATAGAAGACTACGCAAGGCCGCCTGATAATTATCAAGTGAGCCAATTAATTCGTATATTTGCGATATGGAAGAAAGGTATCCGGAACTGGCGATTGATCTCGATAAGATAATCGCCAATAAGTTTCCAGGCAAGAAGATCCCCGGCTGGTTCGTCTCCTGGCTCAAGCGCTTCATCCATCAGGACTTCCTCAACGAGTATCTTACCCGCGGTTACGAGGGCGTGGAATTCTGCACGAAGGGCATGGAATACCTCGACGTGACGGTGGAGGTCGAAGGCATTGAACGCGTGAAGGTCCCCGAGGGGGCGAGAATGACCTTCGCTTCGAACCATCCCCTGGGCGGCATCGACGGCGTCAGCCTTGCCGGCGTGGTGGGAACCGAATTCGGCCCCGGCCTGCGCATCCTGGTGAACGATTTCCTCATGGCGCTCAAGGGGCTCGCCCCCTTCTGCAGGGGAGTCAGCAAAACCGGCGCGCAGTCGCGTAGCCTTCCGGCGGCGGTGAATGAAATCTACGAGTCCGACAACAACATAGTCATCTTTCCCGCCGGCCTTTGTTCCCGCAAGATAGACGGCAAGATCCA
>JAILQG010000008.1 GCA_024699055.1 Bacteroidales bacterium
GCACAACCCGATGACTCCGGCACTGCTGGACATCTGCGACCGCGAGGGCATCCTGGTCATCGACGAAAACCGCCTCTCGGGGGTGAACGAAGAGCATCTGCGGCTGCTCGAACGCATGATACGCCGCGACCGCAACCACCCAAGCGTCATCCTCTGGAGCGACGGCAACGAGGAATGGGGAATGGAAAGCAGCGAAACCGGACGCCGGGTGGCCGAGGCCATGAGGGCATACACCCACCTGCTCGACCCCACGCGCCATTCCACCATGGCCAACGCAGGCGGCTCCGAATTGATAAAGGGGCTCGACGTGGTGGGTTTCAACTACATAGTCCAGAACGACGTGGACGGGCGGCACATGCGGCATCCAGAGTGGAAAATCGTCGGAACCGAGGAGACCAGCGGCTGCGGAACCCGCGGAGTCTTTTTCAACGAAGCGGACCAGCCCGGACGCATGAAGTCACTGAACCTCACGGCCGAAGACGGCCGCCCCGAAAACGTTATCGAACGGGGCTGGAAATTCTACGCGGAGCGCGACTGGGCGGCAGGGCTGTTCTACTGGACCGGCTTCGACTACCGCGGCGAGTCCAATCCGCTGGTGTATCCCGCGACGGTGTCGGAATTCGGCATCCTCGACTATTGCGGCTTCCCCAAGGACGAGGCCTTCTACCTGCAATCGTGGTGGACCGACGAACCGGTGCTTCACATCTTCCCGCACTGGAATTTGAAGGGGCACGAGGGCGAACAGGTGGATGTCCGCGCCTACAGCAACTGCGACGAAGTGGAGCTGTTCGTGAACGGCAGGAGTCTCGGGCGCAAGCGGATGCCCGCGAACGGCCATCTGAAATGGAGCACGGTCTACAAACCGGGTTCGCTACGCGCGGTGGGCTATAAGAACGGCAGGCGCATCCTCACCGAGAAGATAGAGACCACGGGAGATGCCTGCACGGCGGAGCTTGCGGCAGACCGGAGCACCATCGCTGCGGACGGACGCGACGTCTGCGTTGTGACCATCCGCCTGATGGACGCCAAAGGCCGGTTCGTCCCCGACGCCTGCGACGAACTGAAGCTTTCTCTCAGCGGCGATGCGGCCATCATAGGGGTGGGGAACGGCGACCCGTCATGGCACGGTGCCGAGAATCCGAACAGCCCGAGCTGCAAGAAATTCAGCGTGAGGGCCTTCAACGGGCTCGCTCAGGTACTCATCCGGAGCGGCGAAACCGCAGGGACGGCAACCTTGAGCTGCAGCGGAGATAAGATCGGGACCTCAACCCTTTCGCTTGTTACGCTCTAGCCACTGCTGCGGCGTACAGCCTTCGGTATTCTTGAAATTGCGGTAGAAGGACGATTCGTTGGCGAAGCCGACCGTGTCCGAAATCTCGTTCATGCGCATTTCGGGGTGCGTGAGCAGCAGTTCCTGCGCCGCCCGTATGCGGTATCCGTTCACAAATTCCACGAAACTGAGGCCGGCTCCCGCGCTGATGCAGGAAGAAACGTAGCGGGTGTTGGTCCTCAGATGCGAGGCCACGTCGGCCAGGGAGAGGCCCTGCCGTGCATACAGCTTTTCATTTTCCATCACCTCGCAGAGCTGAAGGTAAAGGCTACGGTACCTGTCATCCTCCACCGGTTCAGGCTTCTCCGATTCAGCGGATGCTGTCAGGGAGGAGTTTTTCCGATTTCGCCTTATGAAGAAAAAGACGGCGGCCGCAATAAGCAGAACGGCAGGCAGAGTCCAGATCCACCAGGCGATGCCGGCAGTGCTCCCGTCATCTTCAAATGGATAGAAAGCGACCACTTCGTCAATAGGATTATAATTCCCCATAACATCACCGGTGCAGTACCCGCCTGCGGCGACAAAGCGCCCGTCGGGAAGAATCAGGGCGGGCCTGTCCACCACCTTCTTCATCGGGTGGGTATAGAATACCTTTATCGGCACCGCTTCGCCTTTGAACAGGGGACGATAATCCAGCGACAGCAGGTATACTCGGTTATGCTCGTCCACCCCGGGCATCAGAGCAACACCACGGACCGAATCCACATAAAGCGGCTGGTACCAGATTATGGGGCCCCACGGGCCCTCGACGGGAATACCGTGGTCTGTCTTCACAAGGGAAAACTCACCGTCGGTAAAACTGATGACCGCCTGTGCGCCATCTTCCCTTGAACCATGGAACAGATAGTACAAACGTCCGGTATCCGGATCCGTCACGGACAGCTTGTCCGGATATGATGTGTCATAGTCCGTGGCAGGCTGCCATTCGGCAAGCAGGTCCGATACGAACGGGTCGCCATGCAGCCGGTCGACCACCGGGGGTAATGAATCTCCCCAGCTGCCGTAGGAGCCGAATATGACAGCGTCATTTTTTCCGTAGGTAAAAATATAGGGGCTTGAGCGGTTTAGAGCAGATTTTTTGACGGCCTCGAAGGGGCCGATACCGTCCGAGACGGCTATGGCATCGGCAGCATACCAGTTGCCGGATACCAGAATCTCTCCGGAAGAAAGGAGCGCAGCCGAACAGATTGCCCGAGTGGTGTCCAGAATCGGATATGGAGCGAAGGAGTGGGAGAGAGGGTCGTAGCGCTCGACACCGAAAGTACGCCCGATACCGAAATCGTCGGCACATCCTCCTCCCAAGAGGTAATCACCGTTGCCGAGTTCAAGCGAAAAGCCCAGATCGTGCGGATAGATGGTTTTGATCAGATGCCATTCCCCGTTTTTGTAATACTCGGCGGTGGCAGTCCGCACGAAGCCTTCGGTATGTCCGCCCACTACGACCATCTCGCCTCCGGCCATGAAAAAACGGTGCCCGGCCCTGGGGACGTTCAGTTCGGGCAGATGCTCCCACTTCATGGGGATGAAACGGGGCTGCCCCTGAAGCAGCATGCAGGCAAAGAGCAGGAAGGCGCTTGTTTTGAAGGCTTTGGTCATATTGTCGTAAAAATAGTAAAATATTGGTATTGCGCTTGCGATTTTAGGAATTTCGACTTGTATTTTACGGGAAATGCAAGTAAACGCGGCAAGATTTTCCGATTATCGCATAAATTCTTCCGTACCGTAAATGTATTTTTGACAAATGCAAAATTTGCACACTATGAAAAAGAAATTTTTCCTTTTTGCGATTCTCGCGGTGACAGTCGCCGCTGCGCTGGTAATTCTTCATTCATGCGAAGGCCTCTTCAATACTGATAACGGCTACGGCGTAAAGAACGGAGAGTTCCTCTATACCGACTACGATACCGACATCCTGCTCGTGGGAAAAACCGACAACGGAGATGACGTTACGATCATCGGAACCAAAGACAGCCAGGGCTATCCGACCTCCATCACCGGTTTCCAGTTCAAGGAAAAAAGCTCCAAGAAAGAAGGCACCCTTACTTTCAAGGGCAACAAACTTGTGCAGGCTGAAACGGGCGATGGTGTAACCATCCTTTTCGACTGGCTGAACAACGGCGAAATGGCCGTCACCATGGTCGACCAGGAAACCGGCGAAGAGTTCAAGACTTCCTACAAACCGGAAGGCAAGGCCGCGACAGACCTTTCTTCGCAGCAGCCCTCCACACGCAACGGGAACACCACGCTTACGGTCGAAAAATACGCAACTCCGGAAGAAGTGGCTGTCGCTCCTGAAATAGGCACCAAGGCAGTGGGAACGAAGGCGACAGGTAATGTCAAGGGTTATATCAAAGTCCAAAAATGCGGATACCCCGACGATGACGCGCAGCCTTATGTCTCCATATACAAGGACAACGGTTTCGGTTCATACAACGTATGGGTAGGCAATTATTTCGCAACCAGAATCGGCAAGGGCGAATATGAGTATTCCTTCCCGGGGAGCGAGCAGCCCCACCACGAAATCAATATCGCCAAATATGCCGGAGACATAGCCACGTTTATGGGATATGTCTGCGGAGTAAGCTCGGGCAACGAGGAATATTTAACCGGCTTTTGTCCCTTGGTTGCAGCCGCCCTGGGGTCTACGGGAATCGGTCTCGGAGCCGCTGGAGGATTCGTAGCCGCCTGCGCTACGACGATTGCAGGTTTAAAAATATATTGCAGCACCTTCGGCGCCGGTGTCCCCGGTGGAGATGACATTGCCTCCGTGATTGCCAAAAAGCTTGACGTAAAGTGGGATGAACCGCTCGTGATCGTTCCTTACTTGAACGCATTACCCAAGAGCATCAAGGGTAAACCGTTCACCTACACTTCGGGGAATACGATATCCAATGCATCCGAATTCTCAAGCGAAGAACCCACCATCGCCATCTTCCAGCTTACCCCGTCCGCTCCCTCTTCCGGGCAGTCGTACGATGCCAAGGCCGCTCTCAAGTGCGTGCCTGCAGGCGCCAAGGTGACTATATCCATAGAAGGCACCGACGGTTATTCCGACTCCAAGACGGAAACCTTTGAAGAGGCCATCTACACCACGGTTGTCACGCTTCACGTTCCTGGAGCCAGCAAGGGTGTTCGCGATGTCTGCAAGGTGGTCGTCGATCTTCCCAACGGAAACCAGATGAACAAGTCCGCCTCGCTCGTCTTCGGCGAATAATAATGCCTTACCTGCAATTATGAAAAAGAGAATATTCCTCTTTGCGATTCTGGCGGTGACAGTTTCCGCTGCGCTGGTGATTCTTCATTCCTGCGAAGGCCTCTTTGACAACGGTGGAGGCTACAATGTTAAGAACGGACAGTTCCTTTATACCGATTACGATACCGACATCCTGCTCGTAGGAAAAACCGACAACGGAGATGACGTCACAATCCTCGGAACCAAAGACAACAAGGGCTATCCGACCGCCATTACCGGTTTCGAGTTCAAGGAGAAGGGCTCCAAAAATTCAGGCACCCTCACTTTCGAAGGCAACAAGGTTGTCAAATCCGAAACGGGCAATGGCGTCACCATGGTCCTCGACTACCAGAGCAACGGCGAAGTAGCCGTCACCATGATTGACAACGAAACCGGCGAAGAGTTCAAGACTTCCGTCAAACCGGAAGGCAAAGCCGCAACGGACTTCTCCGAGCAGCCCGGTATGCGCAGCGGAAATGCTACGCTTTCGATTGAAAATTACGCAGCCCCGGAAGAGGCGGCCATCGTACCGGGAATAGGCACCAAAGCCGCAACCACCAAGGGCATCAGCGACGGCGACGTGACGGGCACTATCATTGTTCAAAACTGCGGATATCCCGACGACACGGCTAGTCCCTTCATAGAATTATTCCAAGACAACGGATTCGGCTCGTACAATTCCAAGATAGGCGCCTATAACGCCACAAGGGTGGGCAAGGGCGAATATGAGTATACATTCCCCGGAAGCTCAACGCCGCACCACGAAGTCAGTGTCGCCAAATTCGTAAAGGGCGTCGCCACTCTTATGGGATATATCTGCACTGCGAAAGGAGAGGCACAAGGTTCCGATGAATGGATTTCCCTGTATCTCTGTCCGGCCATCGCAGGCGCTCTCGGTTCCGGCATTGTCACCGCCGGTGCGGCTGCGGCATTCCTGGCAGCGTGTGAATCCACTATTCTCGGACTCAACATCTACTGCAATACTCTTGGACTAAGTCCTTCCGGAGGAGACGACACTGCGGGCGTACTTGCAGATAA
The DNA here is from genome assembly GCA_024699055.1 of Bacteroidales bacterium. Classification (GTDB taxonomy): domain Bacteria; phylum Bacteroidota; class Bacteroidia; order Bacteroidales; family UBA932; genus Cryptobacteroides. Next base: position 5,601 of record JAILQG010000008.1, read on the forward strand.
ATTTGCGGAGACCAAAATTTCCGGCATACTCACCGTGAAGTGGGACGAGCCAATCGTAGTTGTTCCTTACCTGAGGGGGGTGCTCCCGCTCCAGGGCAAGGCTTTCACGTATCACAAAGGGAACAAGGTACAGACCACAACATTCTCGAATGATAACCCCACAGTCGCCTTCTTCAAGCTGACTCCCCCCGCTCCGTCTTCCGGCCAGTCGTACGACGCAGAAGCGGGTCTCAAGTGCATTCCCGCCGGCTCCAAGGCAACAATTTCGATTAAAGGTACAGACGGCTATTCCGATTCCAAGACGGAAACCTTCGAAGAAGACAGACTGGCAGTCGGTGTCAAGCTTCACGTCCCCGGCGCCAGCAAGGGGGTTCGTGATGTCTGCGAAATAAAGGTCGAAATGCCAGGTGGGAAGAATCTGTACAAGTCCGCCTCGCTTGTCTTCGGCGAATGAGAAGGTTCCTGATTCCGACTATTATTCTCGCCATCCTGTCCGCTTCCTGCGGAAGGATGGCGGGCCGTTTATCGGCCGACGCGGCGGAGTACGATTTCGGCGTCCTGGACGATACCGTCACGGTTATCAGCCATGCTTTCCTGCTTAAAAACAACGGGCCTGACACCTGCCACATAACCAGAGTGACCAAGAGCTGCGGATGCACTTCGCTCGAAGTATCCGAATACAATATCCCACCCGGCGGGACGTCCTCGCTGGAAACGTCCGTCAGGATCGCCGGGTTTTTAGACCATATCGAAAAGACTGTCACGGTCCATTACAAGGATGCCGACAACCCGCTGATACTCAAACTGTTGGCCGATATACCGCGGGGAACGGTGGCTCCCGAACTCAGCTACCCCTACAATGCCGGCGGCCCGGCGCGGTTCCAGGCGCACATCCTTTTCGGCGGGCAGATCCGCCACGGTGAGAAGAACAGCGCTTCGATAATCGTCTACAACGATTCCGACAGCCCCCTCACCCTGCATCTGGCGAACAGGCTTCCCCCGCATGTAAGCCTCGACCTTCCCGGCCAGGTAGCCCCGCATGAAATCGGCAGGATCACCGCCACGTTCGACTTCCGGAGAGTAAAGAGGATATTCGGGGAGTACACCCACGAAATAAAACTGGCGGACGGACGCGGGCACCGCATTCCGCTCCAGTTGACGGCGATTGTCGTAGAAGCCCCGCCGGAGGGCGCCGCCCCGGCTTTCAAGGCCCCCGTATACACCTATAAGATACTGGACTCTGAGAAGGACGATCCCGAAATAATCAAAAATTTCAAGATTCGCAACGAAGGGGAGGCCGACCTGATTATCAGGGACATTTCCGCCCCTGAAGGCGTGGAGGCGACCACCACCCTCGACGTCATACCTCCGGGTGAAGAAGCCTGGCTCTCAGTCACGCTTCGCGGAGACGCCCTTACCCGCGACACCGAGGTCAACTTAACTACCAACGACCCCCGCCGCCCCTTCCGTAGCTTCAAGATAATTCCTTAAGGCAGCGGACGACTTCCATGTCGGCCGGCAGCCATTCTATGCTGTCCAGTTCATCTTCGTGCAGCCATCTCGCAGCCTCGTGCTCGTTGAGATGGAGGGCATCGGTCAGCAGCGAGCATAGGTAGCAGTGCATGGTGAGGTGGAATTTCGGATAGTCGTACTCCACGGTACAAAGGAACCTGTCCACATTTATTTCAGTGGACAGCTCTTCGCGAATCTCGCGCTTCAGGGCTTCTTCGGGAGACTCCCCCGGCTCCACTTTGCCGCCAGGAAATTCCCAGTAATCCTTCCATTCGCCATAACCCCTCTGGGTGGCGAATATCCTGTCGCCCTTGCGGATGACTGCCGCGACCACTTCTATGGTTTTCATGCTCTGTCGGTTTGACTGTTGCGAAGGTAATGTTTTTTTGGTAACTTCGCTATATGAAAGCCCGCAGAGCAGTGATAAGCATTCTGGCCGCGCTCCTGTTTTCCCTTTCCGCAGTGGCGCAGGAACGCGTACGCGTCGGCGTAGACGCCAGCGCCGATTTCTTCCTCAGGCCCGACAAATTTCCCCTGGTCAGCGGCGGTATCGGCATCCGCGCCCGCTACGGCAGGCCCGACCAGCTGGTCAACGCCATTACGGGACTCCGCTACATTTACGGCCCCAGCCTTTCCGGGTTCCAGGTTCCCCTTCTTTTAAATCTGAATCTCCTCAGAGCCGAAGCCTTTTCCCTCTACGTCGGGGGCGGCTTCGAATTCGACTTCATCGGCAGATATTGGGGATGCATGAAGCTCCAGACCGGAGTCGCAGCCGGTCCTCACATGGACATCCGGGTATTCTACAAACCCTATCAGGGAGACCTGGGAGTCGGTTTTACCTATTACTTCTGAGATTTCATCAGCCGGCGTATCTTCCGGCCGATCTCGGCGTTCTCGTATACGCCCTCGAAT
>JAILQG010000009.1 GCA_024699055.1 Bacteroidales bacterium
ATGAAAGGCGAGATTTCCGAGACTATACTGGATTCTCAGCACTGGACCAGCGACTGGAACCAGGACCAAATACTTCCCCAGCAGCCCGGCTACGGACTCACCGCCACCATGTACGAATCCACGGATTTCTCTAAAGACGGCCAGGTGAAGACCCTCCAGAAACACAGCGTAGGCAATGGAATCCAGCTGATCATAACCGGCGATGCTTTCGTCGACAAGGATATCAACAGCGGGAAGTTCGACGCCGCTGCGAAAGAAGCGATGGAAGACTTCTTTGCGGTAGAGCCGTACGCGAGCTTCCGCGACATGTTCGACGTTTACAGCGTAACTGCAGTGTCCAAAAACAGCATCCTCTCGGGCGAAACCGCCATGGAGACGAACTTCGGCACGGATACCTATATCGGAGGAGACCTTGCGAAAGCGGTGGTCTATGCCCGGAAGGCTGTGAACAACCTCGACGAGGCGCTCATACTTGTCCTTGTGAACAAGAACAAATATGCCGGCACGTGCCACTATTTCCCGTACTCGGGAAGCCAAGACTTCGGTAACGGCCTATCTGTCGCTTTCTGTACCATGGAAGCCGACAAGGAGAGCAGGAGGGCGACGCTCAATCACGAGGCCGGAGGCCATGGGTTCGCAAAACTGGAAGACGAGTACGGTTATTCGAACTATGGCGCAATCCCTGCCGAAGAGGTAGAAAGCCATATCCTCGCTTCCAAAAACGGCTGGTGGAAGAATGTTGATTTCACTTCCGACCCTACCCGTGTAAAATGGGCTAAATACCTGGAAGACAGCCGTTACAGCTACGACGGCCTGGGAGTGTTCGAAGGCGGATGCACCTACTGGACCGGAGTGTGGAGACCTACCGAAAACAGCATCATGCGCTACAACACCGGCGGCTTCAACGCCCCGTCACGCGAAGCTATCTGGTATCGTCTGCACAAGCTTGCCTACGGAAGCGGATGGAATTACAACCACGAGGAATTCGTGGAATACGACGCGAAAAACCGCAAGACGTCGTCCTCCGCCCCACGCCGCAATTATGTGGAACGCCTTGATGAGCCGCGTGAACCCCTCGCCCGTCCGGTTATGGTGGACATCTCCTGGAGGGAGCTGCTCGAAAGCGCCGGAACAACTAATCACATACAGGAAAATATAACAAAAGACAATAAATCTGACCATGAAGAGATTTTTACCGTTACTCCTCGCGCTTACAGCAGCGCTCGCGGTGAGTTGCACGTACGATGACTCGGCGATAAAGCAGGAGATCGAGAACCAGGGGAAAGAAATCGACGCCCTCAAACAGAGGGTGTCCGCCCTTGAGGCCGTCCAGAAGGCGCACGCCGGCGATTTGTTCATCACCGCAGTGACCACCCTTTCGAACGGCTACACCATCACCTTCTCCGACGGCTCGACTGCCACAATCCTCGACGGCAATGACGGAGAGGAAGGGGAAGAATGGATTTCAGGAGTGGAGATAGGTGAAACCACGGCGGTTTTCCATCTTTCCAACGGCACGGACATCACCATTCCCCTGTTCTATGCGCTGTCGGTCGAATTCAATTCCGACAGCAAGATCATTATGAAAGTCGGGGAGATAAAGGAAGTGGCCTATACCGTCACCAGCAACACCGACGATGTCTCCGTGGAGTCCATGTCCTCTTCGGATCTCAAAACCGTAGTGGTGCCGTCTTCTGCCAAGAAGGGCGTGATTCGCATCAAATCCGAGCACAACTCCGACGAGTACAGCAAAGTGGTCGTGCTGATCAGCAATCAGGGCAATTCAATCATGCGCACTTTTACGGTAAGTGCCGACGGCGAAGTGGCTCCATACTTCGATGTATCTCCCCGCGAAGTGGAGGCTCCTTCCGATGGAGGAGATTTCTCGGTGCAGGTTAAGACCAACATAGGCTACACCGTGGATATAGCTTCCGACTGGATTACCAAGAAATCTTCCAGCACTTCGGACGATATTACCACGCTCATTTTCACCGCTGCGAAAAACGGCACAACGAGCGACAGGACCGGACGCATCAGTTTCTGCGCCGACAATACCCAGTGCTACTTGGTATCGGTCACTCAGCGCGCCGGGTCCACTGATCCCGAGAACTGGGCGCAGAGGCCGTTCTATCACCGTTCCCTCGCCATGCGTTTCACCGCCACCTGGTGCGGCTATTGCCCAATGATGAACTCGGCGATAGCGGCGGCGCAGGCACAGTTCCCGAACAAGATAGAATATCTTGCGGTCCACGGGGGAGGCTCCGACCTTGAAACGCCGCAATCCGGCAAGCTCGAAAGCACCTATGGCATAGGCGGTTATCCTACAGGCGTGATGGACGGGCGCGCCGTCGTTCAGAACTATCCCATTGATGTCACGACCGCGATGTTCACGAATCTTCTCAAGGAGATGGAAGACAATTATCCCGTCGCCACCGGAGTGGCCATCTCGTCTACTCTCAGCGGAGACAAAGTGAACGTAAACCTCAAGCTGTACTCAAAAGTGTCGGAAGCCATGAAGGTGACGGTCATGCTGGTCGAAGACGGCATTGTAGGATACCAGGCCGACTATGTTGACGGAAATCACAACAACTACGTCCACAACGGCGTCTGCAGGGCCTCCTTCACTGATATTAAGGGTAATGAGGTATATATCAGCGACGCCACCAAACCGTACGACATGGATTTCAGCATGACGGTACCGAATTCGGTATACGATACCGCCAACCTCAAGGTTATGGTGTACGTGATGCGTTCGAAGTCAGCCGTGTCGCATGTGAAGAAGGTGCCTTATGCAGAGTACGGAAACTTCGCCTACTATGTAGACAACGCCAAGTCAGCCCTTGTCGGAACCGACTCCCCGCTGGAATTCGCAGACTAACGAAGAGCCGGCTTAAGGCAGCGGACGACTTCCATGTCGGCCGGCAGCCATTCTATGCTGTCCAGTTCATCTTCGTGCAGCCATCTCGCAGCCTCGTGCTCGTTGAGATGGAGGGCATCGGTCAGCAGCGAGCATAGATAGCAGTGCATGGTGAGGTGGAATTTCGTATAGTCGTACTCCACGGTGCAAAGGAACCTGTCCACATTTATTTCAGTGGACAGCTCTTCGCGGATCTCGCGCTTCAGGGCTTCTTCGGGAGACTCCCCCGGCTCCACTTTGCCGCCAGGAAATTCCCAGTAATCCTTCCATTCGCCATAACCCCGCTGGGTGGCAAATATCCTGTCACCCTTGCGGATTACGGCCGCGACTACTTCTATAGTTTTCAACGCCTCCGGCATAGCTCAGTCGTTTTGACTGTTGCGAAGGTAGTGTTTTTTTGGTAACTTCGCCATATGAAAGCCCGCAGAGCATTGATAAGCATTCTGGCCGCGCTCCTGTTTTCCCTTTCCGCAGTGGCGCAGGAACGCGTGCGGGTCGGCGTAGACGCCAGCGCCGATTTCTTCCTCAGGCCCGACAAATTTCCCCTGGTCAGCGGCGGTCTCGGCATCCGCGCCCGCTACGGCAGGCCCGACCAGCTGGTCAACGCCATCGCGGGACTCCGCTACATTTACGGCCCCAGCCTTTCCGGGTTCCAGGTTCCCCTTCTTTTAAATCTGAATCTCCTTAGGGCCGAAGCCCTTTCCCTCTACGTCGGGGGAGGCTTCGAATTCGACTTCATCGGCAGATATTGGGGATGTATGAAATTCCAGACCGGAGTCACGGCCGGTCCTCACATGGACATCCGGGTATTCTACAAACCCTATCAGGGAGACCTGGGAGTCGGTTTTACCTATTACTTCTGAGATTTCATCAGCCGGCGTATCTTCCGGCCGATCTCGGCGTTCTCGTATACGCCCTCGAAT
>JAILQG010000043.1 GCA_024699055.1 Bacteroidales bacterium
TCCGGCGAGGAAGCCCCTCCGCCTCCGCCGCCTGAAGAAGACGAGGCACCAGCTCCTCCGCCACCACCTCCTCCCGCCGAGCCTGCAGACAGCCTGACGGTTCCATCCGACAGCCTCTCAGCTCCTTCGGACAGCCTTTCAGTGCCATCCGACAGTTTGGCGGTGCCGTCCGACAGTCTGGCAGCTCCTTCTGGCTCCGTAGAACCGGCCGATTCCACACAAATCGGTTTCATGGAGGCGAAAGGCCACGTGAAGGTTTACCGCTACGACCTCCAGATGGTCTGTGACTCACTGCGTTACAACGACCTCGACTCCATCGCCCGCTTCTATGTCGATCCGGTCGCGTGGAGCGACGGCAGGCGGCAGTACTCCGCCGACAGCCTCTTCGCCCTCGTGGCGGGGCGCAGCGTAGACAGGGTCAGCCTGCTCAATAACGCCTTCATCATAACGCAGGAGGATTCGCTCCTGTTCGACCAGATAAAGGGCACCGAAGTGATGGCATACTTCGACACCACCGGAGCTCTCAAACGCTTCGACGCCCTGGGCGGTGCGTCGGCCATCTTCTTCCTCCAGGAAAAGGAGGCCATCGCCACCGTCAACAAGGTGGAAACCAAGATGATGTCGGCGCTGTTCAAGGACGGCGACCTCGATCAGGTATACTATTTCGACAGTCCCAAGAACGATGCGTATCCGATTCCGCAGCTGAAAAACGAGGACCGGTCGCTCAAAGGCTTCAACTGGCAGATCGATATCCAGCCCAAGGGCAAGGAAGATATCACCGACCTTACCGTGAGGCCTTCTGAAAGGGCGGTGTATGAAAGCCGGCCGCGTGCGCAGTTCCGGCAGACCAACATCTTCTTCCCCGGCTACATGAACGACGTCTACCGCTCTCTGGAAGATGCCAGAAGGCGCAGGGAAGAACGCCGCAGGCAGCAGGAGGAACTGAAGGCGCTTGAAGAGGCGGCTGCAGCCGATACGCTTTCAGCCGCCGTAGACTCCCTCGCGGTCCCGCTCGATTCGCTCGCAGCCCTTGCGGACAGCCTTTCCGTCCCGGCCGATTCCCTCGCGGCCGTATCTGACAGCCTTCATGCTGCTACGGATTCGCTCTCGGCAGGCGGCGACAGCCTTGCCGTAGATGAGCCGGTCTTGGACGAGAAGGCCCTGAAGAAGGCTGAATGGGAGCGCAAGAAGGCGGAGAGGGACGCTGCGCGGGAGGCCAAATGGGCCCGGCTCGATTCTCTCGACGCCGCAAAGGCGGCTGCAAAACTGGCAAAGAAGGAGGCCCGGAAGAAGGCGAAGATAGAAAAGCAGCTGAAGCGGATCGAGGCCCAGAACGAGAGGGACAGGAAAAAGCTCAAAAAATACGTGGAGATGTACCGCAGGCGCAAGGCCCGCGAGGATGCCCGTGCCGCCGCCAAGGCTGCCAAAGCTGCCGCTGCCGCCGCTGCTGCCGAAGCCGAGGTTCCCCCGGAAGCTCCCGCCGACGATTCCGGCACACCCGGTTCCGAAACACCCGATGAAACAACACTGAAAACTATAGATGATGGAAAAGATTCTCGACAGGTTCCTCCGTTACGTGAAGGTGGACACCCAGAGCAACGAGGACTCACAGACTCAACCCTCGACCAGCAAACAGCTGAACCTCCTGAAACTTCTCTGCAAAGAACTGAATGACATGGGCGTCGAGGCTACCCTCGACGAATACGGTTACGTGATGGGCCGCATCCCGGCCAATGTGCCGGGCGAACATCCGGCCATAGGCTTCATAGCCCATGTGGACACCGCTCCCGATGCCTCCGGAGAGAATGTCAAGCCCCAGATAATCAAGGACTACGACGGTTCCGCAATAGAGCTTAAGGGGGTGCCCGGGCTCAAGCTCGACCCCGTGGCTTTCCCGGAGCTGCTCGCCCATAAAGGCGAAACCATCATCACCACCGACGGCACCACGCTTCTCGGCGCCGACGACAAGGCCGGCGTCGCGGAAATCATGAATGCGGTGCAGTACATCATGGAGCATCCCGAATTCAAGCACGGCCCCGTATGCATCGGCTTCACTCCCGACGAGGAGATAGGCCGCGGTGTGGTCAAGTTCGACGTGGCCCGTTTCGGCGCCGACTACGGCTATACCATGGACGGCGGTGAAGTGGGCGAGCTGGAGTTCGAGAACTTCAACGCGGCCTCCGCCAAAATCCACGTCCAGGGCTGCAACGTGCATCCCGGATATGCCAAGGGAAAGATGAAGAACGCCATCCTCATCGGCCAGGAATTCGGCGCCATGCTGCCGGTGATGGCCCGCCCGGAACACACCGAAGGCTACGAGGGGTTCTTCCACCTCATCTCCTTCAAGGGCAGCGTCGAGGAGGCCGATTTCGCCTACATCATCCGCGACCACGACCGCGCGAAGTTCGAGGCCCGCAAGGAAATGATGCAGAAGGTTGCCGATTTCGTGAATTCAAAGTACGGCGAAGGCACCGTCACCCTGGTGCTTAAGGACCAGTATTACAACATGCGCGAGCAGGTGGAGCCCCACTACCATATCATCGAAAAGGCGGTGAAGGCCATGGAGATGGCGGGAATCAAGGCTAAGATACAGCCTATCCGCGGCGGCACCGACGGCGCCAACCTGAGCTTCCGCGGGCTCCCGTGCCCGAACATCTTCGCCGGAGGACTGAATTTCCACGGCAAGTTCGAGTGGGTGCCCCTCGAGAGTATCGAAAAGGCAAGTCAGGTAATCCTGAACATCATTACGCTTTTCGCGTAGTATCCTTCTTAAGAATAGCCCAGAGCATAAAGGCTACAAGCAGCAGATAGGGCACTATCGCTATCTTTTCGGCACCTGATGCAAGGGCGCCGGGGGCGACGGTGTTCCATGCCTTCATGAACCAGTCCACATTCGCGAACTTCAGGATTGCGGAGACCACTCCCATGAGCGCGCCGCCGGCGATGAAACCGCTGGCGATGAGGGTGCCCTTGTCGGAACGTGCGGTGTTGAGCTCCTTGTCCTTGCTGCGGCTGCCCACGAACCAAGCGATGGCTCCTCCGACGAGGAGGGGAAGGTTGAGCTGGATGGGGATGAACATGCCGAGGCAGAACGGCAGTGCCGGTACTTTGAACAGCGTGAGCAGCAGTGCGATGACCGCGCCGAGGCCGTAGAGGAGCCACGGGGCGCTTCCGCCGTTCATCATGGGCTGGATGACCGCCGCCATGGCGTTGGCCTGAGGTGCCACGAGGGCGTTCTCGCCGGTGAAGCCGTAGGTCTTGTTGAGGATGAGCATCACCCCGCAGACGGTGGCTGCCGCCACGATGGTGCCCACGAACTTCCAGGCTTCCTGCTTGGCCGGGGTAGTGCCGGTCCAGTAACCTATCTTGAGGTCGGTGATGAAGCCGCCGGCCATGGAGAGGGCGGTGCAAACCACGCCGCCGATGACCAGCGCCGCAGCCATGCCCTTGTCTCCCTTAAGCCCTACCGCCACAAGCACCAGTGCGGTGATTATCAGCGTCATGATGGTCATTCCGCTGACGGGATTGGAGCCCACTATGGCGATGGCGTTTGCCGCCACGGTAGTGAACAGGAAGGCGATTATGGCCACTATCACCATGCCTATGAGCGCCTGCCAGACGTTGTTCACCACTCCGCCGAAGGCGAAGAAGGCGAAGACTGCGAGCAGCGCCACGGCGATTCCGAGCACCACGGTGCGCATCTTGAGATCCTTCTCGGTGCGTTCGGGCTCTTCGACCGGTCCGCCCTTTTTGCTGAATTCCTTGCCGGCGAGGCCTACGGCCGACTTGATGACGCCGGCGTTCTTGATGATGCTCACTATGCCGGCCATGGCGATACCGCCTATACCTATACTACGCGCGTACGTGCGGAAGATCTCGTCGGCGCTCATGCCCGCGATGAGGTCGTGGGTGGCGCCGGGGCCGAGCAGGTCTATCACAGGGCCGCCCGAGAGCAGGTTGATGAGCGGGATGATGCCCAGCCAGACCAGCAGGCTGCCGAGGCAGATGATGAACGAGTATTTCAGGCCGATGATGTATCCGAGGCCGAGGACCGCCGCGCCGGTGTTGAGCTTCAGCACCACTTTCGCCTTGTCGGCGATGGCGTGGCCAATGCCGGTGAAGGCGGTGCTGATGGTTTCGGCCCAGGTGCCGAAGGTGGCTACGCAGAAGTCGTACAGACCGCCGATGAGGCCGCTGATGGCCAGGATCCTGGCGCTCTTGCCTCCGCCTTCGCCGCTGACCAGCACCTGCGTGGTGGCCGTCGCTTCGGGGAAGGGATACTTGCCGTGCATCTCCCCGACGAAATATTTGCGGAAGGGGATGAGGAAGAGGATGCCCAGTACGCCGCCGAGCAGGCTGCTCAGGAACATCTGCATGAAGTTCACCGGCACCCCGAGGATATAGATGGCTGGAAGCGTGAAGATGGCCCCGGCCACGACCACGCCGCTGCATGCGCCGATGCTCTGTATGATGACGTTCTGCCCGAGGGCGTTCTTCTTTCCGAGGGCGCCGCTGATGCCGACAGCCAGGATGGCGATGGGGATTGCGGCTTCGAACACCTGCCCCACCTTGAGGCCGAGATAGGCCGCCGCTGCGCTGAAGAGGACGGTCATGATGAGGCCGACCGTGACGCTGTAGGGCGTGACTTCCAATGGGTTGGACTTGGGATCCAGCAGAGGCTGGTACTTTTCGCCTTCCTTGAGCGGGCGGTGTGCGTTTTCCGGGAGTTTCATATGCGGTTATATAGGTGTACGAAAATAGTGAAAAAAATTTAAAAATAAATTTGCAGGTATCAAAAAAGTGTGTATCTTTGCAGCCCCGTTTGAGAAACGAACGGAAAGTTCATTGACAATATTGAGAGACACAAAGAGGTAAAGAAAAGAAAGAGATTAGTCTAATATTATAAATTCGAGTTTTTTCGAGTTGCGATATGGGACTACAATTTCAAAATAGGCAAAACGAGTATCATTGAAAAATGATTCACTGAAAGAGAAAGAGAAGAAGAGCGAACGGAGGATGCCTAGGCTTCCGAGACCGAAGAAGGACGTGGTAAGCTGCGAAAAGGCGCGGGGATCCGCAAACAGGAATTGATCCGCGCATGTCCGAATGGGGT
>JAILQG010000065.1 GCA_024699055.1 Bacteroidales bacterium
AAGGTCATAGAGTTCAACTGCCGTTTCGGAGACCCCGAAACCGAAGTGGTGCTGCCGAGGCTGGAGAGCGATTTCTACCTGATGGTATCCGCCATAGCGGACGGAACGGCAATGCCCGAAATCAAGTGGTCGGACGATGCTACCCTCGGCTTCGTGCTGGCGTCGAAGGGCTATCCCGGATCCTATGCGAAGAACTTTGCCATAGAGGGCCTCGACCCCGCACCCGGAGTGAGTTTCTGCCATATGGGCACCAGGTCCGAAGGCGGACGGCTTTACACTGCCGGAGGACGCGTCCTGATGGTCATAGGCCGCGGAAAAACCCTTCGGGAAGCCCGTGACAAAGCGCTTGCCGCCGCCGGGAAGGTGCGCTGCGACAATCTTTTCTTCCGCAGCGACATCGGGCATTTCTCGCTGTGAACGGGGGCTCTGCCATTTTGTCACTGGCATCCACTTTGATTGATTGAAGGCAGACGGGGGAGTCTGCCTTTATCGTCTCATTGCATGCAAGCTGGGCTCCGCCGGGTTTGAATTTGAAAACACAACAGATATGTCAACAAAAGGTAAAATCGGGGTTACTACAGAAAACATCTTCCCCGTAATCAAGCAGTTCCTGTATTCCGACAAGGAAGTTTTCCTGCGCGAACTGGTGGCCAATGCAGTGGATGCCACGAAAAAGCTTCAGATCCTTTCTTCGAACGGCGACTTCACCGGTGAAATGGGCGAGCTGAAAGTCGAGGTGATCCTCGACGAGAAGGAAAAGACGCTTCGTATAGTGGACCGCGGAATCGGCATGACCGCTGAGGAAATCGACAAGTATATCAATCAGATAGCCTTCTCATCGGCAGGGGAGTTCCTGGCAAAATACAAGGACCAGAACATTATCGGCCACTTCGGGCTGGGCTTCTACAGCGCCTTCATGGTTTCGAAGAAGGTCACCATCGAGAGCCTCAGCTGGCAGGAGAGCGCCAAAGCTGTGAAGTGGGAGTGCGAAGGCAACCCCGAATTCACCATGGAAGAATGCGACAAGAGCGACCGCGGCACCGTTGTCACCCTCTACATTGACGATGACGACAGGGAATACGCCGAAAAAGGGCGCATCGCCTCGCTTCTGGGCAAATACTGCAAGTTCATGCCGGTCCCGGTTGTGTTCGGCAAGAAGACCGAATGGAAGGACGGCAAGGAGGTGGAGACCGACGAAGACAACGTGGTGAACAGCATCGAGCCCATCTGGACCAAGGCTCCTTCGGAGCTCAAGGACGAGGACTACCTCAAGTTCTACAGGGCCCTGTATCCGATGGAAGAGGAGCCCATGTTCTGGATACACCTGAATGTGGACTATCCCTTCACCCTTACCGGCATCCTGTATTTCCCGAAGATTAAGGAGCGCATGGCCATCGACAAGAACAAGATTCAGCTTTACTGCAACCAGATGTTCGTCACCGACCATGTCGACAACATAGTGCCCGACTTCCTCACCCTGCTCCATGGTGTGATCGACTCTCCGGATATCCCGCTGAATGTGAGCCGCAGCTATCTGCAAAGTGATGCAAATGTCAAGAAGATAAGCACTTACATCACTAAAAAGGTGGCCGACAGGCTTGAGGAGATATTCAGGGAACAGCGTTCCGAATACGAGAGCAAGTGGGACAACATCAAGCTCTTCATAGAGTACGGCATGCTCACCGACGAAAAGTTCTGCGACCGCGGCCTCGGCTTCGCGCTGTTCAAGAACACCGATGGCAAATACTTCAGCTTCGAGGACTACCGCAAGGCTATCGAGCCGGAGCAGACCGACAAGGACAAGAAGGTGGTCTATCTGTACGCTTCCAATCCCGAGGCCCAGTATTCCCAGATCGAGGCGGCGAAGAACAAGGGCTACGACGTCCTTCTGATGGACTGCGAAGTGGACGCCCATTTCGCGAACCTGCTGGAACAGAAGCTGAAGGATGCGCGTTTCGCCCGTGTCGACTCCGATGCGGTGGAGAACCTCATCCCCAAGGCCGACAAGGTCAAACCCGAAATGGCCGACGATGACAGGAAGGCGCTCCAGGACATCTTCAAGGAGGCGCTTCCCGAGGGCAGCGACTGGTGGGTGGAGCCCGAAAATCTGGGCGAGGATTCAGCTCCGGTGCTCATCACCCAGAGCGAGTTCATGAGGCGCTATGCCGAAATGAGCAAACTCGGCGGAGGCATGAATTTCTACGGCGAAATGCCGGCCAGCTACAATGTCAAGGTGAATATGGAGAACCCCCTGATCGCGAAGATCTGGGATTCCCGGAAGAAGGTGGTCGACAAGCCCGCTGGCACCGATGCCGAGGGCAAGGAAATCAAGGAGGAGAGCCACAGCATCGCCGGCAAGCAGAAACTCCTGCACCAGGTGATAGACCTGGCGCTTCTGGCGAACGGCATGCTGAAGGGCAAGGCCCTCGCAGAATTCATCGCCCGCAGCGAAAGCCTGCTGAAATAAGCCCTAATTCGTCTTCAGACGGATGGTGCCGCCCTCGAGTATCTCGCTGTGCTTCAGCGTGATGCGTTCGGGGGCGGAATCGTCTGCGAGGATGGTGAAGCTGCGGCCGTTCTCGAGGTTCAGCGTAACCTTCGGGAATGCCGGAGCCCCTACTACATACTCGCCCGAGGCGGGGCAGACAGGATAGAATCCCAGGCACGAGAAGATGTACCAGGCGCTCATCTGGCCGGCGTCCTCGTTGCCGGGAAGACCGCCCGGAGTGTTGGCGTAACTGGTCTTCAGGATCTGCTTTACCCTCTGCCTGGTTTTCTCGGGATAGCCGGCAAGGGCATACAGGTAGGGGATATGATGACAAGGCTCGTTGCCATGCCAGTAGTAGTCTTTGTCGAAGAGGATGTCGAGCCTGGCGCACGCAACCTCCTTTCCTCCCATGGCATCGAAGAGACCCTTCGGATTGTGGGGCACGTACCAGCTGTAGTGGATGTCGGCGCCTTCGATTAGCCAAGACTGCGGCACCGCTATGTCGGGCGCGGGAAGGAAGGAACCGTCGGCGTGGCGGCCGTTCATCCAGCCGTTGAAAACGTCATAGACATTGCGCCAGTTCTCCGATCTATGCATAAGCACCTGATAATCATAGCGTTTATTAAGGGCTTCAGAGAGCTGGGCGAGCGCATAGTCGTCGTAAGCGTATTCCAGAGTACGCGTGACCTGACCTTCCTTGTGGAAGGCTTCCTCTATCTTTTCCTCCAGGGGAATGTAGCCTTTCAGCCAATAGGCCTCGACGGCCCTGCGTCCCTTTCCGTCCGCATAGTCCGAATATTTGGCGGGCGTGCCGAAAGCGTTCTGCCTCACTCCGTCATAGGCCTTGTCGATCTCGAAATTGCGTATGCCCTTTATGTAGGCATCAGCAATTACGGAAGCCGCATGGTCGCCGCTCATCTCGGAGGTGAAGCTGTTCCACATGGGATAAATGGGCATCCACAGGCCTTCGTAGTACATGTCGGCGAGACTCTGCATGAATTCGCCGTCGCGGGTGGGGGCGATTATGGTAAGGAGCGGATGAAGCGCCCTGTAGGTATCCCAGAGGGCGAAATCCATATAATGTTTGCCTTTGCGGCGGATGATGTCGCCTTTGGCGAAACGGGGGAAGGTGCCGTCGCAGTCGCTGATTTCGCGGGGGAGGAAGGACGCGCGGTAGAGGGCTCCGTAGAACTGGTCGCGGGCGTCGGTGTCGTCGGTAGTGACCTCTATGGTATGGAAACGCTCGCACCAGATGTCCGCAAGCCGGGCCGCCGTTTTCTCGAACCCGTCCGGCCCGATCTCGGCGTTGAGGTTGCGCTTCGCGCCCTTGATGCCTGTGAATGAGGTGGCAGCGCAGAATTCGATAGGCATGCCCTTCTTTCCGTCGAAGGTCACATAGGCTATACCATCCCTGACGCCCGATGCGGCCGGGCTGCCTTCGTACCAGAGGATGATGTGGCCGCTGTATCCGGCGCTCTTTCCATCTCCCTGGTAGATGCGGTGAATGGGGTTGGAAGCGCACAGCAGATGGTTTTCCGGATCCATTACCACCGTGCCCTCCTTTTCGTCGCTGTTGTGGTTGAGGATTATGTGCACGGGCCCGTCTACGGTCGGAGTGACGCGGAAGTAGGCGCAGTGGCTGGTGGCGGTCATCTCGGCGAAGAGATGCTCATCCGGCAGGGTGACGGAATAATAATGGGGTGCGGAAACTTCCAGCTCATGGCTGTAGGAAGTGGCCCTTTCCTGCGGGGAAAGGCGCAGATCTCCGGAGATGAATCCTATGGTAAAGGAGCCATAGTCCTGGGTGCATCCTCCTGAAAGCCAGTGGCTTGCGCGAATGCCTTGGAACAGGGTGTCGGAATAGACGAAGGGAGATACGCCCTTCAGTTCGGTATCTCTGGTCTGGGGGGTCCAGAAGGTCTGCCCGTTCGGGGCGAGGACCGCGGGGATGGTCTGGCCGCGTTCTTCGGTGCCGGAACCGTAGATGGGGCTGGTCTTCACGCTGGCCGCGTCGGTGCCGACCATGGTGTTGATTGCATAGAGCTGGCGGAGCTCCCCGAGCCTGTCCATCCTCCTTTCATAAAACGCCTTTACGTCTTTCCATTCGTAATAAGGCCATATCTCCGTCGGTACCGGCACGGCGATCTCCTTCTCGTTGAGGAGGAATTTCACCAGTACGGCGCCGGCTTTGTTCCTGAAGAATGCCATCTGCAGGTTTGCGCCCATCGGAAGGAATTTGTCAGTGCCGCGCTCGTGGTCGATTTGCAGGAAACTGAGCAGACCCATCAGGAAGATGTCGTGCCCGAAGCGGAGGTCGGCGGCGGTCTCTCCGACGCCTATTGCGGCCTGGGCCCTGTCTACTATGTCTTTCCAGAGCGGGACGCTGGAAGTGGCGGAGAAACCGCGGTTACGGATATCGTCTCCGTAGAACATGTTAACGCCTTCGTTAAGGCTGCGGTACAGGGCGTCCAGCTCTTCCGGGGTGAACAGGCGGAACAGGTTGATATCCAAGGGAATATCCTGCATGTCGGAGGCCACTTCGTACATGGCGCGGATGAACTCCTCCTTGTCCTTCACAACGTCCGGATTCTTGAAAAGAGCCGCCGCGAAGCGCTCTCCGGAAATGCTACCGGGTGCGTCGGCGCCCGAAAAGAGCCGGCTTTCACTCTCCTGTATGAAATCGACGTGGGCTTTGTCGATATGGGCGATGAAATCCATGTTGGCCGCGTCGGAGGATTTGTTCACGACGAGGTCCGGATTCTGCTTGTCCAACTCTCCGGTGAAAGCCTCCATGCTCTTGATGCAGCGGTCGTAAGTGCTGCTGTAGGCATTTACGACGGCGGTCCCCTGAAAAACGCCGGGGAAGGTCTTGAACATGCGGAGAGCTATGCCGCGGTGCTGCCTGGCGCCGAGGGGGGTGAGCTGTCCGGCCTTTCCTTTTGCGTCCTTGTATATCTGTGCGAGCTCCTTCGCCACCTTGCGGCCTTCGTCGGTAAGGTTCCTGCGGTCCGCGAAGAGCGAGAGCAGGGAAGTGTAGTCTTCTTCGCTGCCGAGGTACCTGGAACCGTGGCGGCCGTAGTGGCTTATGTAGAAAGGCTCATAGCCGGCCGGAGCCGGATGGAAACGGGTAACAGAAGGGGCGGGGTATGCAAAATACACCCCGCCCGTCTGCTCCGGAGTCTGCGCTCCGGCGATAAAACATGTAATGGAGAGGGCAATTACGGACAGAATTCGTTTCATGCCCCCAATATAGCCATAATTTTACGAATAAAGGAAGCGTTTGATGCTCATCTTCGGGGTTTTCTCGAAGGGAACGGTGACCAGCTCGATCTTGGCGATCTTGCTGTATGCGGGAAGCTGCTTGTTGGCGGTGCGCATGATTTCCTCGGGAATCTCGGATACCCTTTCAGGATCGAGCCCGCCGTCTTCGATGGCCTTCTGGTCGAGGTAGATCAGGCCCACCAGCTTGCCGCCGCGGTCCACGAGCAGGCTTTCCGCAACATAGCTGCAGGTGTTCAGCACCGCTTCCACTTCCTCGGGATAGATGTTCTGCCCGTTGGCGCTCAGGAACATGGTCTTGCTGCGGCCGCGCAGGAAGATATTGCCCTTGGAGTCCACGGTGCCCAGGTCGCCGGTGTGCAGGTAGCCGTCTTCCGTGAATACGGCGGAGTCGGCTTCGGGATACTTGTAGTAGCCGCTGCAGACGTTCGTACCCTTCGCAAGTATTTCACCTGCAATATGCTGGGGGTCTTCGGAGTCGATCCTTACATCTGCGCAGTCCACGGCCTGCCCGCAGGAGCCGGGGGCGTATTCCCACCAGCAGCGGAAGGCGAGCAGGGGAGCGGCCTCGGTCATGCCATAGCCGACGGTATAGGGAAGGGCCATCCTCTTGAATGCCCTCTCCACCTTGGGATTGAGGGCTGCGCCGCCCATGACGAAATAGCGTATGTTGCCGCCGAATGCTTCCAGGAGGGCATTTCCGGCCTTTTTATAAATGAGATTACTGATACCGGGGATGGCCAGCAGGGCCTTGATCTTGTCGAGTTTGGGAGCGACGCCGGACTTGTACACCTTCTCCATTACGAGAGGAACGGTGATGACGATATAGGGCTTCACTTCCTTCATGGCCTTGAGCAGCAGCGAGGGGCTGGGAGTCTTGCCGAGGTAATAGACGCAGACGCCGCCGCAGAAGGGATAGAGGAACTCATAGGTGAGTCCGTAGATGTGCCCCATGGGCAGCATGCTCACTATCTTGTCGCCATGGCCGTTGGGAATATACCTGTGACCGTAGTCGATGGTGGCGGAGAAACACTCGTAGCGGAGCATTACACCCTTGGGGGCGCTCGTCGTGCCGGAGGTATAGTTAATCACTGCAAGGTCCTTCGCATTGTCGGTGGGATAATTCACGTTTTCGGGGCCGAATCCTGCGGGGAACTTGGCGTTGAAGCACTCATTCAGTTTGGCGGCCGTTTCCGTCACCTTTTCGGTATTTGTCCAGAACAGGCTCAGGTCCGCTATGTTAATGACCGTGCGGAGTTTCGGCATCTTGGCGATGTCGAGAGTCTTCCAGATGTCTTCGTCGGCGAGGAGTGCCACGGAGTCGGAATGGTCCACGAGGTGGTTGATGCTGTCGGGGGTGAAGTCTGCCAGAAGCGGCACGGTGACAGCTTCGTAGGTATTGATTCCGAGGAAGCTGATCGCCCATTCGGCGGTGTTGCGGGCGCAGAGGGTTACCTTGTCGCCTTTGCCTACGCCTGCGGCTTCGAGGAGAATATGGATTTTTTCGATATTGGCTGCGACTTCTTCATAAGTGTATTCCTTACCGCCGAAATTGCATATCGCCTTGTCTTTCCAGTAAGACTTGATGACTTTTTCGAGTTTGGCGAGATAATGGGGATCGGGTTCCTGGCGGGGAATGGGTTTAAAATCGGGATGTTTCACTTTTTCTAAGGTTTTTGGTTTTTGCAAAAATAACTCTGTTTCCAACGCGTACGGCGAAAGGCGGCATTTTTGTGGTGAAATTTTTGCATCTTTGTGGCGAAAATCAATAATCAGGGGTGAAAACATGACCAAGAAACCCATTGTAGCTCTTATTTACGACTTCGACGGCACCCTGTCTCCCGGCAATATGCAGGAGTTCGGCTTCATCCAGGCCGTCGGAAAGACGAAGGAGGAATTCTGGCAGATGAGCGACGGAATAGCCGTCGGGCAGGATGCCAGCAACGTGCTCTCGTACATGAAGCTGATGTTCGACGAGGCGCACCGGAACGGCATCAAGCTCCGCCGCGAATCGTTCCGTGAATTCGGCAAGGACATAGAACTGTTTCCCGGCGTGCTGGAGTGGTTCTCGCTCGTCAACGATTACGGCAAGTCGCACGGCGTGAAGGTGGAGCACTATATCAACTCTTCGGGGCTCAAGGAAATCATAGAGGGATCCCCTATCGCAGGCGAGTTCAAGCACATCTACGCGGGCACTTTCATATACGGCGAAAACGGCGAGGCGGAGTGGCCCGGCATCGCAGTGGACCATACCGCAAAGACCCAGTTCATCTTCAAGATATCCAAGGGCATTTTCAGTCAGCACGACACCAAGAGGGTGAACGAGAGCAAGGCCGACGACAAAAAACGCATTCCCTTCACGCACATGCTGTACTTCGGGGACGGTGAAACCGATATTCCCTGCATGAAGATAGTCGGCATGTTCGGAGGCAATCCCATCGCGGTCTACGACCCCGTGAATCACAAGAAGAAGGCCATGGCGCAGAAACTCAAGCGGCAGGGCAGGGTGAGTTTCATCACGCCTGCGGTCTATACCGCCGATTCCCGCACTTTCAAGCTGGTATGCGCCATCATCGATAAAATCGCCGCGGAAGAGAACCTGAAGTCGCTCGCGAGTTTCCGTTAATAATCTAAATTGGTTATCTTTGCGGATATGAAAGTCTGTAAGCTCATATCCGCAATTTTTTTGTCCCTCATATTGTCGGGACCAGCCTCCGCGCAGATCCTTGAGCCCGTCAAATTCAAGGCCGCCCTCGAGAAGGACGGCACCGAAACGGGCAGGATAGTTTTCACCGGCACCATCGACCCCGGTTGGCACGTGTATTCCACTGGTCTGGGAGATGACGGTCCCACCTCCGCCACCTTCAATGCAGAGACCCTGGACGGGGTGGAACTCGACGGGGACCTGACGCCGGAAGGGAACGAAATCGACAAGTTCGACGAGGTGTTCGGCATGAAGCTGCGTTATTTCGAGAATACCGTCCGCTTCGTCCAGAAAATACGTTTCACCAAGCCTGAGTACAAGATAGACTCGTATCTCGAATACGGCGCCTGCAATGACAGTAACTGCCTTCCCCCGACGAGCGTCGATTTCGTGGACAGCGGCGTCAGTCCGGCGGTGGGAGATGCCCGTAACGCAGCCGCCCCCGATACGCAGTCCGTGGCCGGAGGCGATGCTGCCGAACTGGTGCAGAACGGTCTCTGGGCCCCTGTCGCGGACAAGATCCAGGCTATCACTGAAGGCGCTTCGGGTGCGGGGCGCAGCATCTGGTATCTGCTGCTCATGGGCTTCCTCGGCGGCCTCCTCGCCATCCTCATGCCCTGCATCTGGCCCATCATCCCCATGACCGTGAGCTTCTTCATGCGCCGTTCCGAAGACAAGCGCAGAAGCCGCAGGGACGCCATCCTGTACGGAGTGAGCATAATCGTGATCTATCTGGTGCTCGGTGTGGGCATCACGCTCATTTTCGGCGGCAACAAACTCAACGAACTGTCCACCAACGCAGTCTTCAACATCTTCCTGTTCGTGCTGCTGGTCGTCTTCGCGCTGAGCTTCTTCGGCTGGTTCGAAATCAAGCTTCCCAGCAAGTGGAACAACGCGGTTGACAGCAAGGCCGGAAGGACCACCGGCATCATCTCCATCTTCCTGATGGCCTTCACCCTGGTGCTGGTGTCTTTCAGCTGCACCGCTCCCATCATAGGCCTGCTGCTGGCAGAGATGAGCACTACCGGAAACGTTCTCGGGCCCATCGTGGGCATGTTCGGGTTCTCGTTCGCCTTCGCGCTGGTATTCTCGCTCTTCGCCCTGTTCCCGGGCTTCATGAAAAAGCTCCCGAAATCTGGCTCGTGGATGACCAAAATCCAGGTCGTGCTGGCCTTCATCGAACTCGCTTTTGCATTCAAGTTCCTCAGCGTGGCCGACCTGGCCTACGGCTGGCATATACTCGACAGGGAAGTATTCCTGAGCATCTGGATAGTCATATTCGCGCTCCTTGGCGCCTACCTGGTGGGCTGGCTCAAGTTCCCGGTGGACGAGATAGGGGGCGATCTTCACAAGCCTGCGAGCGTGCCCTCCATCATGCTTGGCATGTGCTCGTTCGTGCTGGCCGTATATATGATTCCCGGCCTCTGGGGCGCTCCTTGCACAGCTGTCAGCGCTTTTGCCCCGCCCCTCTATACCCAGGATTTCAACCTGAACCGGAACGAAGTGCGGGCCGCTTACCACGATTATGAACAGGGAATGGCTGCCGCGGCGGCTGCCGGAAAGCCGGTGCTGCTCGATTTCACGGGCTATGGATGCGTCAACTGCCGCAAGATAGAGGCGGAAGTGTGGACCGATCCTTCGGTCGCGCGCCGGCTGAACGACGATTACGTGCTGATTTCGCTCTTCGTGGATGACAAAACCCCTCTTTCCGCGCCTCTGAAGGTTACCGAAAACGGGCGCGAGCTCACGCTCCGCACGGTAGGAGACAAGTGGAGTTATCTGCAGCGCTACAAATTCGGCTCGAATGCCCAGCCCTTCTATATTGCGGTCACGCCTGAAGGCAATCCGCTGACCGGCTCATACGGGTTCGACAAGAGCATCAGCGCTTATCTGGATTTCCTTGACAGCGGCCTGAAAGCATACAAACAATGACACCGAGACAAGCCGAGATCATAGAACTGATCCACAAGGAGGTAAAGCCTGCCCTTGGATGCACCGAGCCCATAGCCGTTGCGCTTGCCGCAGCCAGGGCGACCGAAATCCTTGGCAGCCATTGCGGCAAATGCGTCGCCACCTGTCCGCTCTGGAGGCAGAACACCGCGTTCCGGATCGACGTCGAGGTGAGCGGCAACATCCTCAAGAACGGCATGGGCGTAGGCATTCCCGGCACCGGAATGGTGGGACTTCCCATCGCGGCTGCCCTGGGCGCGGTATGCGGCGATTCCACCCTCGGCCTCGAGGTCCTTCACGGCGTGAACAAAGATGCGGTGGCGTGCGCCAAAGCCCTGGTGGACGGCAGGAGGGTGAATATCAGTATGTCGGAGAACTGTCCGCTGCTGTATGTCAAAGTCACCGTCTCCCTCGATGAAAACAGCGCGACAGCCGTGGTTGCAGACGACCACGACCATATAATCGAGACCAGATTCAACGCGGAGGTCATCAGCTGTGAGGCCAGGGACGCCGAAGACGGCACACATGCGAAATCGAATCTGGAATATGGCCTGACGGTGAAGGAGATTGTCGATTTCGCAGTCAGCGCCGAATACGAAGACATAAAGTTCATCCTTGCCGACCGCGACTACAACATGGCGCTCTGCATGGAAGGGCTCGAACACAATTACGGCCTTCGCGTGGGCAAGACTATACGTGAAAACCAGAATTCGGTATTCGGGGACGACTTCATGTCGTACGCCATGGGCATTACCGCCGCGGCGTCCGACGCCCGCATGGCGGGCTGCACCCTCGCTGCCATGAGCAACAGCGGATCGGGCAACCAGGGCATTACCGTTAGCATGCCGGTGATCGCATACGCGAACCGTTACGGGGTCGACGACGAGCGTCTGGCCAGGGCGCTGATACTCAGCAACCTGGTGGCTATCCACATAAAGAGCTATCTGGGCAAGTTGTCCGCCCTGTGCGGCTGCGTGGTCGCCAGCACCGGATCTTCGTGCGGGATAGTGTGGTTGGAAGGCGGCGGCTACGACGAGATTTGCGCCGCCATCAAGAACATGGTCGGCAACATCACCGGAATGGTGTGCGACGGGGCTAAGGTCGGTTGTGCGATGAAGGTGGCATCGGGGGTGTATTCTGCAGTGCAGTCGGCGGTCCTGGCCCTGAACGGCATCGCCGTCGACGAGAACAACGGCATCATCGACTGCGACATCGAAAAGACAATTCAAAACCTCGGAGAAATCGGTTCCGTGGGCATGCAGTCTACCGATAAACTGATACTCCGGATCATGTCGTGCAAATAAGAATATGGAAAAGGTAAAACTTCTTGTCATAGGCAGCGGCCCGGCCGGCTATACGGCTGCCATTTACGCTTCGCGTGCTGGTCTCGCCCCCGTGGTTTACGAGGGCCCCGAGGCCGGTGGCCAGCTTACCACCACCACTCTGGTGGAGAATTATCCCGGTTTCGAGAACGGGGTGGATGCCAACGAACTCATGGGGGCCATGCGGGCCCAGGCCGTGAGGCTCGGTGCGGACATCCGCCGCGGTATCATCACCAAGGTGGACCTTTCGAAGCGTCCTTTCACGCTTTGGGTCGACAATGGCGATATCATTGAGGCAGAAGCCCTTATCATCGCCACCGGAGCCACGGCAAAGTATCTCGGGCTCCCTTCCGAACAGAAATTCCGCGGCATGGGCGTAAGCGCCTGCGCCACCTGCGACGGCTTCTTCTACCGCAAGAAGGTGGTCGCCGTGGTGGGCGGGGGAGACACCGCCTGCGCCGAAGCTCTCTACCTTTCCGGCCTTTGCAAGAAGGTTTACATGATAGTTCGCAGGGACGTGTTCCGCGCCTCCAAGGCCTCGCAGCAGCAGGTGCTCGAGCGCGACAACATCGAAGTGCTGTGGAACTGCAACACGCGCGAAATCCTCGGTGACGAGAGCGGTGTCACGGGCGTCAGGCTGTACCACAACAAGGAAGACAGGGAGTTCTGCATCGACCTCGACGGCTTCTTCCTCGGAATCGGCCATCATCCCAATTCCGACCTCTTCAAGGAGTGGGTGGATATAGACGAAAACGGCTATATAATTACGCAGGGGGCCACGACCCTCACGAATGTCGAGGGAGTGTTCGCCGCCGGAGATGTCCAGGATCCGCGTTACCGTCAGGCAATCAACGCCGCCGCCTCCGGATGCCGGGCCGCCCTGGATGCAGAGAAGTTCCTGCAGGATAATTAAAGCGGTAATACACAAAAATATAGCCCCGTGCTTTGCACAGGGCTTTGAGGTGTTTTTGTCTGTCCGGAACGGCTTAGGTTTCCAGAACAATACAAAAGTACTAAACTTTTTGTAATTTTGTACTGAAATGAAGGATAATCTTAGGGGCAAAACCGCAATTGTCACCGGAAGCGGCTCAGGAATAGGCCGTTCGATTTCCCGGCATCTTGCCATGGAAGGCTGCAACCTGATCCTGGTGGGAAGGCGCATCGAGGCCCTTGAGGAAACGAAATCCCAGTGCGAAAAATACGGTGTCGACGTGCAGCTTTTCCCCGCTGACATGTCCGATTATGCTTCAATCGACGCCCTTGCGGCCGGTGTGAAGCAGCAGATCGACATCTTCGTGCTCAACGCCGGCATCTCCCAGAGAGCCAAGGCACTCGACACCGATTTCGAGGTCGCGGAGAAGATAATGAAGGTGGATTTCCTGAGCGGGGTTTATCTGCTCAGGGCGTTCAGGGACCGCATCCTCAGCGCCCCTCATGTCCAGATCGCGGTAACCTCTTCCATCTCCGGGCTTTTCGGTTTCCCGCTCCGCTCCTCATACGCGGCTGCCAAACACGCCATGTTCGGTTACTACGAGTCCCTCGAACTGGAGTATCCCAATATCGGGGTGACCTTCCTCATCCCCGGACGCATCAATACCGAAATCAGCAAGAGCGCCCTCCGGGCCGACGGCACACCCCATGCGCAGATGGATTCCGGTCAGGCGAAGGGTATGGACGTGGACAGGTGCGGGGCGATAGCCGTGCGTGCCATACGGCGCAGGAAACACCGCAAACTCATAGGACGCGGCGAACTGCTCATGGTGTACATCCATAAATGGTGTCTGCCCCTGTATTACAAACTTTCAAAAAAGATATCAGCTACATGAGAAAGCAAATATGCGGCATCCAGCAGCTGGGCATAGGAGTCCCGGATGTCGTCGAAGCCTGGAAATGGTATTACGACAATTTCGGTTTCAAGATCAAGGTGGTCGACGCGGACGGAGTGGCCGAAAGGATGCTTCCCTATACCGGAGGCAAGCCCCAGCCCCGCCGTTCTGCCATCGCCCTCAACATCAGGGGCGGCGGCGGTTTCGAAATCTGGGAGCCCAAAGGTCGCGCGCTGAATTACCTGAAGGAGCCGGCCGCCCTGGGTGACCTCGGCATACTCGTCGGCAAGGTGAAGGCCCCGAACATCGAGGTCGCCTACAACACATTCGTGGCGCGGAAGCTCGACGTCCTCACCGAGGTGCGCCATTCTCCTTTCGGGGTTAAGTTTTTCTATATGAAAGACTTGTACGGCAATCTCTTCCAGGTGGAAGAAGACGGATACGTATTCACCGACGACCGGGACCTGATCACCGGCGGCGCCAACGGCGCGGTCATCGGCGTGAGCGACATGGACGCTTCAGTGGCCTTCTACAGCAAACTGCTCGACTATGATACCGTGGCCTTCGACCGCACGGACGTCTTCGAAGACCTGAAGGGCGTACCTGGGGGCGAAAAGAAACTCCGCCGGGTCGTGCTCAGGCGCAGCAAGCCCATCGAAGGGCCGCTCAGCCCGGTGCTTGGCACGTCCTTCCTGGAACTGGTGCAGGCTGTGGATGGCCCCGGCAAAAAGCTCTATGACGGGCGTTACTGGGGCGATCCTGGTTTCATCCACCTCTGTTTTGACGTGCGCGGAATGGCGGCCGTAAAGGCCGAAACCGAAGCCCTCGGCCATCCCTTCGTGTGCGACAGCGGCGAAGATTTCTCGATGGGCGAGGCCGACGGCCACTTCACCTATGTGGAAGATCCCGACGGCACCCTCATCGAGTTTGTCGAGACCTTCAAAGTGCCCATAATCAAGAAACTGGGCCTTGCCATAAACCTGAGGGGCCGCAGCGCAGACAAGCCCCTGAAAATCCTCGGCCTGCTGCGCTTCATGAAAATCAAGCGCGACAACATCAAGTAGCAATTGAAATGGGATGACCTCAATTCGAGATCATCCCATTCAATTAAGGCTATCCTTTGAGGCACTAGTCGCCGAGAGTGGCCACCATTACGGCCTTGATGGTGTGCATGCGGTTCTCAGCCTCGTCGAAGACGATGCTGTTCTTGCCTTCGAACACATCTTCGGTAACCTCGATGCCATCCAGACCGAACTTCTGGTACACATCCTCTCCGGCCTTGGTGTCCCGGTTGTGATAGGACGGCAGGCAGTGCATGAACTTGCAGTTCGGATTGCCGGTGCGCTCCATGAGCTTGGCGTTGACCTGGTAAGGCATGAGCATGCCGATGCGCTCCTTCCAGACCTCGTCGGGTTCACCCATGGACACCCAGATGTCGGTGTAGATGAAGTCGCAGCCCTTCACGCCGGCGTCCACGTCGTCGGTAATGGTGACGCGTGCACCGGTTTCAGCCGCAATCTTTTTGCATTCGTCGATGAGTTCCTTTGACGGCCAGAGGGCCTTAGGAGCGACGATGCGGACGTCCATACCCATCTTGGCACCGCCTACGAGGAGGCTGTTGCCCATGTTGAAACGGGCGTCCCCGACGTATGCGAAGGCGATTTCGTGGAGTTTCTTGTCGCTGTGCTCCTGCATGGTGAGGAGGTCTGCAAGCACCTGGGTGGGATGTGCCTCGTTGGTGAGTCCGTTCCAGACGGGAACTCCCGCAAACTCGGCGAGTTCTTCCACGGTGGTCTGCTTGAAGCCGCGATATTCGATGCCGTCGAACATGCGCCCGAGCACGCGCGCGGTGTCCTTCATGGTTTCCTTGATGCCGATCTGGCTGCCGGTCGGGCCGAGGTAGGTCACATGCGCGCCCTGGTCGTAGGCGGCAACCTCGAAGGCGCAGCGGGTGCGGGTTGAGGTTTTCTCGAAGATGAGCGCGATGTTTTTCCCCTTCATGCGCGGAACCTCAGTGCCGGCGTATTTGGCACGCTTGAGGTCGCGGGCGAGGTCGAGGAAGTACTGTATCTCCTTCGGGGAGAAATCGAGGAGTTTAAGGAAGCTCCTGTTGCGAAGATTGTAAGCCATTTTATTGATTTTTATTATTTTACGATTCTTGTGCCGCAGGCCGGGTTGCCCAGCTGGCCCGCTTCGGTGATAACGCATTCGCTGCCTCCGTTCTCGACGAAGGAGATGCCGGCGCGAACCTTCGGGGCCATCGACCCTTCGGTGAACTGGCCCTGCGCAAGATACTCCTTGGCCTCGGCCACGGTGATGGTGTCTAGCGCCTTCTGGTCCGGCTTGCGGAAGTTGATGTAAACCTTGGGGACGTCCGTGAGGATGTAGAACTCGTCGGCACCTATCTGACTGGCGCAGAGAGCGCTGGCAAGGTCCTTATCGATCACGGCTTCAACTCCCTTGTGTCCCTCGGGGCTGTCCGTCACCGGGATTCCGCCGCCGCCTACGGTGACCACTATGACACCGTCCCTGGCGAGCTTCTCAACCACTTCTATGTTGTTGATTTTCAGGGGGACAGGGGAGGCCACAACCTTGCGCCAGCCGTTGCCCTTCGGGTCTTCGCGATACACGGCGCCGGTTTCTTCGTGAAGCTTTTCGGCCTGTTCGCGGGTGTAGTATGGACCTACCGGTTTGGTGGGATTCTGGAACTTGGGATCGTCGGCGCCGACCTCGACGCGGGTGATCAGGGTGACCACCTTGCGGTCGATGCCGTGACGGCGCATCACCCTCTCCATGCCGGTCTCTATCATGTAGCCGATGGAGCCCTGGGTCTCGCTTCCGCAGAAATCCATGGGCATGGCCAGGAGGCCGTATTCCTTCTGGCCGGCTTCGTGGCGCAGGAGACCGTTGCCGACCTGAGGGCCGTTGCCGTGGCCTATGATGATGTCATAGCCCTTTTCCATGAGAGGCCAGAGCTGCTCGCAGGTGTCCTGTACGTTGGCGAGCTGTTCGGCGTATGTTCCCTTCTGGCCGCTGCGCAGGAGGGCATTGCCGCCGAAGGCTATCATTGCAAGTTTCTTTTTCATAACGACTCGAAGACGCTCTTGATGATGCCGATGGCTTCGCGGAGTTCTTTCTCGTTGATGGTGAGAGGCGGAGCGAAACGGATGATATGCCTGTGGGTGGGCTTTGCAAGCAGGCCGGCATCGCGGAGCTTGAGGCAGATGTCCCATGCCTCGATGCCGTTCTGGGGCTCGGTCACGACTGCATTGAGCAGGCCCTTGCCGCGGACGAACTTGAAGAACGGGCTCTTGATCTTGGAGATTTCCTCCCTGAAGATGAGACCCATCTTATAGGCGTTCTCGGTGAGATGCTCGTCCCTGATGACGCTGAGGGCCGCGACGGCGACCTTTGCCGCGAGGGGATAGCCGCCGAAGGTGGAGCCGTGCTCGCCGGGCTTGATGGTGAGCATGATTTCGTCGTTCGCCAGAACTGCCGAAATGGGAAGGGCGCCGCCCGAAAGGGCCTTGCCTATGGTTACGATGTCGGGATGGACACCCTCGTAGTCGCAGGCCATGAGGCGGCCGGTGCGGCCGATGCCGGTCTGCACCTCGTCTGCGATGAACAGGCAGTTGTGCTTGTGGCAGAGATCGTAGCATTCCTTGATGAAACCGTCGTGGGGAACGTATACGCCGGCCTCGCCCTGGATGGGCTCCATGAGCAGGGCGGCCACCTTTTCTCCCTTTTCCTCGAGGACCTTGCGGACTGCCTCGGTGTCGTCGTAGGGGACGCGTACGAAGCCCGGAGTGAAGGGGCCGTACTGGGAATAGCTTTCGGGATCGTTCGAAAGGGTGACTATGGTGATGGTGCGGCCATGGAAATTGCCGTCCATGACTATGATGAGCGCTTCGTTCTCGGGAATGCCCTTGACCTTGTAGCCCCAGCGGCGGGCGAGCTTGAGGGCGGTTTCGACGGCCTCGGCGCCGGAGTTCATGGGCAGGAGCTTGTCGTAGCCGAAGAATTCGGTGGCAAATTTCTCATACGGGCCGAGACAGTCGTTGTAGAAAGCCCTGGAAGTGAGGCAAAGCTTCTGTGCCTGCTCCGTGAGAGCCTTGACGATCTTGGGATGGCAGTGGCCCTGGTTGACGGCCGAATAAGCCGACAGGAAATCGAAGTAGCGTTTGCCGTCTACTCCGTAAAGGTAAATACCTTCGCCCCTCTCGAGGACGACGGGAAGCGAATGGTAGTTGTGGGCGCCGTATCGCTCTTCCATGGCGATGTATTCGGCGGTTGTGAGCTTTTTCTCCATGTTTAATTATGTGATTATAATACTATTTGTCTCTCAGGAGGGGAAGGGTGCTGCATCGGAGCAGGCCGCCCATCTTGCTGATTTCGCGGTAGGGGACGGTTTCCACGGTAGCCCCCCAGCTTTCCAGCCAGGCCTTCAGGCGGGTGAAGTGTTCTTCCACCACCACTATGTCGGGAGCGATGCTGAAAATATTGGAGTTCATCCAGTACATCTCTTCGCGGGTGAGTTCCAGCACGTTGTCTTTTCCGAACAGGGCGACGAGCCTGTCGGCGTCGCGGGGATTCATGAACCCCGGCTTGTAGATGATGGCCTTGTCCTTTCCGACCGGCATGAAAGTGCAGTCCAGATGGAGTATCCCTTCGTTCGGATCGGTGTCGCTCTTGCGGAGGTTCAGCGGGATTATCTCCTTCTCGGGGAAGATCATCCTAAGGTAGTCGATCGCGAGGGTGTTCGTCCTTGCCGTCTTTATCTGGGGATAATCGGAAAAGGCGTACTGCCCCACAAAGATGCGGTCGTTCCAGAGAACCACGTCCCCGCCTTCCACGTGAACCATTTCGGGAAGGTTGTATATCTGCTT
Organism: Bacteroidales bacterium; assembly: GCA_024699055.1. Lineage (GTDB taxonomy): Bacteria > Bacteroidota > Bacteroidia > Bacteroidales > UBA932 > Cryptobacteroides. Next base: position 18,456 of record JAILQG010000065.1, read on the forward strand.
GTAGTGGATGCGTGAATAGATGTCTTCGTAGGCGTCGATCTCTTCCTGGCGGTCGGGAATGACGTTGGAGACCACTATCTTGTCGTCGATCACGAAGCCGACGTCACGGGCGAACACCTGGTTGCAGTCCTTTACGAGATTGGGCCGCAGAACTTCGACGCCGTATTTCCGTAGGATCTTTTCGAAGGCGTCCATTTCGGCGGTGATGGCCTCCTGGGTGGGATAAACGCCGTTCTTTACCGATTCGTATGATTTGCTGTCGTAGGTTTCGGCCAGGGTGGGGGTCGGACCGTTGGATTGCGGCAGACCCAGAACTACCGTCCTCAGCCGAGAGGTCTCATTCTGGACGAATATTTCCATTGGTTACGATTCGTTATTAATGCGGACACAAAGATAATGATTTGCTTTCAATCTTCCTAAATTTTAGGTAAATTTGCAAGACTGTAGAACACTGAATAATAATCAAGCATATGAACAATTCCCTCATCACTTTCCCCCTTCCCGCAAATGAACCCGTAAAGGCTTGCCTGGAAGGCTCTCCCGAACGTATCGCACTCGACAAGGAACTCGACCGCCAGTACAACACCGTGGTGGAAATCCCGGCCATCATCGGCGGCAAAGAGGTCCGTACAGGCAAGATCGCCGAAGTCACCTGCCCCACCGAGCACGGCCACGTGCTTGCCCGCTACCACATGGTAGGGGAGAAGGAAGTGAAGATGGCCATCGACGCCGCCATGAAGGCCAGGGAAGAATGGAGCCGCACCCCTTGGACCACCCGCGCCGCGATCAACCTGAAGTGCGCCGAACTCCTCAGCACCACCTGGCGCGCACGTATCAACGCCGCCACGATGCTGGGCCAGGGAAAGAACATCTACCAGGCTGAAATCGACTCCGCAGCCGAAACCTGCGACTTCTTCCGTTACAACGTTTCCTTTGCCTCCCAGATTTATGCGATGCAGCCGAAGGACGCGAAGAACTGCATCGACCATAACGAGTTCCGTCCGCTCGAGGGCTTCATCCTTGCGGTCACTCCCTTCAACTTCACCAGCATCGCTTCCAACCTCTGCATGACCCCCGTGCTCATGGGTAACGTGGCTCTCTGGAAGCCCAGCAGGACCGCCCTCCTCAGCAATTACTATCTCATGCTGATGTACAAGGAGGCCGGCCTTCCCGACGGAGTCATCAACTTCCTGCCCGGCAGCGGCGAGCTCATCGGTAAGGTCTGCACCGAAAGCCATTATTTCGCAGGCCTGCATTTCACCGGCTCCACCGCCACCTTCAACAGCCTCTGGGCTTCGGCAACGAAGAACCTCGACAATTATATCAGCTATCCCCGCATAGTCGGAGAAACCGGCGGCAAGGACTTCATCTTCGTGCATCCCAGCGCCGATCCCGCCGCCGTGGCCCATGCAGCCTTCACCGGCGCATTCGAGTATCAGGGACAGAAGTGCTCGGCCGCATCCCGCATGTACATTCCCAAGAGCATGTGGCCCGATGTGCTGGAGCGCCTCAAGGTCATGGCCTCCCAGGTCAAGATGGGCGGGGTGCGCGACCACGACAACTTCATCAATGCGGTCATAGACGAAGCCTCCTTCAAGCGCATCGAGGCCCAGATCGAGAACGCCCGCGGCAGCAAGGACGCCAAGGTCGTGCTCGGCGGCAAATGCGACAGGTCCGTGGGCTGGTTCGTGGAGCCTACCGTAATCGAGACCTCCGATCCTAAGTTCAAGACTATGGTCGAGGAGATTTTCGGCCCCGTGCTCACCGTATATCCTTACGAGGATGCCAAGTGGGAAGAGGCCGTGAAACTCTGCGACGAGACCTCTCCCTACGGCCTCACAGGTTCTGTCTTCGGCAAAGACAGGCTTGCGGTCGAAAAGATATCGGAAATGCTGTGCTACGCGGCCGGCAACTTCTACATCAACGACCGTCCTACCGGCGCCGTGGTGGGTTGCCAGCCCTTCGGCGGAGCCCGTGCCTCCGGTACCGACGACAAGGCCGGCGGTCCGTTCAACCTTTTCCGCTGGGTGTGCCCGAGGAGCATCAAGGAAACCCTCGTTTCCCCGACCGACATCTTCGCCGCCTACCCCTATATCAAGAGATAACACGTGCTTTACTTCGACTGCGACTACAACAACGGCATGCACCCCGCCATCCTCAGGAGGCTGGGGGAGACCAACGGAACCTACACCGCCACCTACGGGTACGATGCTTTCAGCGCGTCCGCAAAGGAGCGCATCCGCGAAGCCTGCGGAGACCCTACCGCCGACGTATTCTTCCTTGCCGGAGGCACCCAGACCAATTCCGTGGTAATCGACTGCCTGCTCAAACCGTGGCAGGGTGTAGTTTCGGCGGTCACGGGGCATATCAACGTGCATGAAGCTGGAGCGGTGGAGTACACCGGCCACAAGGTCTTCGCCCTTCCCGAACATGACGGCAGGATATCCCCCCACGAACTGGAGGCGCTCGTGAGCGGCATCCAGGCCGACGAGACCTTCGAGCACATGTCCGACCCGGCGCTTGTGTACATCTCCTTCCCTTCGGAGACGGGAACCCTGTACACGGCCGGGGAGCTTGCCGATATCCATGCTGTCTGCAGGAAGTACGGCCTCAAACTCTTCGTGGACGGGGCGCGGCTCGGCTACGGCCTCGCGGCCGACGGCAACGACGTCACCTTGAAGTATCTGGCGGAGCACTGCGATGCCTTCTATATCGGCGGCACCAAAGTCGGGGCGATCTGCGGCGAAGCCGTGGTGTTCCCGCGGGGCGGTGCGCCCGAGCACTTCTTCACCCGCATCAAGCAGCACGGCGCGCTGCTCGCCAAGGGACGCCTTGTGGGGCTGCAGTTCGACACGCTGTTCACCGACGGCCTCTACATGCAGATAGGCCGCCATGCCGACGCCCTGGCGATGCGCCTCAGGGACATCTTCGGCAGATACGGCCTGTCCGAACCCGCATCTTCTTCCCGGACCAACCAGCAGTTCTTCATCCTGGAGCACCGCGTCATCGAGGCACTCCGGAAGGAAGTCTGTTTTGAAAAATGGGCTCCGGTTGATGCCTCGCACGACATGGTGCGATTCGTAACCAGCTGGGCGACCAAGGCCGAGGACGTGGACGCCCTCGAGGAACTGATAAAGAAATTATGAACAAACGGGAACCAGCCCCGGAAGAAGAGGCCAGGAAACGGAGTTCCATGGCCTCGTGGGGCATGATAGGCATCGTGCTGATCGCGGTGCTGGCTCTGGAATATTTTCTCAACTCCGCATTCAGGCCGGATGCTGCCACCATGCTCGTCGGCACCTATACCGACGGGGGCAGCAAGGGCGTTTACTCTTACATCTTCAACCAGAAGACCGGGAGGGCCATCCTGATGGGGGAGGCGGAATCGGGCAACCCTTCATTCGTGGTTACCAGGGGAAGCTTTGCCTACAGCGTGAACGAGTATTCCGACGGCCGGCAGGGCGCGAGTTCATTCGTGCTTGAGGACGGCGTGCCCGTACGGCTGAATTCAGTATCTGCTAGGCCGGACAGCTCGTCTTCGGCGAAAACCGGGGGTGACCCGTGCAACATTCTGACAGGCAGGCTCTTCGTGGCAACGTCCAATTATACGGGAGGGGACCTCTCGGTATTTCCCATCAATGCGGACGGCAGCCTCGGCGCCCTGAACGGCTTCTTCAGTTTCGGCCCCGACGCCCACATCCACTGCGCCCGCTTCTCGCCTGACAGCGCCTTCGTCTTCGTCGCCGACCTGGGTAACGACTGCATCTGGCGTTTCGTGGCTGATGAAGACGACCTCGAGGGCCCTGAACTTGCCTGGCAGGGCGGGGAAGGGCTCGGCCCGCGGCATCTCGTGTTCGACCCGGCAGGCACACACGCTTATCTCCTCTGCGAACTCAGCGACTCCCTGATATGCTTCAATTATGGCAGTGACGGCACTCTGGAGCCCTTCCAGAGCCTGCTGGCCTATGACGGAGGCGGACACGGCAGCGCCGATATCCACATTTCGGCGGACGGCCGTTTCCTGTACACCTCCCACAGGCTGAAGGGAGACGGCATCTCGGTCTTCCGCATCCTTCCCGGAGGGGGAGTGGAGAGGGCCGGGTTCCTTCCCACCGGGAGCCATCCCCGCAACTTCGCGCTCAGCCCCAACGGAAAATGGCTGCTGGTCGCCTGCAGGGACGCCGATGGAATAGAGGTCTATGAGCTCAAGAACGGTATGCCAAAACCGGCGCCGAAAGCGTTGATACCGCTCTCGAAGCCGGTCTGCATCGTCTTTCTGTAGGGATACTAGCGCAACATATCGTAGTTGCAGAACAGGAGGCCGCCCTCGCTGTCGCGCAGGTGCATGCCGTTTCCGAGGCAGTGCTTCCACACCTTGCATTCGGCGCACTTGCCCGTGCGCATCCATGAGTGGTCGCGGTATTTCTCGAAACGCTTCTCCCACACGTCCATGAAATCGTCGCGGTAAATGTTGCCCTGGACATAGTCGGAGCGGATGCTGGTGCATGCTGAAATGGAGCCGTCCACCATTACCGAACCCACGAAAATGCCCGCCTGGCAGAAGAAGAAATGGTCGCGGACGTCGCCTTCGTAGTTGCCGAGGAAACCTTCGCAGCCGAAACTGGCCTTTATGGCGCCCTCATGGTTTTTGGCGTATTCTTTCCGGCAGCTCTTGATGAATTCCATGAGACCGGTGTACTGCTCGCGGCTCAGCCTGAGAAGCGGATCTTCGGCGGCTCGGCCCACGGGAAAGACCGAGAAGAGGCGCCAGTTCTGTACTCCGCAGTCGATGAGGAAGCGCTTGATTTCCGGCAGCTGGGCGTAATTCCGCTGATTGACGCAGGTTACGACATCGAAGGCCGATAGCTTTGAGGCGGCGGCTGCACGGATGGCGGTCTCCGCCCTCTTGAAACTGCCGCCAACCTGCCGCATCCAGTCGTGCGTCTCCTCGAGGCCGTCCAGGCTGATGGTAATGGTATGGAGGCCTGCCGCAATGAGACGCTGGAGCTTCGCGGGGGTGAGGGCGTAGCCATTGGTGACCATGCCGCTCGGGAAACCCCGCCTGTAGACATCGGCAATGCAGGCCTCGAGATCGGGGCGCATGAGTGGCTCGCCGCCCGTGAAGATGATGAACACCTTGTGGGGATCGGTCCTGGCTGCGACGCTGTCGAGCACCTTCGCAAAGTCCTTATAGGGCATGTCCTTGATGTCGGATACGGATTTGCAGTCGCTGCCGCAGTGCCTGCAGTGAAGATTGCAGCGGAGGGTGCATTCCCAAAAGAGCTGCTGCAGAGGGTGCTCCCTGATGGCCTGTTCGCGAAGTTTCTCGCTTATGCGGAGTCCGAGCCTGCGCCTTAAGTCCAAGGTTTCCATATCGCAAAAATAATAAAAAAAGCCGCGAAAAACGCGACTTTACGGAGTGTGGGGCGTGGCAGATTCGGACTGCCGACCTCTTGCCTGTCAAGCAAGCGCTCTGAACCAGCTGAGCTAACGTCCCGAACGGGACTGCAAATATAGTAATAATTTGTGATTAACAAAATAAAAAACAACCTGCGCCGGCCGGCACAGGTTGTTTTATGAAAGGGACGGGCTCCGTTAGGAAACGTCGGCGCGGGCCATGGAATCCTTGTAGTACTTCTGGAAGGTGAAGACATCTTCCTTGTAAGGATTGATGTGGCGCTTGCGGGCGATGGCGATGATCCAGCAGAGGGCAGCGATGTTGGTCACGAGGGCCAAAGCGCTGATGACGGTCATCATGGTCGGGTTGGCGGCGACCACGGAGGGATCCACGGTAGTGCCTACAATCTCGGGTGTCACGGTAGTGCTGGTGATGCCGGCAACTTCGTAGAGCTTGCTGATGGTATCTGCACCCTGGGGATAGAGCACGGGCAGGGTTGCCCAGCTGAACCACTGCTTGCCGTTCATGAAGGTCTCCTGGAAGAGCGGGAATACCTGTGCGAACATGCACCAGATGGCGAGGGTGTTGGCGCGGTTCTGGATCCAGCCGCCGCGGTTCCAGAGGAGAGCTGCGATGGTGGGAGCGAGCAGAAGGGCGATACCGCAATACCAGCTGTGCGTGGGCAGGCAGTTGTAGGTGTAGGCGAAGTTCCAGATGTCATAGACAAGGATGTAGACCCAGGTCATGTCGGCCCAGATCATGTCCTTTTTGTCCTTGGAGGGATAGACCTTCCACCATGCGGTCATACAGAAGATATTAAGGAGACCGGCCACGCCGTTCATCACGTTGTGCCAGCCGCCGTACTGCCATACGCCTTCGGAGGTGAGCCACCACTTGTTCCAGCCGTTGACGGCGGATTCGAAGTCGGATACGCAGGCGATGAGGATGTTGATGGCCACGATTACAAACGGGAAGGGCTTGAACCAGTGCTTGGCTCCGATGCCCCATTTGTACTTGATCATCATGAAGCCGATACACCCTGCGGTAGCAGCGTACAGTTTGGCGTAGTGGAACCAGCCGGCCATATAGACGTGAGTCTGGTTCTGAAGGGCCCACTGGGCGCCGCTCCTTACGCCGATCCAGATGGCGAGGAAGTATGCGGTAAGGGCCAGCGGAACGACCAGGAAAGTAACGATGCCGCCGAATTTGGTGCGACGGGCAAACTCATTGAGGAGGATCAGGCCCAGCAGGACCACGAGCATCATTCCCCACTGAGAAAGGGCATTAGCCCCGTAAACTTGGAAAAACATAGTGAATGATTGTTGGTTTAAGTTAGTTATGAAGTTTTAAACAATTGCGTGTTAAGACAACAAAGATAAAAACATTTCCCCAAATAACGAGTCCATTTATTTTGTATCTTTGCCCCGGTTTATACCATACAGACCAATAGCTACTTTATCATGTACAATCCCAAGTCACAGCACGCCGACGACTTCATCAACCACGAGGAGATACTCGAAACCCTCGCGGAAGCCGAGATAGAGGGCCGTAATCCGGCCCGCATAGAAGAAATCCTTAACAAGGCCGCCTTGTGCAAAGGCCTCACCCACCGGGAGGCCGCCATTCTCATGGCCTGCCAGGACCCCACCCTCGACGAAAAGATATTCGCCCTCGCCAAGGAGATCAAGCACAAGTTCTACGGCAACCGCATAGTGCTCTTCGCCCCGCTCTACCTTTCCAATTACTGCATAAACGGCTGCGTCTACTGCCCCTACCACGCCAAGAACCGCAGCATCCCCCGCAAGAAGCTCTCCCAGGAGGAGGTGGAGGCGGAGGTGCGCGCGCTCATCCGCATAGGCCACAAGCGCCTCGCGCTGGAAGCGGGTGAAGACCCCAGGAACAATCCCCTGGAGTACATTCTGGATTGCATCAGAACGGTGTATTCGGTGAAGGAGGGCGGCAACTCCATCCGCCGCGTGAACGTGAACATCGCCGCCACAGACGTGGAGTCCTACCGCAGGCTCAAGGCTGCCGGCATAGGCACCTACATCCTTTTCCAGGAAACCTACAACAAGGAGAATTACAAGAAACTGCATCCCACCGGGCCCAAGAGCGACTACGACTGGCATACCGAGGCCATGGACCGCGCCCAGGAAGGCGGCTGCGATGACGTGGGAATCGGAGTGCTCTTCGGCCTCAGCGGCTACAAGTATGAACTGGTGGGCATGCTGATGCACGCCGAGCATCTGGAAGCCCGCTTCGGAGTGGGCCCGCACACCATCAGCGTACCGCGCATCTGCCCCGCCGACGACATCTCCCTCGAGAGTTTCCCGGACGCCCTTCCCGACAGCATCTTCCACAAGCTGGTGGCGGTGCTGCGCATCTCGGTACCCTATACCGGCATGATAGTCTCCACCCGCGAATCCGCCCGCATGAGGGGCATGCTGCTCGACTGCGGCATCTCCCAGATAAGCGGCGGTTCCCGTACCAGCGTTGGCGGCTACACCACCGAGGAGCGCCACGACGAGACCTCGCAATTCGACGTCTCCGACACCCGTTCCCTCGACGACGTGGTGCGCTGGCTTCTCGAACTCGACCATATTCCCAGCTTCTGCACCGCCTGCTATCGCGAGGGACGCACCGGCGACCGTTTCATGAGCCTCTGCAAGAGCGGCAAGATCAGCCTCTGCTGCACTCCCAACGCCCTCATGACGCTCAAGGAATACCTCATGGACTACGCCTCCCCGGAAACCCGTGCAGCAGGCGAAGCCCTCATCGAAAGGGGCTTGCTGGACATTCCCGTAGAGCGCACCCGTGAAATCACCCGCGACCGTCTCCAGCGTATAGAGAACGGGGAAAGGGACTTCAGGTTCTAGATGGACAGGCTGCATATAGCTTTCTTCGGCCCGGTAAACTCCGGTAAATCCACTCTGGTCAATGCCATAGCCGGACAGGAGGTGTCCCTGGTAAGCGATATTCCCGGCACCACCACCGATCCGGTCCGGAAGGCGGTCGAGCTCCCCGGACTGGGCGCATGCGTGCTCATCGACACTGCCGGTCTGGACGACGCCAGTGAACTCGGTCCGGAACGGGAACGCCGTACGCGCGCCATCCTTGACGAGGCCGACATCGTAGTGTTGGTGTGCCCCCCGGGCACGGCGGAATGCGCATCCGGCGCGTTGCTGGAAAAGGCCGATGTCCCCGTCGTCCGGTACAACAGGGGAGACTCGGTATCCGAGCTTCTGCAGAAGATTTCGGCAGCGCTTCCGAAAGAAGAGGAGCGCTTCCTCACCGGGTCGCTGGTAAAGGCGGGAGACTGCGTCCTGCTTGTCATGCCCCAGGACTCGGAGGCTCCTAAAGGCCGCCTGATCCTGCCGCAGGTGCAGATTATCAGGGAACTGCTCGACCGCGGATGCACCCCCATTTGCTGCACCCCGGATTCGCTGCCGTCGGCTCTCAGGCATGCAAAGCCCGACCTGGTCATCACTGATTCACAGGCCTTTGCGGCAGTCAATGCCGCAATTCCGCCGGAAATGCCCCTCACCTCCTTCTCCATCCTCCTGGCAGCGGGGAAAGGTGACGTCCGGAAGTATCTGGAAGGCGCAGCCGCCATCGACAGCCTCGCTGCGGGCAGCCGTATCCTGATAGCCGAAGCCTGCACCCATGTCCCTAATACTGAGGATATTGGCCGCGTGAAGATACCGGCAATGCTCCGGAAGAAGGTCGGAGGCGATCTGCAGGTAGATATAGCTGCGGGCAACGATTTCCCGGAAGACCTGTCGCCCTACAGCCTTATCATCCAGTGCGGTGGCTGCGTCGCGACCGAGCGCCTGATCCGTTCCCGTATCCGCAAAGCGGTCCTAGCGGGAGTGCCCATCACCAATTACGGTATCGCCCTTGCCGCTCTGACCGGCATCCTGTCCAGGGTAGTTATTCCTTAACTGCCGATGTTCTCATGGATTAGCTCCGTGAGATTCTTGATAATCTCCCAGTCGTTGAGGTTCATCCCCTCGAACACCTCCTTGACGTCGGCGGTGGACAGTTCGAAAGTATCGTCGTCCGTAATGTAACGGATTATGAAATTGATGTCCTGGTACTGGCAGATGAAGTTCGCAAAGCAGCCAGACAGGTCTCCCTTGGGCTGAAGGTCGATGTGCGAACGCTGGTAGGAGGCGTAGATTTCCGTCCCGACCCCCACCTTGGACTTCAGGTAAAACTTGCCGTTGCACATCTCGGAGTGGAACTTGAGGAGCGCGATGCCCATTCCTATCTTGCGCTCCTTGCGGCAGGAATAGAAGCGGTCGTTGATGGCCTGGATCATATCCTCGGGCATGCCGCAGCCGTTGTCGATGATCTTGATGGAAAGAAGGTCGCGCGCCGCGCTGTCCTCCATTTCAATGGTTATCTCGGTCGCACCCGCACGAATGGAATTGTGGGTGATGTCAATTATGTGAAGATCAAGACTTTTCACGCTACAGAATCACTGGCTCTCCCTGCCGGAGGGCATCTTTGAAATTGTCAAAACTGAAAAAAGGCATCTCCAGCACGCTGTTTATCTTGCCTATGTCTTCGACAAAATGGGCGTCGCTGCTCTGGATGAAATTGAAGTCGCTGAACCAGGGGCAGTTCTCCAGGAACTTGTAACCGTCCCTTTTGCAGTAATAGCTGAGTTCCAGGGCGTGGAACTTGAGCCCCGACGGGATGAAGCCCAACTGCGAACTGATGCTGAAAGTGGGACGGTCGACGTGGGCCGGAATGAAGATGCCTCCCATCTCATAGACCTTCTGCTGGAGCTCCAGCATCGGAAGGTCGAGGGCGTTGATGAGAAGATGGGGAACCTGGTCGAGCACGTTCTCCTCTTCGTCCACCACCAGCTGGTAGCCGAACTTGTCCACATCGTTCTCGAAATAAATTACCCGCGAATCCAGAAATGCCTGGAATTCAGCGAGTTTCTCCACATTTGGCATGAAACTGAGGCAATGGACCTCCTCTTTGGTGGTCACCTCCGCCCCCATCAGCACATGGAGTCCCGCCTTCTCTCCCAGCCGCCGGGTGACGTCGGCATTCAGGGTGGAATTGTGGTCGGTGATGCCGATGATGTCCAGGCCCTTCTCCTTTGCCTTCGCGACGATGGCGGAGGGGCTCATCTCGATGTCTCCGCAGGGGGAGAGCACCGAGTGGATGTGCATATCGGCTCTGAATTTCATCCTTTGCCTATGCGAGGAGTGCGTAAAGCTTGCCGCAGACCTCGAACGTCGCGTCCTTGCTGACGAGGATGCAGATATCCTCTTCTCCGGCATGCTCGAGCATGTCCTGGTCGGGGACGCCGCCGCGTACCAGGATCACTGCGGGAATGTCCTTGAGGGATGCGATGGCAGTCACGTTCTTATGTGTCTGCATGGTGATCCAGACCTGGCCGGAGCGGGCGTTGCCCATGACATCGCTCAGAAGGTCGGAGGCATATGCCCCGGTGACCTCTGCATCCAGATTGGCTTCGTTCAGGCACTGAAGGTCCAGTTTTTCAATGATTTCCTTTACTGTCATATCACTTGTCGTTATTTGTTTCCTTGGTTTTGACGCGGTCTCCCCAGATGCTGTGAATGGCATTCTCGGAGGCCTGGGAGTGGCGGTTGATGAAGATGCAGGTGTCGATGCTGGCTTCACCGCGCACTATGTCCTCGGCCAGGGCCGCACAGGAAGGCGCCCCGCACGCCGAGCAGTTCACGCCCGGAAGGGCTTTCTCGATGGTTTTCATCCGCTCGGCCATCTTGAAGGCCTCTGCGAAATCGTCGTTGAGTTTGAGGATGGAACGAGGCTTGATTTCGGGAATGGTCATCACGTCGATCATCTCGTCGGTCAGGGGTTCGTCGTCGCTAGGCGTCTCACGCAAATTGCTGCGTTCCAGACGTTCGAAAAGCCTCGCCCTGTATTCGAGGCGCTTCCGTGCCACGAACCGGTTGTTGGTGGTAAGGACACCGCCCACGCAGCCCTGGTCGCAGATGCGCATCTCCACCAGTCCGGGAGCGTCCACTGCCTCGTCTTCCAATTTTTCCAGGAACTGAAGCACGTTGGAGAGGCCGTCCACGGCATAGTGATAACCCCTGAAATGGGGCGCCTCTCCGCCTGCAAGGGACCACTGCACGTCGCGGGAATTGAGCTTATGGTTGATGGGCTGGGCGTTCTTGTCCGAGTCATGGAGCATC
>JAILQG010000101.1 GCA_024699055.1 Bacteroidales bacterium
CCAGAGGCCGTCGATGCTCACCAGGTCGCTCACCACGAATCCGTCGAAACCCCACTGGCCGCGCAGCAGGTCCGTGAGAAGCCTGCCGTTGGCCGTACTGGGCACGCCGTCTATGGAATTGTAGGATGTCATGATGGACACCGCTCCGGAATCTATGCAGGCCTTGAACGAAGGCAGGAAATTTTCGAGCAGATCCCTCTCCCCCACGATTGACTGGTTGCCGTTGTGTCCGCCTTCGGGAATTCCGTAGGCGATGAAATGCTTGAGGGTGGAGCAGCCGGTGCCGGCGACCATCCCCGAAGCGATGCGGGAAGTGAGATACACGTCCTCGCCGTAAGTTTCCTCCACACGGCTCCAACGGGGCTCGCGGGCCAGGTCGATGACCGGTCCGTAACCCACGTTGCCGCCCTGGGCGCGCAGTTCCTCGCCTATCGCCAAGCCCACCTCCTTCACTAGATCGGGATCCCAGGTCGATGCGAGACCTATGCTCGTTGGATAGACGGTGGTGCCTATCGCCATGTGGCCGTGAGGCGCCTCTTCCGCAAAAATGACGGGTATGCCCCAGCGGGAATGCTCGATGGCATAGCGCTGCAGGGTATTGTACGTCTGTGCGGCCAGGGTGGGATTCAGCCCGTTCTCGAGTGTCTTGCCGGTCCAGGGGTCCGCCCTGAAAACAGCCCACAGGCTGCCTCCGTGCTGATTGTCGATGAAGTCCCGGAAATCGTCGGAAACCGAAACGCTGTCGCCATCCTTCACGTACATGGGCCATCCCAGAGGGCACAGGAGCTGGCCGGCCTTCTCTTCCAGCGACATGCGGGCGACAAGGTCCTTCGCCCGTCTTTCAGGGCTGAGATCCGCATTGCGGTAAGCCGGGCCGCCGCAGGAGGCAAGCGCCAGCACAAGGAGCGGGGCGAGTGATCTAATTCTCATAACAGGGATATTGCGAATCCGCCGCTCGGAACCATGTGCATTTCGAGCTTGTCGGAACTGGTTACGGTAACTTTGCGTATGCTGTACGACGGATTGAATGCGGCGTCGGTACCGAGGCCGCAGGCGTCCGGGGCGTCTTCATAGATGGTGGCGCTATAGCTGCGGCCGGGCTCCAGGAAATCAAGGGCGATTTCGAAGTCGCGTGCGTTTTCGTCGGTGACGCCGCCTATGAACCATTCGTGGCCGTCCATGCCGGCGTTCGCCTTGCACTTGGCACGGGGCTTTGCCTGACGTGCAATCACAAGGTAATCACCGGGTTCCGCATAGAGATACTCGCTCCGCTGCCAGTCTACGGCCACGTCCTTTATGAACTGGAAGGCATCCATGTGCGCGGCATAATGCTCGGGCAGGTCCGCCGCCATCTGAAGCGGGGAATACATGGTTACATAGAGGGCCAGCTGCCTTGCGATGGTGGAAGAGATGAAAGGAGTGTCGCCGGGGCCGACCTGCATGTCGGGGTTCAGCTTGCGCATGTCCATCTCGAATATGCCCGGGGTGTAATCCATGGGGCCGCCCTGGAGCCGGGTGAACGGAAGGATAGTCACATGGTTGGGAAGGACGCCGGTCTTGAATTCGGTTCCGCGGGCCGACTCGTTGCCTATCATGTTGGGCCAGGTGCGGCACAGTCCGGTGGGACGGACCGCCTCGTGGGCGTTCACCATGATGCGGTGCTTCACGGCCTCGGTAATGCAGTAATGATAGTGGTTGATCATGAACTGGCTGTAGTGGTGCTCCCCTTCCGGGAGGATGTCGCCCACGTATCCGCTCTTCACGGCATCGTAGCCGTATTTGTTCATGAGAGTGTACGCATCTTCCAGATGACGCTCGTAATTGATTGCAGACGAAGATGTTTCGTGATGCATGATGAGCTTTATCCCCTTGGAATGAGCATAGTTGTTCAGCATCTCGATGTCGAAGTCGGGATAGGGAGTGACGAAATCGAACACGCCGAACTTCTGGCATCCGAACCAGTCTTCCCAGCCTTCGTTCCAGCCTTCGATAAGCAGGCCGTCCATGCCGTTGGCTGCGGCGAAGTCGATGTATCGCTTGACGTTGTCGTTGTTGGCGCCATGGTTTCCGTGCGGCGTGGCGGTCTTGTAGTCGGTCTCGCCGAGACGCACCGAAGAGAACTCCGAGGTGTAGCTCCACTTGCTCCTGTCGGCAATCATCTCCCACCACACGCCCATGTATTTGGTGGGGTGTATCCACTCGGCGGCGTCGGGAATGGCGCAGGGCTCGTTAAGGTTGAGTATCAGCCTGGATGCCAATGCCTTACGCGCGTCGTCCACCACCATCACGGTGCGCCAGGGACTGGTGCAGGGAGCCTGGAGGCGCCCCTTCCATCCTTCGGCGTCGGGAGTGAGCCACGTTACGAAGGAATTGGTGGACGCATCGTAGTCGAGGCTGGTGGTCGGGTAGTCCAGCACCGCGGCCTCGTGGATGTTGATGTACAGGCCGTCGTCGGTCTTCATCTGCAGGGCCGTCTGCACTCCGCTGGGTGAGAACACCTGCTGCGAGGCGTTGTAATCCACGTGGGCCTTCTGCTCGGCCTCTATCCGGCTGAGGCGGCTCACGGTATAACTGTATTCCTGGGTGTCGTAATCGCCCGGAATCCAGCAGGCGGTGTGGTCGCCGGCCATCCTGAATCGGGTGAGCTCCTCCTTCACTACGAAATAGCTGAGCGCCCAGCCCTGGTACGGGAATTCGTAGCGGAAGCCGAGGCCGTCGTCGTACAGGCGGAAACGAATGACCATCCTGGGCTCGTCTTCGTCCACCTTCTTGCTGAAGGTGACGGCAAGTTCGTTGTAATGGTTACGGATGCTGCTCTCCTCGCCCCAGACGGGCTCCCAGGTTTCATCGAAACTGCTCGTGGCGGTGTCGATGATTCTGAAGCCGCTGTGGAAATCGACGGGGTCGGAATACACTCTCGCGGAACGCTCCTCATAAGACGAGTTGAGTTTGTCGCCGCGGAATTCGTAGCCCAGGGTGCTGGGGAGCACCACGGCGCGGTCGCCGAAATCGAGGCTGTAAGCCGGTGTTCCGTCGGCGGTAAGCCCTACGCGCAGGGTCAGGTTTCCGTCCGGGCTTTTGAGAGTCTGCACTTCGCCCGAAAAGGACGTCTGAGCCGGGCGCCCGCAGGCGGCCAAAGCCATGGCAACTACTGCCAGAGCAAGTATCTTCTTCATATTCATTTGGTTAAATCTTCGTAAGTGATAAAGTTGCCATCAGACTTCGGGGCGCCGAAAGCCTTGCCGCCGGCAGGACTGATCCTGAACTTAGGGAAGAGGGGCGTACAGAGCGCATACTCGTTGGATCCCGGGCACACCGGATAGAAGCCGAGCGAGCTGAACACGTACCAGGCGCTTGTCTGGCCGTTGTCCTCGTCGCCGCAGTAGCCGTCGGGGGTGGCCTTGTAGAGGCGGCTGCGCACCTCGTCGACCCACTTGTCGGTCTTCTCCCTGGCGCCCACGTAATCGTAGAGGAAGATCACATGCTGCGCAGGCTGGTTGCCGTGGGCGTAATTCCCCATGGCCGCAACCTGCATCTCGGCTATTTCGTGGATGCGGAAACCGTACGCGCTGTCGTCATAGATGGGAGGCACCACGAACACTGAGTCAAGCATCTGCTCGAAACTGTCGTTGCCGCCCATGGCCACGACGAGCGGGAGAATCTCGTGGAAGACGCTCCAGGTGTAGTGCCAGGCGTTCCCTTCCGTGAAATCGCCACCCCATTTGTAGGGGCTGAAGGGCTCCGAGAAACTACCGTCCTGCTTCCTTCCCCGCATCAGGCGCGACTCGGCGTCTAACACGTTCCTCCAGTTATGGGAGCGCGCCTCCCATTTGTCCAGCTCTTCCTGCGGACGGCCGAGGATGCAGGCGATCTGCAGTATGCACCAGTCGTCGTAGGCATATTCAAGGGTGCGGGCTACGCTTTCCCGGATTCCCACGTCGCAGGGGACATAGCCGAGAGTATTGTAATAGTCGCAGCCGAGCCTGCCCGAAGACTTCACCTGGGGATGGACATGCTCGCTGCCGTACACCAGTGCGTCATAGAGGGCCTTGAGGTCGGCCGGGGCGACCAGCCCCTTCACCGCCGCATCGGCCACTATGGATGCGGAGTTGTTGCCTATCATGCAGTCCCTATGGCCGGGGCTGCACCATTCCGGCAGGAATGCGTTCTCGCGCGCTACGTTGGCGAAACCGGCCAGCATGCGGGCGCTTTCGTCGGGATATACCAGGTTGAGCAGCGGGAACTGCGCCCGGAACGTGTCCCAGAAACCGTTGTCGGTATACATGTAACCGTCATGGACTTTGCCGTCATAGGGGCTGTAGTGCCTCGGTTTGCCGTCCCTGCCCTCTTCCCATAGCTTGCGCGGGAAAAGGGTGCTCCGGTACAGGCAGCTGTAGAACGTGCGGTAGTCCTCTTCCTTGCCGCCGCCAACCTGTATCCTGCCCAGCACTTCGTTCCAGCGGGCTTTTGCAGCGGCGCAAACCTCATCGAAGCTGCCGTCGGCCTCCCTGAGGTTGCGTTCGGCCTGTTCGGCCGAGATGAAGGAAGACGCCACCTTGAGCGTCACCTGTTCCCCACGCACCGTGGGGAAGGCAAGGGCGACGTCGGAGACGCCGCGCGATGCCGCCACCATGAAAGGCTTGTCGGACTTTACGATAAAGAAATTGGCGAAGTTGTCGGGTACTCCCCCGTGGTTCGAAGTGGTGATTCCCACAACCGTGCACGAATCGATGACCTCAACGCTGCCGCCGTAACTGTCTATTACAAAGCCGCTTTCATCGCTTTCGGGATAAGTGAAGCGCATCTGGGCCGCCCTGTCGGTGGGGGTGATTTCCGCGGTGACGTCGTGATCGGCCAGATAGACGCTGTAATAATAGGGCATGGCTGTCTCGCTCGCATGCGAGAATATGCTCTTGCGGGCGTCCTGATCGAGCATGCCCTCGTAGGAAGCGCCCTTCTGGAGGCGGACCGGCATGATGCTGAAGCTGGCGTAGTCGTTTATCCAGGGGGACGGCTGGTGCGTCTGCTTGAATCCCCTGATTTCATGCGCGCCGTAGGTGTACTGCCAGCCGTCTCCATCCTTGCCGGTCTGGGGGGTCCAGAAGTTCATGCCCCAGGGAAGGGCTATAGCGGGATAGGTATTGCCGGCGCTGAGCGAGAAATCGCTCATGGTGCCCACCAGCGTATTCACATACTCGGCAGGATCTTCGACGTAGCTCACGCCTTTTCCGCAGGAAGGAAGGAGCAGGCAGAGAAGAGCCGCGCCTGCGGCTGAAAGGATGCGTTTGAACACTGTTATCTGCATCGGAACTCTATGTTTTTTGCTTTAATCAGATCGTCATGGGAGATGCGGCGGCCATTCAAGGCCCTGCCGCCGGCCTTTATGCCGCGGATGCGGCGGCCTGCCGTCTTTGAAAGGGTTACAGCGTCGCGGATGACCACCTTGTCGAAGGTGGGAGTGGTGAGGGTGTAGGCGGGCTCTCCCGGGCAGTCGGGATACAAGCCCATCATGCTGAAGACGGCCCAGGCGCTCATGGTGCCGGTGTCATCGTTGCCCGGAATGCCGTCGGGCGCAACCCTGAAGTACTTTTCGAGCAGGGCGTCCACGATCTTCCTGGTTCTGTCCTCATAGCCCCTGAAGCGGGAGAAGAGATACGGATAGGCGATGTCGGGCTCGTTGGCAGGGTCGTAAAGCCCCTCGTCGAACACTTTCTGCAGCTTTTCGCAGAACGCGCGGGGCCCGCCCATGAGAGCGGCCAGCCCTTCGATGTCGTGGGGGACGTAGAAAGTATAGTTCCAGGCGCTGCCTTCGTGGAACCCGGGCACCGGCTCGAAATTCTCGCCCTGACGGGGGTCGAAAGGCTCAAGGAAGCTGCCGTCCTGGTTGAGCGGCCTAAGGGTGCCGGATTCGGGGCTGTAATAGTGCCTGTATCCGAGGGAGCGCATGCGGTATCTGAGGGCATCGTCGCTCCGGCCCAGGGCCTCGGCCAGGCGCGCGAGAGCCGCATCCGCCACATAATATTCGAGGGCATGCGAAACGGAGTTGTCCCCGGAGAAATCGGCCGCGAAGAATCCGAGCGGGACGTAGCCTTTTTCGTTATAGGGAACATTGTCGGGCCTCAGCGGGTTGCCCGGGGTTTCGGCGGATTTGAGGAAAGCTTCGTAGGCCGCCTCGATGTCGAAACCGGTGATGCCCTTGAGGTAGCTGTCCACTATTACCGGAATGGCGGGATCGCCCTCCATGATATAGGTTTCGGTACCGTACAGTTCCCATTTGGGCATCCAGCCGCTCTCTTTGTACATGTCCACCATGCTGCGCAACATGTCGAGCTGCTTTTCGGGATATGCGAGCGTAAGCAGCTGATGCACATTGCGGTATGTATCCCACAGCGAAAAGACGGTATAGCGGTCGTGGCCCTTTTCCACCCTGCCGGTGCCGTTGTTTTGGAAGAGCGGATACTCCCCGTTCACGTCGTTCAGTATATTGGGATGGATGAGGGCATGGTAGAGCGCCGTATAGAACACCTGCCTCTGCTCTTC
>JAILQG010000103.1 GCA_024699055.1 Bacteroidales bacterium
TTGTATGTTTGATGATGATTTCATTATGAGCAAAGTTGCTAAAAGACCAGATCCTAATTCGGCATTTCCCAATCCGAATCTGCCAAGGCTATGCTTCATTAAAAACGTGGTGAAGAATCCCCGTATCATCATTGGGGACTATACCTATTATGACGATGTGGATGGGGCTGACCAATTTGAAGCGCACGTCACCCACTTCTACGATTTCATCGGCGACAAACTGATAATCGGGAAGTTCTGTGCCATAGCAAAAGGGATAGAATTCGTAATGAATGGCGCTAATCACAGAATGGATGGAGTGACGGCCTATCCTTTTTACATAATGGGCGGAGACTGGGGTAGCGCAATAGCACCAGTAAAAGACGAGCTCCCACTTAAGGGTGACACCGTTGTGGGTAATGATGTCTGGATAGGTCAGAACGTGACCGTGATGCCAGGTGTTCATATTGGGGATGGAGCTATCATTGGGGCGAACTCTGTCGTGGCCTCCGACATTCCTCCTTATGCTGTTGCTGCCGGAAATCCCTGCAAGGTTATCAGAAAGCGTTTTGATGACGATTTTATTGACTATCTGTTGGCCCTAAAGTGGTGGGATTGGGACATCGAGAAGATCGAGGCCAACTTTGAGGCTCTGTCCAGCGGTAACCTCTCACTGATAAGAAAGATTATGGTGTAAATACCTATCTGTCGGTCTCTCTGCTCTTCTGCTGGAAGAAAAAGGTGACCAAAAGTGACCAAATTTGGTGAATAGAAAAATTAAAGACTTTTTAAGTGCTTGAAAATCAGCAACATACAAAGTCTTTAATGTGCCCCGGGCGGGAATCGAACCCGCACGGCCGTTTCGGGCCAAGGGATTTTAAGTCCCTCGTGTCTACCATTCCACCACCGAGGCGTGGTGCGAGTTGCACGGGATGGGGCGCCATCGCGGCGCGGCCGGGCAAAGATACGGATATTTTTTTGTATTTGTTTTGGTATGAAAATGATATTAGCTATCTTTATACCCGTTAAACCAAAACCATCATGACAGCATTAATCATCATTGCCGTATTGGCCCTCCTCGTAGTCTGGGGCGTGGGCATACAGCGCAGACTCGTTCAGTCCGAAGAACTTTGCAAAAACTCGCTCAGCCAGATCGGCGTTCAGCAGAACAGCCGCTGGGATGCCCTCACTGCTCTCGTAGACCTCATCAAGTCTTACAACCAGCATGAGTATCAGACACTTAAGGACATTATCGCCATGCGTAAGCCCGTGGACGGCAACTCCAGCGTCGAAGAGCTCAACGCCAACGAAGACGCCCTCGGAAAGGCTATGTCCGGCATCAACGTGGTTGTCGAGCAGTATCCCGAACTCAAGGCCAACGAGCAGTATCTCAAGACCATGGACAGCGTGAACACCTATGAAAATCAGGTGCGTCTCGCCCGCATGACCTACAACGATACCGTCACCAAGTTCAACCGCGAGGTGCGCGTATTCCCCGACAGCGTCGTGGCCGGCCTGCTTCACTTCGCTCCCAAGGAATACCTCAAGGAGCCTGTCGGCAAGACCGAGATGCCCAGCATGAAATGAAACGCATAGTCCTCTTTTTTGCGGCATTGCTGACAAGCATTGCCGCATTTGCCTATAGTCCCGAGATCCGGAACGTGGATATCAAGGTGCTGCTTCACGAAGACGGCGCCGCTGATTTCACCGAGGTCTGGGATGTGACGGTTGCCTCCGGAACCGAGTGGTATCTGGTACGCAACTATCTGGGTGACATTAAAATAAGCAACCTGACAGTCTCCGACGAGACCGGCCGTGAATTCATCACCGAAAGCGGCAACTGGAATGTCGACCGCGACATAAACGCCAAGGCAGGCCGCTGCGGGCTTCACCGCACCGACGAAGGTTACGAGATCTGCTGGGGCGTAGGAAGTTTCGGACCGCACGTGTTCACTGTTTCCTACAGCATGTCCAACTGCGTCAAGAGCCTGAACGACTATGACATGCTGTACATGCAGCTGCTGTCTCCCGGCCTCTCGAGCACCCCGCAGAACGTGGATGTAAGCATAAGCACCGACTGCGGCACCCTCACCCTGGAAAACACTTACTTCTGGGGTTTCGGCTACGAGGGCACCAGCAACATGGATGACAACGGCACCATCCATCTGAACAGCTCCGGCAGAATCAAATCGGTGATTGCGCTCCTTCGCTTCGACAAGGGCATTTTCAGCCCCGTCAGCGTCCAGGACCGTGATTTCCAGGAGGCTTACGACATCGCCATGGATGGCGCCGATTTCGGCAAGGAGGAGAAGAAAAACCGTTTTGCCGATTTCCTCGCCAAACTCATACCGGTATTGCTCATCTTCCTGGTGGTGAAACGCGCCTCCGGAAACAAGAAGCGCATACTCGGCATGAAGCCCAAGGATGTGCCCTGGAGCAGGGAGGTCCCGTTCAACGGCAACCTCGAAGCGTCCAATTACGTGCTTTCCAGGCTCGGCGAGAACACCAAGGGGAACACCTACGCCTCTGCGCTCATCCTGCGCATGATCTACGACGGCTGCATCATCGTGCAAAATAAGGACAAGAATAAGGTGGACCTGATGTTCAACGACGACAAGGGCGCAGATCTCACCGGCCCCGCACGCAAGCTCTTCCTCATGATGAGGGAAGCCGCCGGGATCGATGATATCCTTCAGGATAAGGAGTTCTCGCGCTGGTCACGAAAGAATTACAAGAAGGTCAACGACTGGGTCAACTCCGTAAGCTCCGAAGGATCCAGCTTCATGAGCGGCCGCGACTACATCAAGGGCTACAAATTCACGCCCGAAGGGCAGGCCCAGGCCAGGGGGTTGGTCGGATTCAAGAAATTCCTCTCCGATTTCACCCTCATGAACGAAAGGGGCTCCCGCGACGTCGGCCTCTGGCAGGACTACCTGGTATTCGCCTCGCTGTACGGAATCGCCGACAAGGTGGCCAAGGAACTCAAGGACATAGATCCGAAGTTCTTTGAACAGGCCAACAGCTACGACTACGATACGATGTCCAGCGTGATAACCCGTAACATGGTGCTCTCCAACGCCATCACCAACGCACAGGTGAAGGCCACGTCGGGCAGCAGCGGACACGGCGGGACGAGTTCGTTCGGCGGAGGCGGCTTCGGCGGCGGAGGCGGCTTCAGCGGTGGCGGATTCGGAGGCGGCAGCCGCTAGTCCGCTCACAGCAGGGCCACGAGAAGCCAGCTGAAATGAGCAATTATTCCGGCGCACAGGCCAGCAATGGTGTGTGCGCCGATTGCTTTACCTATGCATTTGCGGTATCCGAGAGAATCGAGCATGGCGGTATGGGTGCTGAGATAGCCGCTCCAGCACATGCCGATGGCGGTGCATACGGCGATGGCGTTGCCGTCCATGATGCCGGCTGCGGAATAGCTGGGCACGAGCCCCAGGGCTGCGCCGACCGCGCCGAGCGAGGTAATCGGGAAGGCGATGAGCTTCATGTCCTTGAAGCCGAACAGCCAGTCGAACAGCCAGTGGATCTTGCCCGCCAGCCACGGGAGGATGGGAACTCCCTGCCCTATGCCGCCGTCGTATCCGTTGGGGCCCGGACCGTTGGTGATGAGGAACACCAGGGTGGTGATGATGAGCACTCCCGGGATGATGGCGAGGCCGAGTTCGACACCGCTCTTGCCGCCGTCGAGCATGGAGTTGAGGAAGCGCAGCATGACGCCGTCCTTCTTGGTGCTTTCAACCTCAACCTCCTCTTCGACAAGTTCTCCCATGGCGGGAGAGTCCATCTCGGGGAAGGATTTGAGCGTGAAACGCTGCATCAGGCGGGTGGATATGATGGAGCCGCAGATGGCGCCGAACAGGCCTATGAGCGCAGCCTTGAGCCCTCCGTAGGTGGCCATCGTAATGATTACGATAAGCCCCATTCCGAAGGCGGTGCCGAAGTTGGTGAGCGAAACGAGCTGGTATTTCTTGAAGTTGGCCGCGAACTTACGGTCCTTGCTAAGCGCGATGATGGCCGGATTGTCGGAAAGGAAGGTCATGACTGCGCCGAGGGCGGCCACGCCGGGCAGGTTGAAAAGCGGCTTCATGAGGGGACGCAGCAGCTTTTCCAGAAGTTCCACCACTCCGAATTCCGACAGCATCTTGCTAAGCGCCCCGGCGATTACGCAGACGCCCATGAGCCAGAACACGGTGTTCAGAAGCAGGTCGTGGGCCGTGTTCATAAGGGTGCGGGTGAGATTCTCACCGCCCATCACGGCGCCGAGCCCCCCGAACAGGGCCACTATGAGGACCAGGAAAATGACGGCTTCCACTATGTAGCGGTGGCTTTTCTTCTTTGCAGTCATAGGTTTTCGTTTCGCTTATATGGTTAGCGGCGCAAATATAGCAAAAAAGGCAATTTGGGATAAAAAAATCAGTATCTTTATGGCACGATGGAAACAACAGGAAAAGGAAAGAGAAAGGTAATCTGCTCGGGCGAAATAGTGCTCGACATCCTCATGAAAGGCGGCAAGCCGTTGAGCGCCAATCCAGGGGGCTCCACCTTCAACACGGCCATTTCGCTGGGGCGAGCCGGAGTGGAGACCTGCTTCGTGGGTGAAGTCGGCGGTGACGACGCCGGAAAGCTGGTGAAGGATTTCCTCACCGCTAACGGAGTGAGCACCGGTTTCCTGTACGAGCACACCGGCCACAAGACCAACCTTTCGCTCGCCTTCCTGAACGAGCACAACGACGCCCACTACAGTTTCTACCGCGACGAACCCACCGAAAGGCCCCACTTCACGCTGCCCGAAATCAATCCCGACGACATCGTGGTGTTCGGCTCCTACTTCGCTGTGGCGCCGGCACTGAGGGGGCACATCACCCGCCTGCTGGACAAGGCACGCAAGGCGGGCGCCATCGTCTATTACGACATCAACTTCCGCCCCTCGCACGCCAAGGACCTCTCGCTGCTCAGGCCGTTTATCGCGCACAACATGGCGGACTCCGACATAGTGCGCGCCAGCGCAGACGACATTGCCACCGCCTTCGGCGGCGAGGATCCCGGCTGCCCCCGTTTCATCCGCACCGACGGGCCGAGGACAATCATGCTCAGGGAAGGCGGGCGAACCTTGGAATATCCTGTGGAGAAGATAGATACGCTCAGCACCATAGGCGCCGGGGACAGCTTCAACGCCGGCATAGCCTACGGTCTCATAAAGGAGGATATCTCCCGTAAAGACCTGCTGGAAGGGTTGCCCGGGCCCGCATGGGACGCAATCATCGGCTACGCCCAGGAGTTCTCGCAGGCTTGCTGCAGGAGCCTTGAGAACTACATTCCCGTCAGTCCTGACGGGTATTGAGAATAAATTCGTAAATTCGCAAACCAGTATACAGATAACCGCAATTATATGAAACTCTACAAGATGATTCTATTGCTCGCGGGAGCTGCCGCGGCGTCGGCATGCTCCAAAAAAGCTCCTCAGGAGGCGGAATTCAAGTACACCATCGACCAGTTCGCAGACCTGAAAATCATGCGTTACCAGGTTCCCGGCTGGGAGAGCCTTTCCCTTCAGCAGAAGGAGTACATTTTCCATCTGTCGGAAGCAGCCAAGTTCGGCCGCGACATAACCTGGGACCAGTACTGCCGTTACAACCTGCCCATCAGGCACGCCATCGAAGACATCTTCAACAACTATGGCGGCGAGCGCAGCGGTGAAGAATGGGAGAATTTCGTGGTATACGCGAAGCGCGTCTTCTTCTCCAACGGCATCCATCACCATTATGCCGAAGACAAGTTCTTCCCGGCATGCAGCAGGGAGTATTTCGCCTCCCTCCTCGCCGACGTATCGAAGGACGGCAATTTGGCGGTCGAAGGCGAGACCCGCTGGACGGGCGCCGAAGGGCTGAGCCTGAACGCCGAGGAGATGCTGGATATCATCTACGACCCAGACATCTACCCGCAGAGGCGCAGCACCGACCGCAGCAAAGACATCGTGGCGGCTTCGGCGGTCAACTTCTACGGCGAGGGAATAACCCGCGGCGAGGTGGACGCATTCTACGCCGCCCAGGCCCGTCCGGGTGATCCCCACCCCATTTCCTACGGCCTCAACAGCAAGGTGGTCAAGGAGAACGGCAGGCTCGTGGAAAAGAAATGGAAGGTCGGAGGCATCTATTCCACCGCCATCGAACGCATCTGCAGCGAGCTCCGCAAGGCCAGGGAATTCGCCGAAAACGACCTCCAGAAAGAGGGTATCGACAAGCTCATCGCCTACTACGAGAGCGGCGACCTCCGCACTTGGGACGATTATAACATCCTGTGGGTCAAGGACTCCCTCGGCATCGTGGACTATACCAACGGCTTCATCGAAGACTACGACGACCCGCTCGGCCGCAAAGCCACGTGGGAAGCCGTCGTGAACGTAAAGGATTCCGCCGCGTCGGCCCGTACCGAGCTGCTCAGCGCCAACGCCCAGTGGTTCGAGGACAATTCACCGGTGGATCCGCGCTTCAAGAAAGCCGAATGCCGCGGCATCTCCGCTAAGGTCATCAACGCGGTGGCCCTGGCGGGCGCCTGCTATCCCTCCACTCCCATCGGCATCAACCTGCCCAACGCAGACTGGATCCGCAAGGAGTTCGGCTCCAAGAGCGTCACCATCGCCAACATCACCCACGCTTATGACAAGGCGGCCCTCGAAAACCCGAAGAGCGTGCTTTCCGAGTTCGCATGGGACCAGGCCGAAATAGACCTTGCCAAGAAATACGGCGATTATATGAGCGAGATCCACACCGACCTCCACGAATGCCTCGGCCACGGCAGCGGCCAGCTCCTTCCCGGAGTGTCCTCGACCGCCCTCGGTGAATACCAGAGCGCCCTCGAGGAGGCCCGCGCCGACCTCTTCGGCCTGTATTACAGCGCCGATCCGAAGATGGTGGAGCTCGGGATCGTGCCCGACAAGGAAGCCTACAAGGCCGAATACGCCTCTTATATCCGCAACGGCCTCATGACCCAGTTCACCCGCGTGGAGCTCGGCAAGCAGAATACCGAGGCGCACATGCAGGACCGCGAGCTCATCGCCATGTGGTGTTACGAGAAGGGCGCGGACCGGAACGTGATCGAAAAGAAGGTGCGCGACGGCAAGACTTATTTCGTGGTGAACGACTACGAAGCCCTGAGGGGCCTGTTCGCCGAGCTTCTCGCCGAAATCCAGCGGATCAAGAGCGAAGGCGATTATGAGGCCGGCAAGGCCCTCGTGGAGGGTTACGGCACCAATATCGACCCCGTCCTGCACAAGGAAGTGCGCGAGAGGTACGAGGCACTGGACCTCAAGCCTTACGGCGGTTTCGTCAATCCGGAAATCACCCCGGTCTTCGGCGAGGGCCGCAAGGTGGTCGACTTCGAAATCAGCTATCCCGACGATTACCTCGGGCAGCAGCTCTATTACGGCGAGCGCTACCGCACGCTGTAGGCTGTTCCGGCACGAGGCCACTCCGGCAGCCCTGACAAATTGTCAGTGGAATGCAATTTGACCTCCTTCACCGCGAAGGAGGTTAATTGTATTATGGAAAACAAGCAATACGAATTCTTAAACAAATATGCGAACGACCTTACCGAGGCGGCTTCCAAAGGGAAGCTCGACCCCGTAATAGGCCGTGACGACGAAATCAGGCGCGTGCTGCAGATACTGTCGCGCCGCACCAAGAACAACCCCATCCTGGTCGGTGAGCCGGGCGTGGGCAAGACCGCCATCGCCGAAGGCCTCGCGGCCAAGATAGTGGACGGTCAGGTGCCCGAGAACCTGAAGCGGAAAAGGCTCTTCTCGCTGGACATGGGCTCGCTCATCGCCGGCGCGAAATACCAAGGCGAATTCGAGGAAAGGCTCAAGGGCGTAGTGAAGGAAGTCGTTGAGAGCGAGGGAGATATCATCCTCTTCATAGACGAGATCCACACCCTTGTCGGCGCGGGCCGCAGCTCCGGCGCCATGGATGCCTCCAACATCCTGAAACCCGCCCTGGCAAGGGGCGAGCTGCGCACCATAGGTTCCACCACCCTCGATGAATACCAAAAGTATTTCGAGCAGGACAAGGCGCTGGAACGCCGCTTCCAGAAGGTGATGATAGACGAGCCCTCCCCCGCGGAGAGCATCGCCATCCTGCGCGGCCTGAAGGAAAAATACGAGAACCACCACAAGGTGCGCATCGAGGACGACGCGCTCATCGCCGCCGTGAACCTGAGCCACCGCTACATCAGCAACCGCTTCCTCCCCGACAAGGCCATCGACCTGGTGGACGAGGCGGCATCCAAGCTGCGCCTCGAGATGAACAGCGTTCCCGAACCCATCGATGTCCTCGACTCGAAAATCCGCGAACTGGAGATTGAAAAGGAAGCGGTGAAGCGTGAGGGCACATCGCTCAAGTCCGAAAAGATAGACAGCCAACTCGCTGAGGCTCAGGCCGAAAGGGATGAGCTCATGAAACGCTGGGATGCCGAAAAGAGCACCCTCAAGGAGCTTCAGGACATGCGCCAGTCCATAGAGGCCGACGAGAACGAGGCCCGCATCGCCGAAAGGCAGGGCAACTACGGCAAGGTGGCGGAACTGCGCTACGGCAAGATAGCCGCGGCCAGGCAACGCATCGCCGAACTCGAAGAGAAGCAGGCCGCGGTGAAGAACCCGATCATGTCGGAGGCGGTGACTCCCGAAGACATCGCGGAGATCGTGGCCCGCTGGACCGGAATCCCCGTGAACCGCATGCTGGAAAGCGAGAAGGAGAAGCTCCTGCGCATGGAAAGCGAGCTCCATAAGCGCGTCATAGGCCAGGACAAGGCCATCGCGGCGGTGTCCGACGCAGTCAGGCGCAGCCGTGCGGGGCTGTCTAACGAAAACCGTCCCATAGGCTCGTTCCTGTTCCTCGGTTCCACCGGCGTGGGCAAGACCGAGCTCGCCAAGGCGCTGGCGGAATTCCTCTTCAACGACGAAAGCATGATGACCCGCATCGACATGAGCGAGTATCAGGAAGCCCATACGGTGAGCCGCCTCATCGGCGCGCCTCCGGGATACGTGGGATACGACGAAGGCGGTCAGCTCACCGAAGCCGTCAGGCGCAAACCTTATTCGGTAATCCTGCTCGACGAGATCGAGAAGGCCCATTCCGACGTGTTCAACACGCTTCTGCAAGTGCTTGACGACGGGCGGCTTACCGACAACAAGGGACGCACGGTGAACTTCAAGAACACCATCCTCATCATGACCAGCAACCTCAAGCAGGATGAGCTCAGGCTGCGCATGCGCCCCGAATTCCTCAACCGTATAGACGAGATAGTGGTGTTCGACCAGCTCACGCAGGACAACATCCGCGAAATCGTGAGGCTGCAGATGGCTATCCTCAAGAAGAAACTCGAGGCTGACAACGTGGTGCTGGAATACACCCCCGCCTTTGAAGACGCGATGGTGCGCGACGGCTACGACCCGGCTTTCGGAGCCCGTCCCGTGAAGCGCCTCATCCAGAGGGAGCTGGTGAACAAACTCGCCCGCGAAATCCTGGAGGGCAGGGTACACAAAGATTCCGCCATCGTCGTGGATTACTCGGATGGCGGAACCGTGCTGAAGAACAAGTAGTTACCTGTACGAAGCCTTTACGAACGGAGACGCGCGCAGATATTCTGCACTCTCGCGGACTCCGTCCATTATATTGCCTCCTGCGGGCATGCCCTCGAGCTCTACGACATAGTCTTTGAGCCCGGCCACGGCGGCTGCACCGAAGATGGCGTCGAAGCCAACCATGCCGCTGCGTCCCACCTGGTACTTGTCCTTGATGTGAAGCATGGTGAAACGGCCCGGGTACTTCTCAAAGTATTCCACGGGGCTCTGCTTGCCGTAGACCGCCCAGTAGACGTCCATCTGGAAGAACATCTTGTCGGCGTCGGTGTGCTCTATCATATAGTCGAGCATCTTCACGCCTTCGACTTCGGTGAACTCGTGCGAATGGCTGTGGTAGCCGTACTTCAGGCCGGCCTCGTTGCAGAGTTTGCCGACCTCGTTGAAGAACTCGCAGCGGGTCTGCAGTTCGGCGAGGGAGGCGGGGACGTCCGACCAGGGAGTGACGATGTACTCCATGCCCGCCGCCTTGTGGGCGGCTATGGCCTGCTTCCACCATTCCAGCGCTGCCGTAAAGTCATGTGCTGCAGTCTCTTCCGGAGTCAGGTTGCGGGTGGCGTGCGAAGACAGGGGCTTGAGGCCAGCCGCTTCGACATCGGCCTTGTACTGCTCGGGAGTCACGCCGTAGAACATGCCGTCGCCGTAGGATGCGGCCTCCACCGAGGTGAAGCCCATCTGCCTGAGGGCGGCGAACACTTCTTCGTGGTTGGCGGCGTAGAGCTCGGGGTTGCCTATGAGTTCGCGGATGGAATAGAGCTGGAGGCTCATTTCCTTTTCGGGCAGGGCCGCGGGCTTCCCGCATGCTGAAAACATTGCTGCCGCCATGAACAGGAACAGGTATTTACGCATGGCTAGAGTTCCTTGATGCGGATGTTGCGGTACCACACGTCGTCGCCGTGATCCTGGAAACCGATGTAGCCCTCGTGGTTCGGGCCGCCCATTTCCTTGAGGAGCACGTAGGCGACCGGGAAGTCGCCGCCTTCCTTGAACTTGCTGGCCTGGAGCATCTCGTTCCACTTGGGAGTCCACAGATGATACTCGACCACGTTCACGCCGTTCTGGGAATGGACCACAGTACCGCCGTAGACCATGATGGAAGCGGTGTTCCACTCGCCGTAAGGCTTGGAGTTCTGGGGCTTGGCGGGAATCATGTCGTAGAGCGAAGCGCTCTGGCGGTTGCCGTCGACCCCGAGCTTGGCGTCGGGATGGTTCTCATTGTCGAGGACCTGGTACTCGGAAGCGCTCTCCCAGATGGGAAGGTATTCTTCGCCCTTGTCGCCGGGAACAGTGACTTCCTGGGCAAGATAGAAGACGCCGGAGTTGCCGCCCTTGGAAATCTTCCACTCGAAGTCGAGCTGGAAGTTTTTGAACTTGTGCGCGAAGATTATGTCTCCGCCGCCGTCGGACTGGGCCTCGCCGTTGCCGGAGCCCTTGAAGCTGAGGGTGCCGTCTTCGATCTTCCAGTTTACCGGAACGGCATCCTTGCCGTAGCCGCGCCAGCCGTCAAGGCTCTTGCCGTCGAACAGGGTGATGTAGCCTTCGGCATCTTTGGCATAGGTGGAAAGGTCGACCTGTGCCTTTTCCACTACAGTGTAAGCGAGGGGATCCATTTCAACTTTTTCCTTGTCCTTCGCAGCTCCGGGGCAGCCCTTGCCGAGGAAATATCCGCAGACTCCGCCCACGAGGAACAGAAGGATGTACAATAAGACTTTTTTCATTTTGATTTATGGTTTCGGTTAGACATTCGGAATTTCGGGAAGGGTCCAGCCTTTACGGTAGACCGGCTTGATGAGCCTTGCGGCGTACTCGCGGGCGTTCACCGGCTCGCTGTATTCGCGGTCGAAGGTGGGATGGCCGTCGACGATGTTGAATTTGTCGACCACCACGTCGCGGATGGTGGCGTCGGCGGGGATGTTGGTGAAGCGCATGTTCTCGCCGTCCCACTTGAGCCACTGGCCCAGGGACTGCAGGCGGACAGCTGCTACGCCCATGACTATCATTTCATTGAGCGGGCCGGAAAGGCTGAAGTCGGATGCGGTGATGACGCGGTTCGCCTTGTCTTCCTTGCAGGCGCGGATCCAGTCCTGCTGGTGGCTGGTCTCGATGACGCGGCAGCGCTCGGGAACGACGGGCTCGCGGCCGGAGCAGAGGAACGGCTCGGCGCCGTAAGTACCTACGACCATGGTGTCCTTGGAGCCGTAGAAGATGCAGACTCCGTTCGGGTCGAACTGCTTGCCTTCCGGCATGTCGATGGGCCTGCTGGGCTGGATGCCGCCGTCGAACCAGGTGAGCTCGCATTCGGGGAGCGCCAGCTTGGGCATGTTTTCACGGGCGGGGAAGCGGTAGGTGATGCGCTCCGCGGTGGGGCAGGAGTCGCTCATGAGCATGGTGGAGCTGCCGATGACCTCGGAGGGAGATCCCAGGTTGAGGCCGAGGAAAGCCACCTGGAGAATGTGGTTGGCCATGTCGCCGAGGGCGCCGGAGCCGAAGTCCCACCAGCCGCGGAAGTTCCACGGGGTGTAGGCCGCGTTGTATTCGCGGTAGCGGGCGGGGCCGATGAAGGCGTCCCAGTTCATGGTCTTGGGAATAGGCATCTTTTCGCTGGGGGTGGGGATGCCCTGCGGCCATATTGGACGGTCGGTGAAGGCCTCGATCTTGCGGACCTCGCCTATCTCGCCGTTCCACAGCCAGTTGAGGGCCTTGCGGGTGCCTTCGCTGGAAGCGCCCTGGTTACCCATCTGGGTGGCCACGCCGTATTTCTTGGCCAGTTTGGCGAGGAGCCTGGACTCGTAGGCGTACAGGGTGAGGGGCTTTTCAACGTATACGTGCTTGCCTGCGGCAATGGCATCGGCGGCGATGATGGCGTGGGTGTGGTCAGCGGTGGCGACCATCACGGCATCGGCCTTGTCGAGCATCTTGTCGAACATCTTGCGGTAGTCGTTGAAACGCTTTGCCTTGGGATAGCGGTCGAATACGTGGCCGGCATACTTCCAGTCGACGTCGCAGAGGCCGATGATGTTTTCGGTTTCCATCTCGCGGAGGTCGCCGGAGCCGCGTCCGCCTATACCGACACCGAGAATGTTGAGTTTATCGGTAGCCGCCTTCGGCGCTTTGAACGCACCGGCTGCAGGAACCGGCTTGCCGGCGGCGTCGAGCAGGGCGTCGGGAAGGACGGCGAGCGCCGCTGCCGCCATTCCGCTCTTCTTGAGGAATTCTCTTCTTGAAATGTCTGACATGGGGGTGAGTTTTAATGTTTTCCAAAGATAATAATTTTGATGAAAAAATGTTAATTTTGTAAGACACGAATGAAAGACAGGAAGACAATCTGGTTTCTGGTGATATGCGGCATCGTCATCGCGGCCGCATGCGCCGTGGGATTCAGTTACGTCATGGAACGGACGTCCACCAATGAGTACTGCATGTCCTGTCACGACCACGAAGACGCAGACGCCGCCTGGAAGCAGTCCGTCCACTACAACGGCTCCACCGGCACCGTCACCGACTGCGCTGCCTGCCATCTCCCGCCTTCCGGCAAGTTCTCTCATCTCACAAAGAAGATGCAGGCGGGCGTCTCCCACATGTGGACTCATCTCACCAAAGACAAGGACAAGATCGACTGGGAGGCGATGAAGGAGCTCGCGCACGCCAGGAAAACCGTCTTCAACGAATCCTGCGAGGCCTGCCACAACAACCTCTACCCCCAGGGCGTCACCGACGAGGCCATCACTGCGCACCTCTACTACGAAGACAAGAAAAAGTCGAATACCGACCTGCAGTGCATCAGCTGCCATCTCGACGCTGGCCATTACATGCCCGGCTACCAGCATGGGCAGCTCACCGGAAAGGTGGCCGTGTCTACGGGGGTGAGGTATGAGAAGCCCGCCGAAGTGGAAGCGTTCGCCGACTTCACCGAGACCATCCCCGGCACCGGCGCCGCCATCGAAATGGTGGCTATCCCGGGAGGCAGTTTCGCCATGGGCAGCCCCGACAGCGAACCCTGCCGCAGGGAGGACGAAGGCCCTGTGCACCAGGTCACCCTGTCCCCCTTCTTCATGGGCAAGGACGAGATAAGCTGGGACCAGTTCTGGGCCTTCTACAACGAGACGATGTCGGAGGGCCGCACTCCCCCGGCGGTGATTTACGCCAACAACACCCGCCCGGACATAGACGCGGTGTCGGGCCCCACCCCGCCCTTCGGATTCCCCGACCACGGCTGGGGCATGGGTTCGCGGCCCGCCATAACCATGACCCATTACGGCGCCGAAACCTTCTGCCAGTGGCTCTCGCTCAAGACCGGCCGCAAGTACAGGCTTCCTACCGAGGCCGAGTGGGAATATGCCGCCAGGGCCGGCACTGAAACCCCCTACTTCTTCGAAGGCGATCCGGCCAAACTCGGCGGAAAGGGGCTCTTCAACCGCATCTTCCCGGCCAGCAAAGACAGCCTCGTACGGTATACCGTATCGGGGGCCAACAGCGGAGGACGCACCCAGGAACCAGATGCGGTGCAGGCCAACCCGTTCGGGCTCAGGAACATGCTCGGCAACGTAATGGAATACTGCTCCGATAAATACTCCCCCGACGCCTATCGCGAGGGAAGCGTCACCAACCCCACCGGCCCCGCTGAAGGCGAGGAATACGTGGTGAGGGGAGGCTGCTACAGCGACATGCCGCAGGAGCTGCGCTGCGCGGCCCGTTCGCACACGCATCACGACGCATGGCTGCTCACCGACCCGCAGAGCCCGAAGAGCATCTGGTGGTATTCAGACGTAGTGGGCATAGGCTTCAGGGTGGTCTGCGAAGTACCCGAAAACATTAAAACAGAATAAGATATGACCAAGAAAATCAACCGCAGGGAATTCCTCACCCGTTCCGCGCTCATAGGCGCGGCGGGCATCGCAGTTCCCTCCATCCTCACCTCATGCAGCGGCAAAGGCAACGTTCCTCTCCGCGAAAAGGGCAGTTATTACGTTCCGGAACTGATGGACAAGGCCATCGACGGCAAGCCGCTCAAGGTTGGCCTGGTCGGATGCGGCGGCCGCGGTTCCGGCGCCCTGGAAGACCTGCTCAACGCCGCTGACGGGATCACCGTCTTCGCCCTCGGCGACACTTATGCCGACAGGCTCGAGGGTGTCCGCAATAATCTCAGGGAAAGGCGTAGCCTGGAGGTTCCGGACGACCACTGCTTCGTAGGCTTCGACGCCTACAAGAAGGTCATCGATTCCGGAGTGGACATGGTGATCCTCACCACCCCGCCCGTGTTCCGCCCGATGATGTTCCAGTATGCCACCGATAAGGGCGTACATTCCTTCCTTGAGAAGCCGATCGCGGTGGACGCCAAGGGCTACCGCCTCATCATGGCCACGGCAAGGCAGGCGCAGGCCAAGGGGCTCAGCGTGGTCACCGGCACCCAGCGCCACCATCAGCGCTGCTACGTGGAGGCCTTCCAGAAGATCCAGGAGGGCATGATAGGCGAAATCACCGGCGGCAACGTCTACTGGAACCAGGGCATGCTCTGGTGCAGGAACCGCGAGAAAGGCTGGAGCGACATGGAGTGGATGATCCGCGACTGGGTCAACTGGAAGTGGCTCTCCGGCGACCATATCTGCGAGCAGCACGTCCACAACATCGACGTGTTCATGTGGATGACCGGCAAACACCCCATCAAGGCCACGGGCTTCGGCAGCCGCCAGCGCAGGCTCACGGGCGACCAGTACGACAACTTCAGCGTCGACTTCGAGTTTGAAAACGGAGTGCATCTGCACAGCATGTGCCGCCAGATAGACGGCTGCGGCAACCAGATCAGGGAGATAGTGAGGGGCACGAAGGGTGTCTGGGACAGCATGGACGACACCATCAGGGACACTTCCGGAAAGGTGCTCTGGAC
>JAILQG010000028.1 GCA_024699055.1 Bacteroidales bacterium
GCAGAGCGGCAATTCCCAGTTGCAGCCGGAACTGTCCCATAATATCGGCCTTACCGCCGTGTGGAAATGGGTAACGTTTATGTTCAACTACACCCGTACCGACGATGCCATCGTAACCTGGTCCTCGCCCTACGGCGACGACGGCGTGGTGCTGGTAAAGCCCCGTAACATTGAAACACCTTTCCGCATGATGTCCGCCTATGTTAATCTGACCCCAACCGTAGGACCCTGGAATATGAATTATACATTTGGTATCCTTCCTCAGTGGTTCACTATAAATGCACCGGATCCCCGTGAAGAGTCCGGCATCCGCGTAACTACGTTCAATAACAAGCCCATCTTCTTTGCCCAGCTTTTCAATACCTTCACCGTGAATGGAGGATGGCAGTTTGAACTGGGAGGAGTATTTATGAGTCCCGGCTATTCCAGGAACCTGTATATGACCAACTGGTTCGTTGACCTCACGGCAGCTGTGCAGAAGACGCTTCTCCGTGACGGTTCGCTTGTTGTGCGCCTCGAAGGAAATGACCTTACGCGCAACGCATTTTTCAGCCCCTATTCCGACTTCGGCAGCCATACCATCATGCAGACAAACCTGCTGGACACCCAGAAGGTGAAACTATCCGTACGCTACAATTTCAACACAGCCCAGAGCAAGTACCGCGGCACAGGCGCCGGCGCCGACAGCAAGGCCAGAATGTAATTATTTCCTATATTTAAACGCAAATAAAAGTATCATATGGAACAGAAATTTTGCCAGAGCTGCGGAATGCCGCTCACTACGGAAATCCTCGGCACCAATGCCGACGGGAGCAAAAACGAAGAATATTGCATGTACTGCTATAAGGACGGGAAGTTCCTGCAGGAGTGCACTATGGATGAGATGATCGAACACTGCGCCCAGTTCGTGGACGAGGTGAACAAAGGGCTGCCGAAACCCATCACGAAGGAAGAGTACATCGGCCGGATGAAGATGTATTTTCCGCATCTGAAACGTTGGCGCAAGGAACTGACAATTACAGATTCAGCACCGGAGAATCCGGCTTTGGCCGGAGTGAAGGAGCTCATCGGGCAAATGGCCGACACACTTCCGATTGCCTTCATTTCTTCCGTGGATGATGAAGGATATCCGTGTGCCAAGGCGATGCTGTCGCCCCGTGTGCGTGAAGGTATTAAAGTGTTCTATTTCACCACCAATACCTTCTCCTTGCGCGTAGCTCATTACAAGGCGAACCCCAAGGCCAGCATCTATTTCTGCGATGCGGAAGGTTTCAAGGGTATGATGTTGCGCGGCACGATGGAAGTGCTTACGGATGCCGCCTCAAAGGAGATGATCTGGCGCGACGGTGACACGGAATACTATCCCGGCGGCATCACCGACCCGAACTACTGCGTCCTGAAGTTCACAGCCTCCGACGGCCGCTTCTACAGCGATTTCTATCCGCGCAGTTTTGTGATTGAATGAGTTACAAAACACATTTGCCGAATATCATATCTGTATTCAGGATAGCAGGCTCCATCGGCCTGCTATTTTACGATGTAACGGAATGGCCGTTCTGGGTACTCTATGCGTTGTGTGGCATCAGTGATATGGTTGACGGTTGGCTGGCCAGGAAACTCCACGCAGAGACCGATGCCGGGGCCATTTGGGATAGTGTGGCCGACATCGTATTCGTGGCATGTTGCGCCATTCGCTTGTTGCCGGTGCTGGAGATTCCAGCGTGGCTTTGGATTTGGGCTGGGGCGATTGTCATCATCAAGATGGTGAACCAAATCTCAGCCCTGTTCGTCTTTAAACGATTCTGTTTTCCTCACACTTTGGCTAACAAATTGACCGGGCTACTTCTGTTTCTGGCGGTGCCGGCAGTGTTCTGCACAGTGACTCCTATTTCCATCGTTGCTGCTATAGCCACGTTTGCCGCCGTCCAGGAGGGGCATTTTATCAGAACGAAGCAGGTTTTTTAACTTTTCTCTTGACTCGTACCCTACGGCACGTATTATCTTTGCCGGCGAATAACAAAAGTGCACAAATTGTTATGGGTAAAAACAAGTTGAAAATCGGGGAGTTTTCCCGCCTGGGCAGAGTGACCGTGAGGGCGCTCAGGCATTACGAGGAGATTGACCTGCTCACGCCGGAGATTGTGGACCGGGACACCGGGTACCGCTATTATTCCGTAGGTCAGTTACAGAAGATCTTCGGCATCACCAAACTCAAAAGTATGGGGTACTCGCTGGAAGAGATCCGGGACCTGTGGGACGATGATCAGCATTTCCCGACGGTGGAGTCGCTGGAGGAGAAGATACGCAGATGTGAGGAAGAGCTGGCGGTACTCAAGGAGCGGAAACGGATGCTCAAGGCGGTGGTGGCTTCCCAAAAGAAGTTGCACAAAATGGAAAAAGTTTACTTTGAATCACTTCCGGCCATTACTGTGGCCAGCCACCGAACCATCATTCCTTCTTTCGATGACCTCGGCCGCCTTTGTTATGAGGTAATCGGCCCGGAGATGGCCCGTCTGGGATGCGAATGCCCGGAACCGGGCTACTGCTACACCATCGAACACGGCGGCTACAAGCCGCAGGACATCGACATCGAGTACTGTGAGAAGGTGACTAAGAAAGGCACTGACTCCGCTCTCATCAAGTTCAAAGATATCCCGGCTGTACCGCTGGCGGCTTGCCTGAAGGTCTTCGGCCCGTATGACAAATTGTACGACAACTACGTTGAACTTTTCGCCTACTTGGAGAAAGAGGGCTACAAGATTGTCGATGCTCCCCGCGCCGTTTATATCGACGGTATCTGGAA
>JAILQG010000047.1 GCA_024699055.1 Bacteroidales bacterium
AATTGTAATATTAATTAAAACCAAACAAAATGGCAAAGCTTAAAACCAACTCCGGTGCCAAAAAGCGTTTCGCGCTTACCGGATCGGGAAAAATCAAGAGGAAGCACGCTTACCACAGCCACATCCTCACCAAGAAGACCAAGAAGCAGAAACGCAATCTTGATCACTTCACCATCCTCGACAAGACCAACGTCAAGCAGGTCAAGGAATTGTTAGTCCTCTAAAAGCAAAGAATCATGCCAAGAAGTGTAAACTCTGTAGCCTCCAGGGCTCGCCGTAAGAAGGTTCTCAGCAGAACCCGCGGCAATTTCGGCGCCAGGAACAATGTCTGGACCGTTGCTAAGAACACCTACGAAAAAGGTCTTTCCTACGCGTATCGCGACCGTCGCCGCAAGAAAGGTGCATTCCGTGCACTCTGGATCCAGCGCATCAACGCCGCCGCACGCCAGTATGGCCTTACCTATTCCCAGTTCATGGGCAAACTCGCCAAGGAGAACATCGGTCTCAACCGCAAGGTGCTCGCCGATCTGGCCATGAACAATCCGCAGGCTTTCGAAGCCATCGTAAAATCTGTAAAGTAGCAATATTGTAGTGAGCCTGAAGGAATTCACGGGAAACAAGTGGACAAAGTTCACTTTCTGGGCTTTGCTCTATGTTCTGTGGGTCGTCTGGCTGGGGAACTTTTGGTGGCTGTTCGGCCTGGTAGTTATCTTTGACATCTTCATAACCAAGAAGGTGCATTGGAACTTCTGGAAAAAACGCTACAAGGAAGGCGAGAAACACAGCGCTGCAAATGACTGGCTCGACGCCATCATCTTCGCGGTAATCGTGGTCACCTTCATCAACATGTTCTTCTTTCAGGCATTCAAGATTCCTTCTTCCTCGATGGAGAGTACTCTCTATACCGGAGACCATCTCTTCGTGAGCAAATTGACATATGGGCCACGCGTTCCCCAGACGCCCCTGACCATACCTTTTACGCACAACGTAATCTTTGGCCGCGAGTCCTACTCGACTCTCATCCAGAACGATTACAGGCGCCTGAAAGGCTTCAGGGAAGTAAGACGCGGAGACTGTGTGGTTTTCGGCTTCCCCAACGGAGATACCGTTCTCCGGAAAGCCCCGGCAGAAGACTATTACGCCCTTTGCCGTATGATGGGGAGAAAACAGGTCATTGACAATCTGGGTCCCGTGATTGTCCGTCCTTCGGACAAGAAAGACCACTACGTGAAAAGGTGTGTAGCTGTAAGCGGCGACACCCTCGAAGTCCGCGAGGGCCTCGTATGGGTGAACGGCGAAAAGCAAAAGGTCTATGACGGCCAGCAGCTCAGCTACAGGGTCACGACTTCCGGCGGCAGGATCAATTCGAAGGTTCTGTCCAAGCTGGGTCTGAATCTCGAGGAACTGTATTACGATGCGAGCCTGCCCGGTTATCCGGCAATGCCGCTCACTGCGGAAATGCTTTCCCAAATCGAGTCCTACAGCAACGTGGTCAGCGTGGAAGCGAATCTGGACAGGTATCCGGCGGATGAGCCCGATGGGTATCTCTCCATATTCCCTTTCAACGAAAACTATCATTGGACACGCGATTTCTTCGGTCCGCTATGGATTCCCAAAAAGGGAGCCACGGTGGAACTTACGGAGGAGAATTATCCTCTGTATGAGAGGCTTATCCGCGACTATGAACATCACGATCCCGAAAAGGCTCTGGAAGAAGGCAGTTATACCTTCGCTCAGGACTACTACTTTATGATGGGAGACAACAGGCACAATTCCCTCGATTCCCGGTACTGGGGCTTCGTTCCCGAAGACCATATCGTCGGAACCCCGTCTGTCATTTGGCTCTCGACCGTACGCGGGAAGCATTTCCCGCAAAACATAAGGTGGCGCAGATTCTT
The DNA here is from genome assembly GCA_024699055.1 of Bacteroidales bacterium. Taxonomy (GTDB): domain Bacteria; phylum Bacteroidota; class Bacteroidia; order Bacteroidales; family UBA932; genus Cryptobacteroides. Next base: position 1,899 of record JAILQG010000047.1, read on the forward strand.
GAAGTTTGTGCGGCCTGCAAAATGAAATAAAAATTAAAAATTATAAAGTCATGGCAAAAGTTTGTCAAATAACCGGAAGGAAAAGAATGAAAGGCAACAATGTTGCCCATTCCAAGCTGCGTACCAAGCGCGACTTCTCCCTCAACCTCAAGAACAAGAAGTTCTGGAGCGAGGCAGAGCAGAGGTACATCACCCTTAAAGTGTCCTGCAAGGGTATCAGGGAAATCGAGAAGAACGGCCTCGACGCCACTCTCGCAAAGGCCCGCAAGGCAGGATATGTAGACCTTGTTTAAATTTTTTGAATTATGGCAAAGAAAGCAAAAGGAAACAGGGTGCAGGTCATCCTCGAGTGCACCGAGCAGAAAGAAAGCGGTGTTCCCGGAATGTCTCGTTACATTACTACCAAGAACAAGAAGAACACTCCCGACCGCCTCGAGCGCAGGAAATACAATCCTTTCCTCAAGAAGGTCACCGTTCATCGTGAAATAAAGTAAAAGGAGAATAGATTATGGCAAAGAAAGCCGTTGCAACATTCGCAGCTAAGGCCGGCTCCAGGAGCATGGTCAAATGCATCCGCATGGACAAGTCTCCCAAGACCGGAGCCTATGTCTTCACGGAGCAGCTTGTAGATGCCGAGAAGGCCAAGGATTACTTCGCAAACAAGAAGTAAAGCATAATCATTATCTTAAAATGGGGCCGTTCCATGCAGGAGCGGCTCCATTTTTGCTTTAAAATGACTATATTTGTTGATTGCAGACTATATGGCACTGAATTTCTTTCAAAAGATAACCCGGGCCGTAGCCGGGAAATCCAGGGTGGATGACGAAACCCTGGACAACATAGAGGAGGCCCTGATTGAAAGTGACATGGGCGTGGACACCACGCTTAAGATCATAGACAATCTGGAAGAGCGCGTCGCCAAGGACAAGATGATGTCCTTCGACGAGCTTGTGGGCTATCTGCGCGATGAAATCGGCAAACTGCTCGACGTGGAGGGAGCCGGTCCCATGGTCATGGACCGCAAACCCTATGTCATCCTGGTGGTGGGCGTGAACGGAGTGGGGAAGACCACCACCATCGGCAAGCTGGCTCATCTCTTCAAGAGCCAGGGCAAGAAGGTGGTGCTGGGTGCCGCCGACACTTTCCGCGCCGCCGCCGTGGACCAGCTGGAAATCTGGGCGCAGCGCGCCGGAGTGGACATAGTGAAGCAGAAGATGGGCGCCGATCCCGCCTCCGTCGCCTTCGACACCGTGAAGAGCGCCGTGGCAAGGGGCGCCGACGTGGTGCTCATCGACACTGCCGGCCGCCTGCACAACCGCACGGACCTCATGAACGAGCTGAGCAAGATACGCAATGTCTGCGGCAAGGCCTTCCCGGGCGCTCCCGATGAAGTGATGCTGATCCTGGACGCCTCCACCGGCCAGAACGCCTTCCAGCAGGCCAGGGAGTTCGCCCGCGCCACCACCGTCACATCCATGGTAGTCACGAAACTGGACGGCACCGCAAAGGGCGGAGTGGTCGTAGGCCTCACGGACAGTTTCCGCACGCCAGTGAGGTTCATAGGCACCGGCGAGGGCATCGACGACCTGAAACCTTTCGACCGCGCAGCGTTCGTGGAGAGTCTGTTCAACCCCGAAGACATAAAAAAACAATAACATATGAAAGTTTCTTACAATTGGCTTAAGGAGTATCTCGACTGTGACCTCACGCCTGTACAGGTGGCCGAGGTGATGACTAATATCGGCATAGAGGTAGCCGGCGTCGAGGAGGAGGAGGAAGTGCCCGGCGGACTCGCAGGCGTGGTAGTGGCTAAAGTGCTTGAATGCGAGCCCCATCCGGATTCCGACCATCTCCATGTGACCAAAGTTGACGATGGTACCGGAGAGCCCCTCACCGTAGTATGCGGCGCCCCCAACGTGGCCGCAGGACAGAAGGTGCTCTTTGCCAGGATAGGAGCAGTGCTCCCCGGAGATTTCAAGATAAAGAAAAGCAAGATCCGCGGAATCGAGTCGTTCGGCATGATATGTGCCGAGGACGAACTGGGGATAGGCACCAGCCACGAAGGCATCATGGTGCTCCCGTCCGACGCCGTAATCGGCACTCCGGCAAAGGAGTATCTGCACCTGAAGACCATGGCGGTCATAGAGTATGAGCTTACCGCTAACAGGGTCGATGCGGCCTCCCACATAGGTGTGGCCCGCGACATATATGCATGGATGGCCCTGAACAGGAAGGACGGCGGAATCAAATATCCGGACGTCTCCGCCTTCAAGCCAGGCGACGGCGAAGGAATCCCGGTTGAGGTGCTCGACAGCGACGGTGCTCCCCGCTATACCGGTCTCACCATCAGGGGTATCAAGGTCGGACCGTCTCCCGAATGGCTGCAGCAGAAGTTGCTGAGCATCGGCCTGCATCCCATCAACAACGTGGTGGACATCTCCAATTTCGTGCTGTTCGAGCTCGGACAGCCCTTGCATACCTTCGACGCCTCCAAGATCAAGGGCGGAAAGGTGATAGTCCGCAGGGCGGCCGAGGGCGAGCCTATCCGCACGCTTGATGGCGTCGAGCGCAAGCTCAAGGCCACCGACATGGTGATTGCCAACGCCGAAGGACCGATGTGCATCGCCGGCGTGTTCGGCGGAGAGGAAAGCGGTGTGACCGATTCCACCACCGACCTGTTCATCGAAAGCGCCTATTTCGATCCCGCGAGCATACGCCGCACTTCCAAGAGCCAGGGGCTCCAGACGGATGCATCGTTCCGTTACGAGCGCGGATGCGACCCGGACGTCGTCATCTACGCCCTCAAGCGTGCGGCGCTGCTGGTGCTCGAACTGGCCGGAGGCCATGTGGAAGGAGGCATTCAGGAAGTGTACCCGAAGAAGATAGAGCACAAGGTCATCGACATCGACTATGACCGTATCGATGCGTTCGTCGGCCAGAAGATAGGCCGCGAGGCGATCGAGACGATTCTTGGCGCCCTCCGTTACGAGTTCCTGAAGAAAGACGATCATGGCGCCACGGTGGAGGCCCCGTCCTACATGATAGACGTCTACCGTCCTGCGGATGTGATCGAAGAGATCCTCAGGATCTACGGATACGACAACATCGCGCTTCCGCACCATATGAAGATGAGCGTGAACGCGACTCCCAGGCCCGAGCCTGAGGCCATCCGCAACCAGATCAGCAACTTCCTGGCTGCCAACGGGTTCACTGAAACGATGAACAACTCGCTCACGAAGGAAGACTATTATAAGAATCTGACCGCCTTCCCGGCCGAGCGCTGCGTGCACATCGTCAATCCGCTTAGCTCCGACCTTGCCGTAATGAGGCAGACCCTCATCATGAACGGCCTCGAGGTGGTGGCGTACAACGTGAACCGCCAGATCTACCGCATCAAGACATTCGAATACGGCTCGGTCTATCAGCGTCTTCCCGAAAAGTCGCCCGAGACTCTCGAAGGCTACGAAGAGCATCCTTGCTTCGCCCTGTTCATGAGCGGAACTCCCGAAAAGAACTGGGACGCTCAGCCCCGCAAGGGTGATTTCTACCAGCTCAAAGGTTATCTTGAGCTGCTCCTGAAGCGCTACGGAATCGATCTTTATCAGCTCCCGTCCGCCCCCGCCCCCGAAGACGTCTTCTCCGAAGGCATGAAATACTGTCTGCCCGGCTCGGGCAAGCAGCTGGCCGTCATCGGCGTAATCAAACCTTCGCTCGCCAAGAGCTTCGGCATCAAGCAGGAAGTCGTTGCGTGCGAGATCAACTGGAACGAGCTCTTCACGCTCATCAAGCGTGGCAAGGTCAGCTTCAGCGAGCTCCCGCAGTTCCCGCAGGTGCGCCGTGACCTCGCCCTCCTTCTCGACGAGAAGGTCAGCTACGGCGAACTCCGCGCCTCGGCGTTCAAAAATGCAAAGCACATTCTCCGTCAGGTCGGTCTGTTCGACGTGTATCGCGGCGACAAGATTCCGTTCGGCAAGAAGCAGTATGCCATGAGTTTCGTGCTGCGCGACAACGACCGCACCCTCACCGACGAGGACATCGAGCGTATAATGAACAGGATACTGGATAGCTACAAAAAGGATTTCGGCGCCGAACTTAGATGAGACCCGCAGTAAAACATGCATTGGCCGCACTCGTGCTTCTGCTCGCGCTCTCCGCGTGCGGGAAGCGGGCGAAGGTGATTCCCGAGAAGAAATTCGCACGGATCACCGCGGAAATGCTGCTTGCCGACCAGTGGATTACCAATAACCGGGCGGCCAGGCGAGTTGCCGACACCACTCTGTTTTACGGGATCATATTCGAAAAATACGGCTATTCGTTCAAAGACTACGACAAAAGCCTGAATTATTACCTGAAGTATCCTCCTCTGTATGCCAAAGTTTATGAACGCGCGGCCGACATTCTCGAGAAGGAACTGGTGACGGTAAAGGAAGAAACCATACGCGAGAAAGAGATTAATGAACTGGAGGAGTACCTGCATAAGTTTGCTCCTGAATATGTTAATTTCCAGCGCGATACGCTAATAGGAAAAGAATTGTATGTTACGCGAAGAGACAGTGTTCGGACCGATACGGTCGAGACGGCTCGGGAACTCACTCGGGATAAACCTGCTCCCAGAGAGAGGGAAGATCTGTAATTTCGACTGTATTTACTGCGAATGCGGTTGGAACCGGGACGGACGTGGCGACAGTAAACTGCCCACTGCCGCAAAGGTTCATTCTGCGCTCGAGTCTAAGCTCCGGGAGTGTGCTGCGGCCGGTGTTCCCATCGACTCGATCACTTTCTCGGGAGACGGCGAACCCACCCTGAATCCGGAGTTTCCGCAGATAATCGACGATACCCTGGAGCTGCGTGACAGATACTATCCCGATGCGGTCGTGTCGGTGCTCTCGAATGCCACCATGATAGGCAGGAAGGAGATTTACGATGCGCTCAGAAAGGTTGACAAGCCCATTCTCAAACTGGATGCGCCCAGCGACGAACTCGTACGGATCATCAATCATCCGCAGGGCGATTACCATGTCGAGGACGTCGTCCGCAATCTGGCGGCCTTCGACGGTGACTTCATTCTCCAGACCATGTTCCTCAGGGCCCCCGGTTTCGATTCTTCCTCGCCGGAAGTGCTAGGTCCCTGGATGGACATCGTACGGAAACTCCGCCCCCGCGAAATAATGGTCTATACCATCGACCGTCCCGTTCCGGGAGAGGGCTTGGGCAAGTTCTCGGGTGAGGAAATGCGCTCGCTCGTGCAACCGCTTATTGATGAAGGGTTTAAAATTCAGATAAAGTCATGACATATTCTCAGAAGTACAATTATGCCCCCGACATCGAGGCGATGAAGGCGGCGCTCGGAAAAATCGTAGGAAGCGAGAAGGACATGGATTCTCCCGAAATCCTCAAGACCTGCTTCTCCTTCATGGACCTTACCACGCTGCGTACCCAGGACACTGTGGAGAGTGTGAAGAAACTCGTCGACAAGGTGGTGCGCCTGTGCCGCGAGTATCCCTCCTATCCGCTCCCGGCATCGGTATGCGTATATCCCAATTTCGCTCCGGTAGTCAAGGCCTCCCGTCCTTCCGCGGAACTGCATGTCACCACCGTGGCAAGCTGCTTCCCCAGCGCTCAGAGCTTCCTTGAAGTGAAGGTGCGCGAGTGCGAACTGGCGGTGGAAAACGGGGCTGACGAAGTGGATATCGTGCTGGCTCTCAATTCTTTCCTTGCAGGAGACATGGAAGCTGCAGCCGCCGAGATACGCGCCATGAAGGCTGCGATCGACGCCTGTGGCAAGAAGCTCGGACGCCGCGTCGTCCTCAAGGTCATCCTCGAGACCGGTCTGCTCGGCACTCCCGAAAACATCGCCGAAGCTTCCTTCCTGGCGATGGAGGCAGGTGCCGATTTCATCAAGACCAGTACCGGCAAGGTGGATGTGAACGCTACTCCCGAGGCGGCGTACATCATGTGCGAATGCATCAAGGCTTTCTACCTCAAAACCGGCAGGAAGGTCGGCTTCAAGGCAGCGGGCGGCATTTCCAATGCCAAGGACGCCCTTTGCTACTACCACATCGGCTGTGAGATCCTCGGCCCCGAATGGATGAACAAGGAGACTTTCCGTTTCGGCGTGAGCCGTCTCGGCAACAGCCTCATGAGCGCTATCGAAGGGAAAGAGGTGGTTTTCTTCTAGGAAGCATTTCAAAAAAAAGATTTTTGCTGCAAAATGGCTTTAAGGTTTGGGAATCTTGAGGCCATGGAGCGGCGTGTGTGGCCGAAAACGGAAAGTAAACGTTTACTTTTTTGATACACGCTTTTTTCGTTCTCAACTTTGCCGGCGTTGATTATAACACCGCAGAGAATGAAAAAGGAATTACTCGTCATCGCGGCCGCCGCAGCAGTCTGTGCGTGCAATCCGCTGGACTTCTTCAACAGAAGGGGGGAGAATGTCGACAATCAGGAAACCCTTTCGCACGGGATGATAATCCTCGGCGACAAGCTGGAGGACCCTTATTCCGTGGACAACATCACCAAGGCCCTGGTGTCGCTTTATCCGACCAAAGCCGACGTAAACGTAAATACGACACACCTGTATGTGCGTTTCCTGCCATCCGGCGAAGAGCAGTTCAATCTCCTCGAAGACCTGGGCGTGGAAATGCTGGACCATCCCGTGGATTTCCAGATCAAGAGGGAGGGGGACTATTACCACGACCCGGATATCCCGGAGAATGAGGTCACCTGGCAATATGCCGTGGTGCCTTCCGATTTTGAATTCCCCGACGGCATAAGGTATGAAATCCTTGAGAACTGCCATATCACCGAATTCAGGCCTGCCGTAAGGGCTGCGGGAGACATTGACTGGGAGGCTGTGGAAAGGGAGGCTTTCAGGCTGACCGGCAATGCGGACATGTTACCCCCGAAAACCAGGGCCGACGAGGAGGAAAGCGCAATCCCGGAAGGCAGGATTACGATTCTGGACAGCTACAAGGGCGATGAACCCATTGGCGTCGCGGGCGTCAGGGTGTCGTGCAACACCTTTGTGAAGTTCGCCCATGCATATACCGACGAGAACGGCTACTACAAAATGAACAAATCCTTCAGCTCTGCGCCCCGTTACCGGCTAGTTTTCAAGAACAAGAAGGGTTTTGCGATAGGTTTCAACCTGGTGCTCTGCCCCGCATCCTTCTCGACCCTCGGCAGGCAGAGCCAGAAAGGCTGCGACGTCTGCATAGACAAGTATTCCGACAGGCTCCTCTTTGCCCGCAGCGTGGTGAACAATGCCGGCTGGGACTATTACAATATCTGCAAAGGTGCCACCGGGTCCATAAGTACGCCGCCGGCCAATCTGAGAATCTGGCTTTTGGACGGGCTACTGAGCAGCAGCACCGTCATGATGCAGCAGGGCGTCGGCATAGACAATACCGTGATAGGGGACTACCTCGGGCAATACGCCCCGCTGGTAAAGATGTTCCTTCCCGACATCACGCTCGGCCTCAAAGACAGCGACGAGTATGCCTCGATATATTCCACCGCCGTTCACGAATTCGCCCATGCGAGTCACTTCATGCAGGTGGGTTCGGCTTACTGGAACATACTGGAAGAGTTCATACTCAAGTCGTTCGTGACGTCCGGCTTCGTCACCTACGGTAACGGCACCGAGGAGAATCACGGATATTGCGAAGTCGCTGAAATGTGGGCCTACTACCTGCAGACCCGACTCTATCACGACCGCTACCCTGAATCAGATACGGCTTTCGGCACCAGCTTCTGGTTCTATCCCCAGATCCTCAATTACATGGACGAGCGCGGTATAGGCATCTACAAGGTCTTCAATGCCCTCGTCCCTTCCGTAACCGACCGTGACAAGCTTCAGGAGAAGCTCATATCGCTCTATCCCGATGCAAAAACCATGATCCTGCTGGCTTTCAACCGTTACAAATAGCCATGAAGAAGATGATTGCAACCGCGGCGCTGATGCTCGCCGCCATACTGGCTCTCGCCGGCCAGGAACTCAGCCTTTCAACCAACCTTGCCGACTATGTCGCTCTGGGCACCATGAACATGGAAGCCACATACGGTTTTGCCCGCCATTGGAGCGTCAATGCCGGGGTGAAGTACAATTCCTTCTCGTTCGGCGAAGGCGAAAAGGCGGTACAGCTCCGCCAGAGGGCCGTCTCCGCCGGGGCCAGATTCTGGCCGTGGCATATCTATTCGGGCTGGTGGATGGGAGCGAAACTGCAATACCAGGAGTTCAACGAAGGTGGGCTCGTCTCGCCCGAAACTTCTGAAGGCGACCGCTACGGAACTGGATTGGCGGCCGGTTATTCCAGGATGCTCGGTAAGCATTTCAACCTCGATCTGGGGCTGGGCCTGTGGGCCGGATATTCGGTCTATACCACCTATGCCTGCCAGGTGTGCGGGCGCAAGGTAGACTCCGGCAGCAGATTCTTCGTCCTTCCCAACGACGTTATTCTCGGCATAAACTACATTTTCTGAATCATGTCGGGAAAGGAGAGTTGCAGGTATGAAAAAAATTATTACCTTTGCAGTCCTGCAAGCGGGAGTGGCGAAATGGTAGACGCGCTAGTTTCAGGAGCTAGTGTCCCAAACAGACGTGTCAGTTCGAGTCTGATCTCCCGCACAGCCAATGAAGGCAGTCAATAATCGCTTATTGACTGCCTTCTTGCTTTCTATGTGCCGGGTAACGGAGCCCCGTGTCGTTAGATATCCTTCACGCTGCCCTCGATCTTGCCGGCTGAGGCGGCGAGGTCTCCGAGCCTGGCGGCGTCGATGGTACCGAAGAAGCACATGAGTGCGCCGTCGTCAGGGGCAAATAACACTATGTCGCTGATTTTGGAGCCGTCCCTGGAGCTTGTGCCGTATATCGATACCTTCTCGCCTTCGTCTTTAGCCTCAAGGAGCAGTTCGCAGCCGTTCAACGTGCGCGCCACTTTCCGGTTGAAACGCTCGCGCAGCTCCGGGGAACACTCGTCATAGGATACTATCATCAGCTTTTTGATGCCTTTGAACAGGGCGCGGGCCATGCGCAGATCCTCGCTGTCCTCGATCGAGCCCCTGGCTCCGAGCTTTATGAAGGAAATGCCCAGACTTCCTATGGACACTACGTCCAAGTTGTTTTCCGAAACCAGTTTGATGCCCGGGAGAGTCAGCGACTCCCGTTCGGAGTCAAAGCCCTCAGCTCTGGCTTCCGCCCTCAATTCTTCGACGAGGGAGTTGATCTTGTTCTTATTTACTGATTTGCGGATACCGGCGTTAGAAGTGCATTCTGATGCCATAAGCATCGTGACGGCCATTAAGGCGACAAATAATTTTTTCATCTTCATAAGTTTTACAAATATAAGACGAAAAACAGCAGAAAATGTTAAATTTGCCCTCCGTATGGCAGAATCCAGAAAAACAAGGGTGCGCTTCGCCCCTTCTCCCACAGGCCCGCTCCATATCGGCGGAGTCCGCACGGCGCTTTACAATTACCTTTACGCCAGGCAGAATAACGGCACTTTCGTGCTCCGTATCGAGGATACTGATTCGAATCGTTTCGTCCCCGGGGCGGAAGAGTATATAATTGAAGCTCTCCGCTGGTGCGGCATCACTCCCGACGAGGGCGTGGAAAACGGTAAAATCGTGGAGGAGGCATCCCCTAAGCATCCTTATGGCCCATACAGGCAGAGCCAGAGGCGCGCTATTTACCGGCAATATGCCGAGCAGCTGATAGAAAACGGCTATGCCTATTATGCTTTCGACACTCCAGAGGAGCTCGCGGCCAGACGGACCGAGGCCGAGTCCAAGGGGGAGACGTTCATCTACAATCAGGTGAGCCGCAAAACTCTGCGCAATTCGCTCACGTTGAGCAAGGAAGAATGCTCCACCCTGCTGGAGACGACCACCGGCTGGACCATCCGTTTCAAGATGCCCGAGAACGAAGTGGTGAAGATGGATGACCTCATCCGCGGCCACATCGAAGTGAACACCGACACCCTCGACGACAAGGTGCTGTGGAAACGTTCCGACGAGCTCCCCACATATCATCTGGCCAACATCGTGGACGACCACCTCATGGAAATCACCGAGGTTATCCGC
>JAILQG010000052.1 GCA_024699055.1 Bacteroidales bacterium
GACCAGACGATCGCACGGAATATAGTCGATGCCCTGGAATGTCCGGAAGGAAAGGCCGTCGAGCCTGTCCTGGAAATCGGGCCGGGGATGGGTGTGCTTTCGCGGTATCTGCTGGAAAGGGAGGACGTCTCCCTGAAGATGGTGGAACTCGACCCAGAGAGCGTCGTGTGGCTGAGGGAGAATCTGCCGGGCATGGAAGGCCGGCTCCTTCAGGCAGACTTCCTCAAACTCGACCTCGGGAAGGTTTTCCCGGGGCAATATTCAATAATCGGGAATTTCCCTTACAACATCTCCTCGCAGATTTTCTTCAAGATCCTGGAGAAACGGGACCTTGTGCCCCAGGTCGTCTGCATGGTTCAGAAAGAGGTGGCCCAGCGCATAGCGGAACCTCCTGGAACCAAGACCTACGGCATTCTTTCGGTCTTTCTCCAGGCCTGGTACGACATAGAATATCTCTTCACGGTAGGGCCCGGTGCCTTCGCCCCTCCCCCGAAGGTCAACTCCGCCGTCATCCGCCTCAGGCGCAATTCCCGCACATCGCTTGACTGCGACGATGCCCTGTTCCGCACAATCGTCAAGACCTCCTTCGGTCAGAGGCGCAAGACGCTGCGCAATTCCCTGCGCTCCCTCGCGGAAAGCAAAGGGAAGAGCCTCTCGGACGAGGTCTTTGACCTGCGGCCCGAAAGGCTCTCCGTTGAAGATTTCGTCGGTCTGACGAAATTCTTTGAATCTTAGTCCTCGTCTTTCTCCTGGGCTTCGTACTCCTCGAGAAGCTTCTTCTGGACATCGGCCGGAACGGGCTGATATTCGGCGAATGACATCTCGAAGGTGGCGGAACCTGCGGTCAGGGAAGAAAGGACGGTGGAATACCTGTAGAGTTCTGCGAGAGGAATCTTGGCGTGAAGCACGGCGAAGGTGCCGTCCATATCCTGGCCAAGATACATTCCCCTGCGGCCGGTGATGTCCGACATGCAGGCTCCCTGATACTCCGAAGGAGTGGTGATGTCCACGTTGTAGATGGGCTCGAGGATCTTCGGGCCGGCCTCCTTGAAGGCCATGCTGAAGGCCTGGCGTCCGGCGATGATGAAGGCGATTTCCTTGGAATCCACCGGGTGCATCTTACCGTCGTAGATATAAACCCTGATGTCACGGGCATAGGAACCGGTGAGAGGGCCTTCGGTCATCTTCTGGTTGATACCCTTGAGGATGGCGGGCATGAAGGAAAGGTCGATGGCACCGCCGACCACGCAGTTGTTGAACTCGAGCTTGCCGCCCCACTGGAGAGCCTGGACCTCGCTGCTCTTGATGTTGAGGATGGTGTCCTTGCCGTCGATCTTGAAGTTCTTGGGCTGCTCCTGACCTTCGACATACGGGGTGATGAGGAGGGCGACCTCACCGAACTGGCCGGCACCGCCGGACTGCTTCTTGTGACGATAGCGTGCGGTAGCGGTCTTGGTGATGGTTTCGCGGTACGGAATCTTGGGAGCGTAGGTCTCGGCGTCGAGCTTGAACTCGTTCTTCACGCGCCACATCGCGTAATTGATGTGCTGCTCGCCCATACCCTGGAGGATGGTCTGGCGGAGTTCGTTGGAGAAGTAGCTCTTAAGAGTGGGATCCTGGGCGGTAATCTTGTTGAGGGCCTCACCGACCTTCACCTCGTCGTTCTTGTCGAGGGCGCGAACTGCGCAGGTGTACTTGAAGTCGGGGAATACCATGTGCGGGATGGCCGCGACGCCGGGAGCTGCGAGGGTGACGTCGGTCTTGCCGTTCTTGAGCTTCATGACGCAGCCGATATCGCCGGCTCCGATCTTGGCGACCTTGGTCTTGTTGGCGCCGGCAACCGCGTAGATGGCGGAGAGACGCTCGCCGTTACCGGTCTCGGGATTGGTGAGGTCTGCGCCTTCGTTAAGCGTGCCGCTCATCACCTTGAAGTAAGAAACGTCGCCGAGGTGCGGCTCGACATCGGTCTTGAAGATGAAGAGGCTGACGGGCTTGGTGGCGTCGCAGGTGGGGGCGGGGCAAACGTTGACGATGAACTCCATGAGGCGCTTCACGCCGATGTCCTGCTTTGCGGAGATGCAGAAGACGGGAATGGTCTCGCCCTTCGCCATGCCGGCGGCAAGGCCCTGGCGGATCTCGTCGATGCTGAGCTCCATGGTGTCGAAGAACTTCTCCATGAGGGCGTCGTCGCCTTCGGCGGCCTTCTCGACCAGCTCCTGGTGGAGGGATTCGGCCTCGTCGGCATAAGCGGCGGGAATGTCAAGCTCGGCGCCGGTGGCGTCGTAGTACTTCATGGTGATGACATCCACCACACCCTTGAAGCCCAGGCCCGGCTCTACGGGAATCTGAACCTGGACGGCCTTCTTGCCGAAGGATTCCTTGATGGTTTCGAGGCTGCGCTCCCAGCTGACCTTCTCGTGGTCGAGCTGGTTGACGGCCATCACCAGAGGAATGTTGTACTGCCTGGCATAGCGGGCGTATATCTCGGTGCCCACTTCCACACCCTGCTGCGCATTCACGACCAGGACGCCGGATTCACACACCTTGAAGGCGGAAAGGGCCCCGCCGCAGAAGTCGTCGGAACCGGGAGCGTCGATGAAATTGAGCTTGGTTCCCCCGAACTCGGCATAGAGAGCGGTAGCGCTGATCGACTTCTGGTTTGTCTGTTCGAACTCGGTGTTGTCGGAAACGGTGTTCTTTTCCTCGACGGAGCCGCGACGGGCGATAACCTTACCCTCGAACAGCATGGATTCGGAGAGAGTGGTCTTGCCGGACTTGGTGCTGCCCAGCAGGACCACGTTCCGGATGTCTTTTGTTGCGTATTCTTTCATTTTATTTTGGTTTTGTATGATTGCAAACGATATAGCTTACAAAAATAACAACTTTTGAAAGGAATTCAAAATTTCAGGGCCACTAAGTCCCATTTCGCTGAATAATATTTCGTTAAGGTCGGTCGGAGAGACCCCGATTTGCGCACATACGGCCTCGTAGGTAAGGCAGGGGGTGGAGAGATAGACCTCGTCGGTCATAAGCTCGGAAAAGGCGGCGTAGGCTTGGGAAAGGGTTTTCATATCACTGCGTTTTTTAAAATGTTCCGCTGCAAATTAAAGAAACACGAAATTATTCCCGGGGGTAAAACGGGGAGTAAAAGTTGAATATTTACGTTTTTGTATGCGATTACTGCATTATTTGCATAGTATGTGCGCTGAAATTGCTGATAACAAAAAAGAACGGGTGCTGTATTTTTGCAACAACCGACATGATTGACGAAAGAAGCATAAAGGCGAACATCCGCAGGATACGCGAAAAAATGGGGCTCACCCAGGAAGCCATCGCCCAGGAGCTGGACATCGAGAGCAGCACATACTGGCGCCTGGAGGAGGGAACCACGCAGGTAATCAACCGGAACGTCTACAAGATAGCGAGGCTGGCGGATATCGCCGTGGAAGACCTCGTAGTCGGTGACGAAGTGTCCCGGAAGCTCAGGGACGCGGACGACTCCCAGGAAAAACTGGAAGCCATGAGGGAGTTTTATGAAAAGAAACTGCAGGAGAAAGACGAACTTGTCACAAATCTGAACAATTACATCAAAACTCTCCAAAAATAGGTATCTTTGTATCACCATGAAAAAGATACTTTCCATCCTGGCGCTGACCATAGGTCTCTCCCTTACTGCAAGCGCCGACGAGGGCATGTGGCTCCTCCCTCTTCTCCAGAAGTTCAACTCTGAAGCGATGCGCAACCTCGGCTGCCGCCTCACTGCAGACGACATCTATTCCATCAACCATTCCTCCCTGAAGGACGCCATAGTGCAGTTCGGAGGGGGCTGCACCGGTGAAATCATATCCGGCGAAGGCCTGCTTGTAACCAACCACCACTGCGGCTACAGCAGCATCCAGCGCCTCTCCTCCCCGGAGCACAATTATCTGGAAGACGGCTATTGGGCCCTCAACCGCGAGATGGAGATCCCCGTTCCCGGCCTTTCGGTTACCTTCCTCGAAAGCATGCAGGACGTAACCGCGGCCTTCAAGAACTGCAAGACAGACGAAGAAATCGACGCGAAGCGTGAAGAGCTCACCAAAAAGGCCGGCGCTGACAATCCCCACTGCCGCGCCATCATCACCGGCTTCTACAACGAAAACGTTTACTATCTTATTCTGTATAAAGTATATAGGGATGTCCGCTTCGTGGCCGCTCCCCCCGCATCGATGGGTAAGTTCGGCGGCGAAACCGACAACTGGATGTGGCCGCGCCATACCTGCGACTTCAGCATGTTCCGCGTATATGCCGATCCCGAAAACAACGAGCCCGCCGAATATGACCAGGCCAACGTTCCCCTCAAGCCCGTACGTTCGCTTAAGGTGTCGCTCAAGGGCGTCCAGACCGGTGATTACGCCATGGTGATGGGCTATCCCGGCCGCACCCAGCGTTTCCAGACCGCCGAGCAGCTCCAGAACATGGTCGATGTCAACCGCATCCGCATCGATGCGCGCACCGTACGCCAGAACGTGATGTGGGAAGAGATGGAGAAGGATCCGGCGGTCCGCCTCCAGTATGCGAACAAGTATGCCGGCAGCGCCAACGGCTGGAAGAAGTGGCAGGGCGAAGAACTGGCGTTCGGCAATCTCAAGATCATTGAGCGTGAAAAGGCCAAGGAGGCCGAGTTCACGAAGTGGGTGGATGCCCGCAAGAAGAGGCAGGAAGCCTATGGCGGCTCCATTGAGCAGATAGCCGAAGCTGTGCAGGGTAGCGCCCATGACATGGAGGTCCTCACCCTCCTCACCGAGACCCTCGCCAATATCGAGAGGCTTGACCCGCGCTCTGCAGGCGACAAGGACTATAATCCCGCAGTAGACAGGAAGATAGCCAAGGCAATGATAGGCCATTATCTGTCCAGGGTGGCTCCTGCCGACAGGATTGACGTGTCCGACAGCGAAGAATATCTCGACAAGCTCTATTCCGACACCACCGAGGCAAGCGCCCTCAGGGACAGGATCATGGGCAAACTCATGGCGGTAGTTCCGGGCGTCCGCGCCAATCAGGAGCAGATAGCCGAGGGGTCCAAGCGCTTCACCGCCGGTCTGCTCGAATGGGAAAAGGGCAAGCCCAGCTATCCCGACGCCAACTTCACCATGAGGCTCACCTATGGTTCGGTGCTCCCGTACTCACCCAAGGACGGCGTGAGCTACTGGTACTACACCACTACCAACGGCCTGCTCGAAAAGGAAGATCCCACCAACTATGAATTCCGCCTGCCCGCGCGCGTGAAGGAACTCGCGCTCGCCAAAGATTTCGGCCAGTACGCAGACAAGGACGGTTCGCTCCATACCTGCTTCCTCACCAACAACGACATTACCGGCGGCAACTCCGGCAGCCCGGTGCTCGATGCCGACGGCAACCTCATCGGCCTTGCCTTCGACGGCAACTGGGAAAGCATGAGCAGCGATGTCATGTTCGAACCCGACCTGCAGAGGTGCATCTGCGTGGATATCCGCTACGTGCTCTGGATGGTCGACAAGTTCGGCGGCGCAACCAATCTCGTGAACGAACTCAGCTTTGCGAAATGACACAGGAAGACGTTCTGAACATCCTTCGCGAGGTCCGGCACCCCGGCAAAGGGGACAAGGATATAGTGGAGTTGGGGATGGTGTATTCCGTTGAGCCTCTGGCAGATAAGACGGTGGTCACCCTTGCTTTCGGCAAGCGGCGCGACCCGCTGGCCGAGTATCTGATCGGCGCCGCCAGGGCTGCGCTCAACAGGCATGCCGTCCCCGGCCCCGAAGTGCGCACCATCGTGGTGGACGAGCGCCCCGCGAACAAGCCGATGGAGCTGGGCAAGGAGATGCTTTCGCAGGTCAGGCACGTGATCGGCATCGCCTCCGGCAAGGGCGGTGTGGGCAAGAGCACGGTGGCCGTGAATCTGGCCGTGGCGCTCGCCCGCCAGGGTTACAAGGTGGGCCTGGCAGATGCCGACGTATACGGCCCCTCCGTCCCCACCATGACCGGCACCGAAGGCTCTGTGCCTATGGCCGAAGACATCGACGGCAAGCAGGAAATCATCCCGCTCGAGAAATACGGAGTCAAGTGGATGAGTATCGGCTATTTCGCCTCCCGCGACCAGGCCCTCATCTGGCGCGGGCCGATGGCCTCGACGGCCCTCAAGCAGCTGATCCTGCAGGTCAACTGGGGGCCGCTCGACTTCCTGCTGGTGGACATGCCTCCCGGAACGGGAGATATCCACCTGTCGCTGATGCAGGATATAGGCATCGAGGGTGCGGTGGTAGTGACCACTCCCCAGAACGTGGCGCTGGCCGACGTGGAGAAATGCGTAAGCATGTTCCGAAGCGAGGGCATCAACCGCCCCATCCTGGGCATAGTGGAGAACATGGCGTGGTTCACTCCCGCCGAGCATCCCGACGAGAAGTACTTCATTTTCGGCAACGGCGGAGGCGCCGCCATGGCATCCACCCTCTGCCTTGAGCTTCTCGCGCAGATTCCACTCGTGCAAGGCATACGCGAAAGCGGCGATTCCGGATCTCCCGCAGCCCTCGGCTCCGGGCCCGACGCCGCCGCATTCCTCGCCCTCGCCACCCGCATCGCGCAGATTGCGGGAGCGTAGCGAGCGTTTATTTCCAAGGCGGATTACAGCTTTTTCAGCGTCTGGACGATCTGGTCGCCCAGGCCGATCGTGTAGCCCTGCGAGAGGTAGTAGACCTTGTTGAAGGTATCGGCTATGACCACGAGTGGCAGACGGCCGGGCTTCGAATCAAGGTTGGCCTCAATCTGGCTGCGGACGGCTCCGGATGCGTCGATTCCGAACTTCACGGTGGAAGGCAGGGTGCCGTAACGGCCGGCCTTGATCTCTTCCTGCAGGCGGGCGGCCTGGTCTTCGGAGGTGCACAGCAGCACTATGGGACGGCCCCAGGCCTCGAGTTCGGCCGCAGCGCGCGACAGGTCGTTGAGCACATGGTTGGTCGGCTCCTTGCCCACGTCCAGGATGCCCACGGCGAAGAAGCCGCGGCCCGTCTGTGAGAGAATCGAAACTTCCTGTCCGTCAGACAGATACTTGCTTTCGGAGTCGAAGCTGCCGATAACGGCCGCCCCTTCTTCCGAGGCGCGGATGCGCATGGTGGCGTCGGTGGTCTCACCTTCCCTGATGTCGAAGAACAGCACGTTCACCGGCACGCTGCCGTCGGAAAGACGGTTGCCGCTGACCAGCATGTAGCTACCTTCGTCCATGGGGAGGCCGCTGCCGAAAATCTGCTCGAACGACTGGCCTCCGCCCATGTCCACCTCGCCCCAGTTGAACTCGTACAGCTGCGGCTTGCCGTCGACTATCTTGCTGATAGTGAAATTGGTATAGTAGCCGGGGTTCTCGACAGTTCCCTCGTTCCGGTAATGCAGGTTCAGGATGCCCTGAGGTGCGGTCTTCTGCACTTCGGCGTCGAAGTTGACGTCGTTCCAGGCACCGTCCTCCCCCTTGTACTGGATCTTGCCGGTGACGAAATCCCTGCGGGCCTCGATGCCGAGCGTGCGGGCCATGTCGACGAAGAACACGTCCCTGGAGGCGGCGTAGGTGCGGCGGTACTTGAAGACGCTGATGGGGCTCTGCGGGATCTTCCAGGCGGTGGGTTCGTCGATGACGGCGATATTCCGCTTGGTCCATTCGATGAGCGCAGCCGGATCCTTCAGGGATTCCTTTTCTTCGGCGGACAGGTTCTCAAGGAAGAATTGCTTGTAAGGTACCAGGAACTCATTCGCAACACGCTGCAGGACAATGGATTCCGTGGCATTGTACGCATCTTCCAGGACCTCGGTGGTAACGTCGTGCAGGTCTTTGCGGCTAAGGCCGGCGAGGATTTCTCGGGCACGGTCGTCGGGGTGGTCGGCAAGGAACTTACCGATGACTTCGTGGTTGCCCATGGCGCCCACCAGGAAAGGATCGCCCTCCTTCACGAAGGTATCCATGTAGGCGTGCCTGAGGGAATCTTCATACGCGAAACGCCTGTCGTTGGCCGCCCTCTGCTCCGGGGTGACCTCAGGGAGCACCACTTTTTCGGGCGGCGGCACGATGTCTATCGCCTGCGCCTGGTCGGGATGGCTCTCCGAGAGCTGCAGGGTCACTTCCTCGTCTTTTCCGAATGATATCTTGCCGAAGCCGTAGAGGCCGTCCTTCTCGGCCCAGGCCAGCATGTCGCCGAGACCGGCGCTGAGGAAGGTCCGGCCCTTGGAGTCGGTGTACTTGCTGAGCGCGGGGTAGAACTCGGCGTAGTTGTAGATCATGAACCACACTCTGGCACCTGCCGCGGGAGAGCCGTCGGGAGCGAGCACCCGGATGTTCGCCTTCGCCGTTTCGGCATAGTTGTCTATGAGGTTGACTTCGGTGTAGTTGGGGCTTTCCAGCACTGTTTCTTCGGGGCCGTTGTACTTACCGAAGACCTTGGTGTGCATGAGCATGGCGCGGGAGGCGGGGGAGTTGAACCATCCAAGATTGAGCACCGGTTCGGGCTCGCAGGCACCCAGGAACCACCATTTGCCGTCAGCCCAGGCCTCGACCCAGGCGTGGTTATCGTCGGTGTGGGCCCAGCGCGGGGTGTATACCTGGCGGGCTGGGATGCCGACGGAGCGGAGGGCGGTGACGCAGAAGGTGCTTTCCTCGCCGCAGCGGCCGAGGCTTGTCTTCACCAGCGCCAGCGGAGCGGAAGTGCGGCCGTCCGAGGGCTGATAGGTGACCTTTTCGTGGCACCAGTGGTTCACCTCCAGGATGGCTTCCTTCATGGAGAGATTCTCCACGCGCGGCTTGAGCTCGCGGTAGAAGACGATGCGGGCGGAGTCGAGACTCTCGTTGTTCACCCTCAGAGGCAGCACGAAGTGCTTGAACAGTAGCTCGGGAACGTCTTTACCCCAGGGCATCTCTTCACGCGTGACGAAGGTCTGGTGTACCTGCGCCTCGTAAAACTCCCTGCTGTAATCGGTGCTGTCCGCAAGGGGCATATATTTATAAAGGAAATCCAGGGCCTGCTTTTCCCTGTCCTGGCAGCCGGCGAGAAGGAGGAGCGCCAGCAGCGGCATCAACAGTTTTTTCATTCTTTTCGGTATTTTTCGCAAGTTACCAATTAATTTGCTTATTTTTATAAACCAGAATACAATCAAATCTCCTTGCATATGAAAAAATTCCTGATCATCGCTCTGACGCTGTTTGCGGGAGTCCGCATTCAGGCCGAGGAGGCCAGGCTGCTGCGCTTCCCCGCCACCAATGGAAAAGAGATTGCCTTTACCTATGCCGGCGACCTTTACACGGTTCCGGTAACGGGCGGAATGGCCAGCAGGCTCACCTCGCACATAGGCTACGAAGCCTTCGCCCACTATTCTCCCGACGGTCGCACCATAGCATTCACGGCCGAATATGACGGCAACCGCGAGGTTTATGTCATTCCCGCCGAAGGCGGTGAGCCTAAGAGAGTTACGTACACTTCCACCAACGCCCGCGACGACATGGGCGACCGCATGGGACCCAACAACATAGTCATGGGATGGACTCCGGACGGCAAGTATATCGTCTTCCGCAACCGTATCGGAAGCGGCTTCCCCGGCAAGCTCTGGAAAGTGTCGCCCGACGGCGCAATGCCAGTGGAGATTCCCCTTCCCGAGGGCGGATGGTGCAGCTATTCCGCCGATGGGAAGAAGCTGGCATACAACCGCGTCATGCGCGAGTTCCGCACCTGGAAATACTATCGCGGCGGAATGGCCGACGACGTGTGGATCTACGACGGCAAAAGCGTCAAGAACATTACCTCGAACGACGCCCAGGACATCTTCCCGATGTGGATAGGCAACGAAGTGTTCTTCGCGTCCGACAGGGATATGCGCATGAACCTCTTCGTGTATGACACCAAGAGCGGCGCGACCTCCAAGGTGACGGATTTCAAGGACTTCGACGTGAAGTTCCCCAGCACCGACGGCAAGCACATCGTCTTCGAGAACGGCGGATACATCTACAATCTGGATCCCGCCACGAAAAAGGCCGAGCAGGTGCACGTCACCCTCGCTTCCGACCTTCAGTACGCCCGGACGGAGCAGAAGAAGCTGGACAAGAACGCCAGGAACTTTTCCATCTCGCCCGACGGCCGCAGGGTGGCTGTAACGGCCCGCGGTGAAGTGTTCGACGTTCCGGTGGCAGCCGGGGTAACCCGCAACATCTCCCGCAGCCCCGGTTCGAACGACCGCGGAGCCGACTGGAGCCCGGACGGCAAGTATATCGCATGGATCGGGGACGCCACGGGTGAAACCGAAATCTATCTCTATGACGTGGAGAAGGGCGGCGAGGCCAGGCAGCTCACCAGCGGCAGCGACACCTACATCCGCAGCCTCCAGTGGATGCCCGACAGCAAGCACATCCTCTACACCGACCGCAAGAACCGCGTGGTGGAAGTGGATCCCGCAAACGGGGCGAAGCGTACGCTTCTGGACAATCCCCGTTCCGAGTTCAGGAGCATCGCCATTTCGCCCGACGGGAAATGGCTGTCGTATTCCAAACCCGCTGACAATCAGCTGAGTATCCTCTATCTATACAGCATGGCCAACGGCAAGGAGTACCCGGTTACCGACTATTGGAACGACTCTTCGAACCCGAGTTTCAGCTCCGACGGAAAGTATCTGCTGTTCACGGCCCAGACCGAACTCAATCCGCAGTACAGCCAGATTGAATGGAACTACTCCTTCACAAACATGGGCGCCGTGTACATGTGCCTCCTCTCCAAGGACACCCCGTCCCCGCTGATGGCTACCGACGGCCTGACGGAAGAGGCGCCGAAGGGCGGGAAGCCTGGCCCCGACATGTTCGACAAACCCGACAAGCCCGGCAAGCCGGAAAAACCCGGTAAGCAGGACAAGGCCGACAAACCCGACAAGCCCGAAAAGCCCAAGGTGGAGGTGAAAGTGGATGTCGATGGGCTGAGCGAGCGCATCATCAAGCTCCCCATCGGCAGTTCCTATAACTATTACTGCGACGGCAGCAAGATCTGGTACGGCAGCCGCGGCGGCACCAAGGTGTTCGACTTCAAGACCAAGAAGAGCGAAGACTGCGCCGACGGAATGATTTCCTACCGCTTCGGCGACAAGAAAGCCCTCCTCATGGGCGGCGGACGCGGGAGAGGCCCGATGGGCGGAGCCCCGATGCCCGGCGGCCCGGGTGCAGGAGGTTCCGGCGTCTCGGCGGTCACGCTCGGCCCGAAGATCCACGCCGATGGCAGCATCGACCTGTCCAACATGGTGGCCACCGTGGATTACGGCCAGGAATGGGCTGAAATCTACGACGACGTATGGCGCGCCTTCCGCGACGGCTTCTACCTCGAGAATATGCACGGGCGCGACTGGAATGCGCTGAAAGACAAGTACGCACAGCTCCTTCCGTATGTCAAGACCCGTCTCGACCTCAACTACGTCATAGGCGGGCTCATCTCCGAACTGGCCTGCGGCCATGCCTACATCAATCCCGGCGAATACCCCAAGGCTCCGCGTTCCAGCATGGGCCTTCTCGGCGCCGAACTCTCGAAGGACAAGAGCGGATTCTTCCGCATCGACCGCATCCTGCACGGCGCAAAGTACAGCGAAAGCCTGCGCTCGCCGTTTGAAGAGCCCGGTATCGGCGTAGCCGAAGGCAACTTCATCACCGCCGTGGACGGAGTGTCCACCAAGGACGTGGCCAACATCTTCAGCCTGCTCGTAGGAAAGGCCGGCGTGCTTACCGAACTCACCGTCAACACCAAGGCGGCCGAGGGCGGCAAGAAGGTGGTGGTCAAGCCCATTAGCGACGAGTATCCCCTCTACCATTACGAATGGGTGCAGAACAACATCAAGGTGGTGAATGAGAAGTCCGGAGGCAAGGTGGGATACATCTACGTTCCAGACATGGGTCCGGAAGGGCTCGAGGAGTTCGCCCGCTACTACTATCCGCAGCTCGACAAGGAGGCCCTCATCATCGACGACCGCGAGAACGGCGGCGGCAACATCTCACCGATGCTCATCGAGCGCCTTCAGCGCAAGGCCTACCGCCTCACCATGAGAAGGGGCTCCGACATGACGGGCACCACTCCCGAAGGCACCCACACCGGACCCAAGGTGCTGCTGGTCAACAAGTACAGCGCATCCGACGGAGACCTGTTCCCCTGGAGCTTCAAGGCTGCCGGGCTCGGCACCGTCATCGGCACCCGCAGCTGGGGCGGCATCATCGGTATCAGCGGCAGCCTGCCCTACATGGACGGAACCGACGTCCGCGTGCCTTTCTTCACCAATTACGACGCCGCAACCGGCCAGTGGATAGTGGAGAATCACGGCGTGGATCCCGACATCGTGCTGGACAACGACCCGGTGAAGGAGCAGGCCGGAACCGACGAGCAGCTGCTGAAGGCCATCGAGGTGGCTCTCGAGCAGATCAAGGACCGCAAACCTCTGCCAGGCGTGCCCGCACCGAGGACGTTTAAGGATCTGGGCCTGCCGGAAGTCTGGTAAGGACCGTATTTATTCGTGTGATGCGAGGCGCTGGGCAGCCAGTGCCTCGTATTTTGTGCCCGGACGGCCGTAATTGGCGTAGGGATAGATGCTTATGCCGCCGCGCGGGGTAAAGATCCCGGTTACTTCGATGTACTTCGGATCCATCAGGGCGATGAGGTCCTTCATGATGGTGTTCACGGTGTCTTCGTGGAATCCGCCGTGATTGCGGAACGAGCCGAGATAGAGCTTGAGGCTCTTGCTTTCCACCATGCGTGCACCGGGGATATAGCTGATGCGGATTTCGGCGAAGTCGGGCTGGCCGGTAATCGGGCAGAGAGTGGTGAATTCGGGGCAGTTGAAGCGAACCCAGTAGTCGTTGCCGGGATGCTGGTTCTCGAAAGTCTCGAGCACCTCGGGCGCGTAGTCGAATTTGTAAACGGTTTTTGTTCCAAGGGCCTTAAGGCCTTCGTCCTTGCGTTCCATATCTATTGTATATCTTTGATTTTAAAGAGGTTATAAGAGATGCCCGTATCGTAAACATCCTCGCCTTCAAACGTTTTCAAACGTATGACAACGGCATTTGTGACCGGAAGGATCACGATTTCATAGAGGACCTTGAACGATACCTGTACGAGCATCATCCATGCGAGCGTCTTCAAAGGAGTTCCCCAGAATGCGATCGGCATGAAGATGAGGGAGTCGCACAGTTCTCCGACGAGCGAGGACACAACGGCCCTCCAACCGAAGCCGCGACCTTTCGAGGCGACCTTCATCTTGCTGAGCACCAGCGAATTGAGCGTACTTCCTACAAGGAAGGCCAGGAGCGATGCGATTGCTATCCGGGGGGCCATCGCGAACACGAAATTGAAGTGTTCGCCGCCCTGCCAGAACGAAGCTGCGGGCAGAAGCACGGCGATACCGCCGAGGAGCACCACCAGGAAATTCATGGCGAAGCCCAGCCAGATAACCAGCCTGGCCTTGCGGTAGCCGTACACTTCGGTGAAGCAGTCGTTGAGGATGTAGGAGATCGGAAACACCAGTACGGCGCAGGGCAGACTGATTCTTTCGCCTATGGCGAAAACCTTGGTAGCCAATAAGTTGCTGGTGACCAGGCACACCGTGAAGAGCACGGCCATGCACAGGAAGATGACGGAAAATTGCGCTTTATGTTTCATTTTACAGTTTTTATAGTGGTACCTGTTACACTTGATATAAGGGGGCTCGGCCGCCCCCTATAACCCCTTGCGGCCTTCTTGCCCTTTCCGACTTTGCAAGCAAAGTCCCGGGCCCGGCCGGTCGCCTGATGGCGACTGGGCTATATCGCGCTGCAAAGATAGCAAGTTTTTTGACTATCTTAGCGCCATGAATTACAAGACGATACTGTTGCTGGCCGCTCTCGCCGCGGTGCAGGGCTGCGGACTGAGCCGCAGCGAGAGGAACATTATCAACGGCCAGGGGCCTCTGATGCACGTGCTCACCATCGGGAACGAGATAGAAAATGCCGTCCTGCGTGCGCAGAGCGCCGATTTTTCGGCCAGAGACCTGAAGAGCGAAGATTTCCGCACCCTGGTGGAAAAAATGATATCGACCGTCACCGACCCGTCCCAGGACGGAGTGGGCATCGCCGCGCCGCAGGTCGGCCTCAACCGCAGGCTGATCGTCGTCTGCCGCATGGACCTGCCGGGAGAGCCCTATCTGCCGTACGCCAACGCATACATAGAATCCACCTGGGGTGACACGCTCACGGTCCGCGAGGGCTGCCTGTCCATACCGGGGATCCGTGGCAACGTCCCCCGCCCCGAATTCGCCGCGGTTCGCCACACCGACCCCGAAACCCTTGAAGTGAAGGTGGATACCGTCAGCGGATACGTGGCCAGAATCTTCCAGCACGAGGTGGACCATCTGGACGGAATCCTGTACACCGACCGCACAAATGACACCTGGACCGTTCCGGGCGACTGATATATTTGCTATCTTTGCAGCATGGCAAAGATCCTTTCCTCGGCCGGCACCGGGACGGACGCTTCAGGCATAGCCTTTTCGCTCCCCGTCTCCCGTACAACTACAGTCAAGGAATAAAACAAACAGACATATGTATCGTGATCATACTTGCGGAGAACTCCGCATTTCGGACGCAGGAAAAACCGTCACCCTCGCAGGCTGGGTACAGCGCTCGCGCAAATTAGGCGGTATGACTTTCATTGACCTCAGGGACCGCTACGGCATAACGCAGCTGGTGGTCGAGGCGGACGCTCCCGCAGAACTCGTCGAGAAGGTGTCAGCCCTCGGCAGGGAATTCGTCATCCAGGCCACGGGCGAGGTGGTGGAGCGTTCCAGCAAGAACCCGAAAATGCCCACCGGCGACATCGAGATCCGCCTGAGCGGGGTAAATATCCTCAACGAGAGCCTCACTCCTCCCTTCACCATCGAAGACAATACCGACGGCGGCGAGGACATCCGCGCCAAATACCGCTATCTCGACCTCCGGAGGAATCCTCTCCAGAAGGCCCTGCAGCTCCGTCACAGGATATGCCACGAGGTGCGCGGCTATCTCGATTCCAAGGGCTTCCTTGAAATCGAAACGCCTTTCCTCATCAATTCGACGCCCGAGGGTGCCCGCGACTTCGTGGTGCCGTCCCGCATGAATCCCGGCACTTTCTACGCCCTTCCGCAGAGCCCCCAGACGCTCAAGCAGAGTCTCATGGTGGCCGGAATGGACCGTTACTTCCAGATTGTGAAATGCTTCCGCGACGAAGACCTCCGCGCCGACCGCCAGCCGGAATTCACCCAGATCGACTGCGAGATGAGTTTCGTGGAGCAGGAAGACGTGCTGAACATGTTCGAAGGCATGATGAGGCATCTGTTCAAGACTGTTCTCGGAATCGACATCCCCAACCCCATTCCCCGCATGACCTGGTTCGACGGCATGGACAAGTACGGTTCCGACAAGCCCGACATCCGCTACGGCATGCTCCTTCACGAGATTACCGCACAGGCCCAGGGTCACGGATTCTCCGTATTCGACGGAGTGCCCTACGTGGGCGCCATCGCGGTAAGCGGTGCGGCGAACTATACCCGCAAGCAGACCGATGAGCTCACGGAGTGGGTGAAGCGCCCGCAGGTCGGGGCCAAAGGCCTGGTATACATCAAGTTGAATGAGGACGGCAGCATCAAGAGTTCCGTCGACAAGTTCTTCAGCCCCGAAGATCTCATGAAGATCGCGGAAGCTGCGGAGGCCGTCAAGGGCGACCTTATCCTGGTGCTCTGCGGCGAAAAGCGCAAGACCCAGACCCAGCTCGGCCAGCTCCGCATCGAGCTCGGCAACCGCATGGGACTGCGCAAGCCGGACGTGTTCGCGCCGATGTGGCTCACCGACTTCCCGCTGTTCGAGTGGAACGACGAGGAAAACAAATGGGATGCCCTGCATCACCCGTTCACGGCTCCCAAGCCCGAGCATCTGCAGTATTATTATTCCGACAAGCCCGAAGACATCCTGAAGGTGTGCGCCAACGCCTACGATTTCGTGCTGAACGGCACCGAGCTTGGCGGCGGTTCGATCCGTATCCACAACCCCAAGGACCAGGAGCGCATGTTCGAGATAATCGGTATAGGCCACGAGGAGGCCCAGCGCAAGTTCGGCTTCCTCATCAACGCGTTCAAGTACGGCGCACCTCCGCACGGAGGCCTTGCTTTCGGTCTCGACCGCGTCTGCGCCCTCTTCGGCGGAAGCGAAACCATACGCGACTACATCGCCTTCCCCAAGAACAACCAGGGCAAGGACATAATGCTCGGAGCTCCCGGCATATTAGACCAGAAACAGCTCGATGAGCTGTTCCTGGATCTGAGGCCGGTCGAATAAAACCAGCTGTAAATTAACAGTTTATGCCGAACGGCCGCTATCTTTGACCAGACTTGCGACCTCGGCGCTCCATGCCGAGCTGTCGATCAGCTGTTTGGTGGTGAGATGCAGGCGCCAGCGCCATTTGTTCTTGGCGTCGGCCGGGTCGTTGACGCGCTCCGACTTCGGGTCTTTCGCACGGAGCTTTTCGTCTATGGACAGCCAGTCCTGGATGGGGAAGATGGCCAGCATACTCTGCGAGGAAAGGTGGTCCCAGAGGATGCGGCGGCATTCGGCGCCGGTCTTGTCGTCGGAATCCCAGAGCCTGATGCTCGTCATGTCGTGCGAAGAAGTGGCACAGACGCTCAGATACGGCCACGGGCCGTTGTTTTTGGGCATGCGGGCCATTTCGAGCGAAAGTATCTTCTGGTTGTCCATCACTTCGGGAACGCAGTCGGGGGTCATGCCCAGGTCTTCGCCGCAGGCGAGCATGCCGGTGGCGCCGAGCAGATGCGGGAGCTTACGGACGGCGTTGTAACGCCAGAAAGCATCGTGCCTGTGATAGAAGAAGTCGGTGTAGAGGGCATCGAACTTCTCTTTCTGCCAGGGCTCGAGGGCCGAGGTGTCGGGGGTGATGAGCGGATGGAACCAGCCCGGCTTGTGCGGATCTTCGATGAAGAGGCCGATGATGGGAAGGCCCATTGCCGTGATTTCGTCGCGAGAGTAGGGGAGAGCCGGGTTGAAGTGGCCCAGCAGGCCTCCTGAGAACTCTACCGGGATTTCCCAGATGCGGAAGAAGCCCAGGATGTGGTCGATGCGGAAGGCGTCGAAATATTCGGCCATCTTGCGCAGGCGCCGTTTCCACCAGGCGTAGTCGTCTTTGGCCATTTCATCCCAGTTGTAGGTGGGGAAGCCCCAGTTCTGGCCATCCGTGCTGAAATAATCCGGGGGTGCGCCCGTTGAGGAGTCGAGGTTGAAGAGCTTGGGGAACGACCAGGCGTCGACGCTGTCGCGGCCTACGCCGATGGGAAGGTCGCCTTTGAGGTATACGCCCTTCGAATGGGCATACTTCACTGCGGCACTCATCTGTTTGTCGAGATGCCATTGGACCCAGCGGTAGAAGTTCTCGTCAGCCTTGTCCCTCTTTGCACAGAATGCAGCGTATGCGTCGAGCCACTCTGCATTATTTGCATAGAACTTCTTAAAAGATGCAGACTTGATTTCCTTGGCCCCGACCTCTGCGTATGCGGCGCGGAGGTATTTCAGCTTGAGCTTGATCACCTTCGGGTAATCCACGAACCTTTCGGCGTTGAGTTCTTTCTGAAGGGCCTTGTACTCGGCGTCTTCCTTTACTCCCACGTCGGGCAGATGGACGTAAATGGGGTGAAGGGCGAAAGAGGAAACGGGGTTGTAGGGGTATGAATCGCCCCATTCGCCCTTGCGGGTGGTATCGTTGATGGGCAGAAGCTGGATGACGCTCTGGCCGGTGCGGACGGCCCAGTCGACGAAGGCCGGGATGTCGCAGAACTCACCCACGCCGAAGTCGTTTTCGCCCCTGAGCGAAAACACCGGAATGGCGGTGCCGGCTCCGCGGAAACCGGGCTTGTCGAAGATGGCGGCCGAGTGCTTGCGGGGGAAGGGGCAGCCCGGGATGGGGCAGTCGATCCAGAAATCGTGGATCTTGCCGTCCTTCGGCATTTCGGCATGATGGTGCTCCCATTCGGTGCGGGCGATGAGGTCGCCCTGATAAAGCACGTATGTGTAGTCTTTGAGAAGGGTTTCGGGGCAGTTGCGTATGCTCACGCTCCAGATGTTTCCGGCGCCCCAGGACATGGGATAGACCTTGTCGTTTGAAACGAGGCAGAGCTTCTCGCCCCACCTGGTGTAATACTCTATGGAAAATTTCAGTGTCATAGTCGGATGTAGTTCGTGTAAATATACGAATTATTTCTGTAACTTTGCTCTCCGCTAATATGAACCGGGCCTTCAGATATCTGCTTGCGGCCGTCGCCTTCTCCATAGTCTTCTCCTGCGTTCAGGCGCCGGTGGAGCCCACTATTCTCAGCATATCCCCTACCCTCAAGGATGCCATCCCCGGCTACGGCGGCACGGCCGAATTCAAGGTGGCGTGCGACCAGCCATTCGAAGTGAACTTCCACGACGGTACGTGGGCGGGCGTGTCGGAGCAGAAAAGCACCGGAACCACCAACCAGACCCTGGTGACGCTGTCTTTCGACCTGAATCTCACCGAGAAGGAAAGGATTGACACCCTGATCGTCACTTCCGGTTCCAAAAGGGCGGTGGCCACACTAAAGCAGTATTCCCTCGGCAAATCCATGAACGGCCTCGGGGGCGTGGTGCTTTCCGGGGTTTCAAGCCAGATCATCCAGATTTATCTGGAATCCGACTGGTCGATCAGCGTCTCCCCCCAGGACGGGGAGTGGCTGGAAGTTTCCCCTCTTTCGGGCAGCGGACCTTCTACCGAAAACATTGTTTTCCGGGCGAAGAGCCTCAACCCCGATGCGGAACCGCGCAGCGCTTCCGTGACCCTGTATATCTACGATACCGAACTGAGTTTCAAGGTGTTGCAGAATCCGGGCATCCCCACTAAAGACTTCAATACCGCGGGCCCGGGCATCTACAATTACGACGGCGCAGGCAACAGTGTGGAGTACGACCGGTATCGCCACCAGACCGCGGTAGTCAGGGGCAGCACGGGGATATTCCGCATCATTTCACCCTACGAGGGAGTCTTCATGGAGTTCAACGGCCTGCCTCAGGAATACGAGCCCGGGCAGAGCGTAAGCTTCACGCTCATTCAGAATTTCACCTCCTCGCTCTCTTCGGTGGCTGAGATTACAGCCGTCGTAGCGGGTGTGGACGAGCACGTGGTGAGGCTGGTGGACGACAAGATAATCGGCTATGTAATAGAGAGATGACGCCATGAAGAAGCTTCTTGCCATACTGCTCCTGCTCACCCTCTCCGGGGTTTCCGCCTTTGCCGTCCCGGCAAAGCAGGGCCCGATCGTCCGCATCCAGCCAGACGGCAGCACCGTCACTGTCTACCTGCATGGCGACGAATATCTGCACTGGGTTACCGATGAATCCGGGAGGATGCTTATCAAGGACAGGGACGGATTTTACCGCACTTCTTTCACGAAGGCTCCGTCTTTCCCGGACGTTCAGAGGGCGCAGGCCATGCGGGCCAGGAACAGTTTCCACCGCAGCCCCATCTATGAAGGCGAAAAGCGATTCCTGGTGATACTGGTCGAGTTCAGCGACCTCAGCTTCACGGTCAAGAGCCCGAAGACGGCATTCGGAAACATGATTAACCAGGCCGGCTATTCCGATAACGGAGGCACTGGCTCGGTGAAGGATTACTACATGGACAATTCCTCGGGCAAATTCACTCCCACTTTCGACGTTATCGGTCCGGTAAAAGTCTCGAAGAAAGCGAGTTATTACGGTTCCAACAACGACAAGGGGAACGACGAACATGCCGGCGAACTGTTCGCCGAGGCGTGTTCGTTGGCGCATGCGAAAAGCTTGGTGAACTTCGCCGATTACGACAATGACAAAGACGGCACCATAGACAACATCTTCTTCTATTTCGCCGGGCACGGCGAGGCCGAAGGGGGCGGCGAAGACACCATCTGGCCCCATGCCTCCAGTCTTGCCTACGGCTACGGAGACGTTGTCTACGACGGGGTGCATCTGGGCTCCTATGCCTGTTCCGCGGAGCTCAAGGGCGACAAAGGTTCGACTATGTGCGGAATCGGCACCCATTGCCACGAATTCGGCCATGTGCTGGGCCTCCCCGACTTCTACGACACCGACTACGATGAAAACGGCAGCGGCCCCGGCTTGTATTCCTTCTCGCTCATGAGCCACGGCTGCTACAACAACGACGGCCGCACCCCTCCCCACCTCAATGCGGAAGAACGCTGCATGCTGGAATGGATGAAGATGCCGGATTTCTGGACCGAAGGGTCAGTAACCCTTTACGGAATACAGAACAACGTGGCGGGCCGCCTTCCCACCAACAACAAGGATGAATACTACCTGTTCGAAACCCGGGACGGCACCAGCTGGGACAAGTATATAGGCAATGCGGCCGAAGGGCTGGTGATATATCACGTGGACAAGTCACACAACATCGTTGGGGGCAAGACCGCGGCGGGCCTGTGGGCAAGCGGTTATTCCATCAACGCCTTCGCCGACCACGAGTGTTTCAAAGTAATTCCGTCCGATCCTGTCAAGTATTATCAGGACGGCACATACTACCTTAAGTACATTATCTTTCCGGGCGCTTCGCTGGTGCGGAGCATTTCGGACAAGACCAGCCCCGCAATGACTGCCTGGGACGGGGGAGCCACAGGATACGGAATATCCAAAATCAGCATTTCCGACCACGCGGTCTCGCTCACGGTGGGGAAGTCCGGCGTGCGGCAGGTATTCGGCACGGTGACCGACACCGACGGAAAACCCATCCAGGGAGCGAGCGTCTATGTCAGCGACAATTCCGCAAATTCCGTCGGAGCATCCCATGCGCCCGGAGTGCTGCGCATGAGCCCTCGCTCGAAAGCTATAGGCAAAGCGGTCACCACCGACAGCCACGGCAACTATTCCGTGGAGATTGAAAACAGTGCCGGAAACTCGTTCACTCTCCATGCGAAAAAGGAAGGATTCAGGGAGGGCACCAGGACATTCGATCTCTCCGTCGGAGGTCTCAGGGTGGACATTTCCCTGTATGGAAGCATAGAGCCCGAGTTCACGGAAATCAAGCGCTATCACAGCGTGAACAATCTTGTCGGGTATGGAGAAAATTCCACAACCTACATGTTTGCAGTTGAGTTTACTCCCGACTTATTGAAAGATCACGTGGGGAAGGTTTTCAAGAGCGTTAACTTCCTTCTCGGAGGCGACCGGGCCACCGAAGTCTATGCTTTCATCGACTTCGGCTCCACCCGCAAAATCTGGAAAAAAGTCACGGCTCCGGTGTTCAACCAGTCCACTTCGCTCACGGAATTCAACTATGTGGACGTGCTGTCCGAGGGGCTGAAAGTGCCGGCAAACACTTCGGTTTACGTAGGGTATGCGGTGAAGGAACTGGCCTGGGGCGAGGACGATTATTACTACACTTACAACGTCGCCATCGACTACCCCGGTTCCCCCGGAGCCGGCCTGATCGACTACTTCTCGACCGAAGGGAGTTCCGACTGGGGCGAGATCGCCGACGGGCAGGGGAATTACTACGACCTCATCATCAGCGCCACGGTGGAACAGTCCGGCGTGGAGTTCGAGGAGTACGGCCTGCACTATATCGACAACCCCGGCAAGGGAGAACTCTACAGCCTGGGGGATACTTTCTATTTCAAGCTCGTGTCCACTCCGGCCGCCAAGGAACCGGCCTCGGTCGAATGGTACTTCGACGGCGTGAGTATGAACTCCGAGTCGGTGTCGCTTTACACATCCGGCGACCACACGGTGAGCGCCGTCCTTTATTATGGCAACGGCGACACTGAAACGCTGAAATGCGTGATCGGGGTGAAGTAGGCCCTACAGTTTGTAATACAGGCTCAGTATCCACGCAAAGGTCCTGCGCGGAACGATTTTCTTTACAAATACCGACAGTTTCTGCAGGAAGCTGGCGATGATGATGTTGTAGGGAGGATTCTTGCTCTTTACGATGGCGGATATCTTCCCGGCCAGGAACTCGGGCTTGAGGCCGCTGTTCTCATCGTGCTCTATGCTCGCCAGGGAGCGGGCGTAATTCGGATAGGCCGCCGCCACTTCCGGGCCGGCGACACTCTTGCGGCTGGCGGTGAAGTTGGTCGAGAAATCGCCAGGTTCCACGACGGTCACGCTGATGCCCGTTCCGCGGAGTTCCAGCCTGAGCGCTTCACAATAGCCTTCTATGGCGTATTTGCTCGCGGAGTAAAGGCCCTGGTAGGGAAGCCCCATGAGACCGCCTATCGAGCTGAAACAGATTATTTTACCTGAACCCTGGCTGCGCATGGCGGGCACTACGTAGTGGAGGAACCGCACCATTCCCATCCAGTTCACATCCATCTGCCGCTGCGCGTCTTCGAGGGACGAGAACTCCAGGGGACCGCCTATGCCCATGCCGGCGTTGTTGATGAACACGTCTATCCGGCCTTCAGCTGAGAGCACCTGCTTTACGGCCGCCTCAACCTGGGCGTCGTCGCCGACTTCGCATTTGATGTAGGTGACCCCGGGAAGCGGTTCGGAGCTGCTGCGGAACGTGCCGTAAACCTTGTGGCCCTCGGAGGAAAGCCTGGCGGCCATGGCCCGGCCGAATCCGCTGGTGATACCTGTGATGAGGATGATCATATCGGGTGTGGTTTTATTCGCGGAAATGCCTGCGGGTGAAGACATAGCCCTCGCGGGGAACTTCATCGCCGGCATCGGCTGCCGCCTCGATGGCGCTGCGGTCCGGCACTATTCCCGCATCCAGCAGGTCCATTTCCATCGCCTGGAGTTCGCGGGAGGCCTTGTTCAGCCGGTTCTGGAGTTCGGGAAGCCCGGCCTCCATGTCCGCAATTTCCTGGGAAAGGAATTTCTTCTCTTCGCCGGTGGCCTTGGCGTAGCGGTTGCGCATCGCCTCGATCTGGCGGTTGGTGCGGGTGAACCGGCCCTTGAGCTGACGCACTTCCAGCACCTTGTCGGCATATGCCTTCGTCGCCGGGTCGTCCGAAACGGGTGCGGCTGCGGCCTTTGCCCGCTCGGAATCGGGCACCAGGCTGCACAGTTCCCTGAGTTCGGCGGCGCTTGTAATACTCTGATGAACAGGTATCACGTCATACTCCAGCACATACACGTTCACGCTGTCCTGGGGGCATTCACGGTTGGACGCGAAGATGGTGTGGCGCCCGTCAGGAGTGTTCATGAGCAGGAAATCGTCCGCCGGAGACGAATAGGGGAAGCCGAGATTCACGGGGTTGCCCCATTTTTTCGCCTTCGGATCCCAGTCACAGCGGTACAGGTCGTATCCGCCCACACCGAAAAGGCCGCGGGATGAGAAGTAGAGCTTGTCTCCGCTTATCATGGGATATATTTCTCCCTTGCCGGATGCGAACGGAAGGGCGGCAGGAGCCGTCCAGGCGGTATCCTCGAAATGGGTTTCGAGGATCGTGCGCACTCCGGTGGTGTCGATTCCGGAATAGTAGTGGCGGATTGCGTCTCCAGGGGCGTAGGTGGCCGCGCAGAACGGGCCGCCGAGCGAATCGAGCTGATTGGGAGTGCGCACCCAGGTGCTGTCGCGCAGGGGGTAAAACAGGAAAAAGTCGTCCATCGAGAAGCGCTTTCGCGCAACCACCCTGGGCTTGTAGCAGAAATCGGCCATGTTGCGGCCGTTCACGCTTTGGATGATAAACTCCTCGATGCCTGCGCGCGTGACGGAGTCGCGCGTACGTGTCTGCGCCAGTCTATAGGTGCTGATAGCTTCCTCGAATTCGTATGCAAGGTGGTGGTCTTCCGCTTCGAGACAGATGAGGTCAAGCTCGGAAAGCGGCACCGGCGCCTCGCGGGTGGTGTCGGGAAAGAAGGCTAAAATCGCCGAAATGACTGCCGAAAGCATCATAATCAGGCCACAAAGTTATAAAATAAGCTTCATAAAATTTCTTTTAGAGAAAAAAATACTAACTTTGCCAGCTATTTCGACTTATAATTAAAAATTATACTATTATGCAAAGCAAAGGTGCAATCAGATTTGTGGCGATCCTGCTCGTTCTGGCCTGCCTCTGGCAGCTTTCCTTCACCCTCGTGACAGCCATCTACGGCAAGAGGGCCAAGACTGCGGCCGAGAAAGAGGTCGTGGCAGCTCAGCAGAGCGCCTCATTCGCAAACATCCCCGAAGTCGACAGGGCTTTCTATCTCGACTCTATCCGCAAGGTTGCGGAAAGGTCCTATACCGACTCCATCACCACTGAAAAGGTTTATTTCGGTTATACCTACAAGGACGTGCGCGCCAAGGAGATCAACCTCGGCCTCGACCTCAAGGGCGGTATGAACGTTATGCTGCAGGTGCAGCTCCAGGACCTCGTAAGGGCACTTTCAGGAAACAATCAGACTCCCGAGTTCGCCCAGGCGCTCGAGCTCGCCAAGCAGCGCAGCGTCAATTCCCAGTCCGACTACATCACCCTCTTCGCCGAAGCGTGGAAGGAAGTGTCCGGCGGACAGAGGCTTTCCCAGGTTTTCGGTACCTATGAAATGAGGGACCAGATCAAGCCCGAAAGCACCGACGAAGAAGTCATCAGGGTTATCAGGAACGAGGCTGAGAGTGCACTTTCCAACTCCTTCAACGTTCTCCGCAACCGTATCGACCGCTTCGGCGTCACCCAGCCCAGCATCCAGAGGCTCGGCAACACCGGCCGCATCCTGGTCGAGCTGCCCGGCGTCAAGGAGCCCGAGCGTGTGCGTAAACTGCTCCAGGGAACCGCATCCCTCGAGTTCTGGACAACGTTCGACAACAGCGAGATCTATCCTTATCTGGCCCAGGCCAACCAGCTTCTCGCCCAGATGCAGGCTGCAGAAGAGCCTGTAGCAGAGGAAGTTGCAGCTGAAGAGGCAGAGAAGGACATCGTCGCCGAAGAGCTCGCCGCCCAGGAAGACAACTCTTCCGACCTCCAGGCCTACCGCAAGGCCAACCCGCTCTTCGCAGTGCTTCAGCCCTCCCAGGCCCGCGGCAACGCTTGCATCGGCTACGCCACCGCCGCCGACACCAGCGCAGTCAACCGCTATCTCGCCATCCCGCAGGTAGCCGAGATCTTCCCGGCCGAGTTCCGCCCCATGTGGACCGTGAAGCCCAGCAAGTTCTTCTCCGACGCCGAATACTATGAACTCGTCGCCATCAAGGCCGACTCCCGCGACGGACAGGCTCCCCTCGACGGTTCTTACGTGACCGACTCCCGCATCTCCTACGATAACGGCAAGGGCGGTTCCCCCAGCGTCAACATGACTATGAACGCCGAAGGTGCCAACACCTGGGCACATCTCACCAAAGACAACATCGGCAAGCAGATAGCCATCGTGCTCGACGGCACCGTGTATTCTTATCCTACCGTCAACACTGAGATCACCGGCGGTTCTTCCGTAATCACCGGCGACTTCTCCGTGGAAGAGGCTACCGACCTTACCAACGTTCTCAAGAGCGGTAAGCTTCCCGCCCCCGCCACCATCGTGCAGGAGCAGGTTGTCGGTCCTTCCCTGGGTGCCAAGTCAATCAGGGACGGTATGATTTCCTTCATCATCGGCTTCATCCTGGTGCTCATCTACATGCTGCTGTTCTACCGCGGCGCAGGCGTGGCTGCTGATATCGCCCTTCTCGTCAACGTAGTTCTCCTGTTCGGCACCCTCGCCTCCTTCGGCGCAGTGCTCACCCTGCCCGGTATCGCAGGTCTGGTCCTGACCCTGGGTATGGCAGTGGACGCGAACGTTATTATCTATGAGCGTATCAAGGAAGAGCTCAAGGCCGGCAAGGGCCTCAGCAAGGCTATCGACGACGGTTACCGCAACGCGTATTCCGCCATCATCGACGGCCAGCTGACCACCCTCCTCACCGGTATCATCCTGTTCTTCTTCGGTTCGGGTCCCGTCAAGGGCTTCGCCACCACCCTCATCATCGGTATCATCACCTCGGTGCTTACCTCCATCTTCATTTCGCGCCTCATCCTCGAAGCGCGCATCAAGAGGGGCAAGAACATCTCCTTCGAGAGCAAGTGGAGCGCAGGCTTCCTCAAGAACACCCATATCGACTTCCTCGGTGCCCGCAAGTGGTCCTATATCATCTCCGGCTGCCTCATCCTCATCGCTGTCGGCAGCATGGCGTTCAAGGGCTTCACCTACGGTGTCGACTTCACCGGCGGCCGCACTTATGTGGTGCGCTTCGACCAGCCCGTACAGGCCGAAGAGGTCCGTGCAGCAGTGAACGACGTGTTCGAGGCCGCTGCCCAGGCGAATCCCGACATCAAGGGTTCCTCCGCCGAGGTCAAGCAGTTCGGCGGTGATTCCCAGATGAAGATCACCACCGCCTACAAGGTGGACATCGACGATTCTTCGGTCGATACCGAAATCGAAGGCATGCTCTTCAAAGCACTCAAGGGCTTCTTCAGCGAGGAAATGTCCCAGAGCCAGTTCGTGAGCACGCTCGACAACCCCAACGGTATCATTTCTTCCGACAAGGTGGGCGCCAGCATCGCATCCGACATCAGGCGCGACGCCATCATCGCCCTCATCCTTGCTCTCATCGTGATCTTCGCCTACATCGCCCTCCGTTTCCGCGGCTGGGCATGGGGTCTGGGCGGCGTGGTTTCACTCGCCCATACCGCGATCATCATTATCGGCTTCTTCTCGCTGTTCAGCGGCATCCTTCCGTTCAACCTTGACGTCGACCAGACGTTCATCGCGGCCATCCTGACCATCATCGGTTACGCCATCAACGATAACGTGGTTATCTTCGACCGTATCCGCGAGATGCGCACCCTGCATCCCAATGCAGACTTCAAGGAGACCACCAATGCCGCTCTCAACGCCACCCTCACCCGTACGGTGAACACCTCCGTATCCACGCTGCTTCCTATGCTGGCGATTGCGATCTTCGGCGGTGAAAGCATCCGCGGACTTTCGGTGGCCCTCTGCCTCGGTGTCATCATCGGAACTTACGCTTCCATCATGATCGGTACCCCCATCATGTACGACACCACCATGAAGAGGCTCCAGAAGCTCGACACCGGCAAGAAGGCCGGCAAGTAAACGTTTTTTAAACGTTTGAACGAACTCCGTCGGAATTTCCGGCGGAGTTTTTTCGTAACTTTTCAGTATATTTGTCCTGCTTATGTCATTCGTACACCTTCACGTCCATACGCAGTATTCCGTCCTCGACGGGCTTTCCAATATCGAAAAGCTTTTCCAGAGGGCCGAGGAACTGGGCATGCCGGGTCTGGCCATCACCGACCACGGGAACATGTACGGCGTGAAGGAGTTCTACGACGTGGCGAAGAAGCATCCGCGGGTAAAACCCATATTCGGATGCGAGGTGTATGTCACCCGACATTACGACCACAAGCTCAAAGATCCGCAGCACAAGGCGTATTACCATCTTATCCTCCTGGCCAAGAACGAAACGGGCTACCACAATCTCATGAAACTGGTTTCGTTCGGGCATATCGAGGGTTTCTACTACCGCCCCCGCATCGACCACGAACTCCTCGAAAAATACCATGAGGGCCTTATCTGCTCCAGTGCCTGCCTGGCCGGGGAAATCCCCCAGGACATAGTGGCCGGAGACATCGAAGCGGCCGAAAAGGCGATAGAGTGGCACAAAAAACTGTTCGGCGAAGACTATTACCTGGAGGTGATGCTCCACAAGACCGAGGTTCCGGGCCTTTCGAACGAGCTGTACGACAAGCAGAAGCTGTACACCGAAAAGATCTTCGAGCTCGGGGCGAAGCACGGGGTGAAGGTCATCGCAACCAACGACGCCCATTTCGTCCGCAAAGACGACGGGCCGGTGCACGACAGGCTTATCTGCCTGACAACCAATGCGAACGTGTCCGATCAGGGGAGGCTGCGCTACACCCAGCAGGAATATCTCAAGAGCGAAGACGAGATGCAGGCGCTTTTCCCAACCCACCCGGAAGCCCTGGCCAACACGCTTGAAATACTCGACAAGGTCGAGAACATCGAAATCAACCGCGGACACGTGCTGCCGAAGTTCGAGCTGCCGGCCGATTTCATGGAAGATATCGACACTTATCTCGAAAAATACAAGGATATAATCGCCGAAGGGGCCTACGAGGAGCGCCGCGACCACGGGGTGGTCATAGAAAAAACGCCGCGCAGCGACGAGTTCCGCTACTCGGTGGCATATCTGTGCCATCTCACTTACAAAGGCGCGGAAAAGCGCTACGGAAGCCCTCTCGACCCCAAAATTGCGGAAAGGATAGAGTTCGAGCTCAAGACCATTTCGCACATGGGCTTCCCCGACTACTTCCTCATCGTCCAGGATTTCATCAACTGGGCCAAGAACAACGGGGTGTCGGTGGGTCCCGGACGAGGCAGCGCCGCCGGCTCGGTGGTGAGCTACTGCCTGCGCATCACCAACCTCGACCCCCTCAGGTACGACCTCCTGTTCGAGCGTTTCCTCAATCCCGAACGAATCAGCATGCCCGATATCGACGTGGACTTCGACGACGAGGGCCGGTACCGCGTGATACAGTACGTCCAGGACCGTTACGGCAAAGACCATATCTCCCACGTCATTACTTTCGGCACCATGGCCGCCAAGGGCTCGGTGAAGGACGTGGCCAGGATCAGCGGCCTGCCCCTGAGCGAGTCGGACAGGCTTACCAAGATGATTCCCGACCGGGCGTTCGTAGTGCGAGAAAACGGCTCCGACGTCGAGAAAAAGCCTACGCTGGCCAACTGCGTAAAGTATCTGCCCGACCTTAAAAAGGAATACGAATCGGGTTCCGACCTCGTGAAAGAGGTGCTCAATTACGCCATGCAGCTCGAAGGCTGCGTGCGCCAGACCGGCATCCACGCCTGCGCCATGATCATCGGCCGCGGCAATCTCACCGACTACATCCCCATTTCGCTCGGAGTCGACAAGGGCACGGGCCAGGAGGTGTGGGTGAGCCAGTTCGAGGGCTCCCAGATCGAAGATGTCGGCATGCTCAAGATGGACTTCCTGGGGCTCAAGACGCTCAGCATCATCGACCGAGCCCTGGCCCTGGTAAAGAAGCGCTTCGGCACCGAAATCGACATAGAGAGCATCCCCATCGACGACAAGAAGGTATACGAACTCTATTCCCGCGGAGATACCAAAAGCGTGTTCCAGTTCGAATCTTCGGGCATGAAGGAGTGGCTCATGAGGCTGCATCCCGAGCGCTTCGAGGACCTCATCGCTATGAACGCCCTCTACCGTCCCGGCCCCATGGATTATATTCCCCAGTTCGTAAACCGCAAGACCGGGGCCGAGAAAATCACCTTCGACCTGCCTGAAATGGAGGGCATCCTGGAAGAGACATACGGCGTTACGGTATACCAGGAGCAGGTTATGCGCATCTCCCAGGCGGTGGCAGGATTCTCGCGCGCAAAGGCCGACGCCCTCCGCAAGGCCATGGGAAAGAAGAAGAAAGACATCCTCGACTCCCTTAAAAAAGACTTCATGGAAGGCGCTTCGGCGAGGAATCACGACCCCAAGGTGCTGGAAAAGATCTGGAGCGACTGGGAAGCTTTCGCAAAATACGCCTTCAACAAGAGCCACGCCGCCTGTTATGCTTGGGTCAGTTACCAGACCGCCTGGGTAAAAGCCCACTATCCCTCTGAATTCCAGGCCTCCAACCTCACCCAGCAGAGCGCCGACATGGAAGAGATGAAGGAGATAATGGCCGACTGCAAGAAGGGCGGAATCAAGGTGCTCAACCCCGATGTGAACGAGTCTGACCGCGATTTCTCGGTCAATCACAACGGCGACATCCGCTTCGGCCTTAGCGGCCTAAAGGGCTTCGGCTCCAACGTTGTGGACGCCATCATCGCCGAGCGCGAAAAGGGCGGCGATTATGCCGACGTCTTCGATTTCATGGAAAGGCTGGGCCGCACAGTGAACCGCAAGTCGCTTGAAACCCTTGTCTACGCCGGGGCCTTCGACTCTTTCGGCTACAGGCGCAGCCAGTTCTTCTCACCCTGCAAGAGCGGAGACCTCTTCATCGACGAGCTGGTCCACTACGCCGAACTCTTCCAGAACGACACCGTTTCCGCCGCCGGCTCGCTGTTCGGCGACATGGAGGAGATGAAACCCCGGCGGCCGGAGATGCCCCCGGCGGTCGGCGAAGAAGACATGCTGGCCGTCCTGCAGAAGGAAAAAGAGTTCGTGGGAATGTACCTGAGCGCTCATCCGCTCGACCGCTATGCCTTTGAGATAGAGAACTTTACCACCTGCAAGCTGGCCAATCTGCAAGAGACTATCGACGGCTGCGAAAGAGATAACAAGACCATGCGCGCGGCGGTTGCGGGCATCGTCACGGACGTGAAGAATCTCATTACAAAACAGGGCAGGAACGGAGCGCGGATCGTCCTGGAAGACTACAGCGGAACCTTCGAATTGGCCATCTTCGGGCAGGATTACGAGTCCTTCATCCCATACATGCAGCTTCACGCCCAGCTCTTCATAGAAGGCGAAATCGCCCCGCGTTTCCGGCTTAAACCGGAAGAGGTCGCCGCTGGCAAAAAGGTGAATTATTCGCTGAAAATCAAGAAGATAAGCATGCTCGGAAACATAGGTGAAAAGCTTCTGAAAGCGTTCTCGCTGAATCTTTACACCTCCACCCTCACTCCCGCCTTCCGCAAGGATCTGGAAAAGGTGCTGAAGGAGTATCCGGGCAACACGCGCCTCGGCGTGAACCTCTACGACACCGCATCGGGCTACCGCATCGAGATGGTATCCAAAAAGTTCCAGGTCACCGTCTGCCAGGACCTGCTTCTCGCCCTCGAGAAACTGGGCGTGAGTTATTCGGTAATCAAATAGAATCTTCCGGCCAGCCCTGGGCCCTCAGGGGCAACTCAGCACCTCCCGGAGCCACCAGCACCGTACCCGCCTCGCTCAAGGCCAGATGGCCGATGACGTCAAAGGTTTGGAAGTCCCTGCGGAACTTTTCGGCCTGCAGGATGGGCACCGCTATCAGCAGCTGGAAGTCTTCCCCGCCGTTCATTGCGGCGGAAACCGGGTCGATGTTGAATTTCTCTCCGAGCTCGAAGCTGTTGCCCTCGAAAGGAATGCGCTCGGCATACACCTTCGCCCCCAGACCGGTGTCGCGCGAGATGCGCTTTACCGCATCGGAAAGGCCTTTCGTGACAAGCACGGCGGCCGAGGGGTAGATATCATCCTCTTCCAGGGCCTTGAGCACGTTCGGAGACAGTTCGGGATGCAGATATGCCCCCACGAACATGCGGTATTTCTCCATCTCGTCAGAGGCTCCGGAGGCCCCGTTCTCGAACCTGACCCTTTCCTTTTCGAGCACCTGCAGGCCGAAGTAGGCGGCACCGAGGCGCCCGCTCACGCAAAGCAGGTCCTTGCTGGCCGGTTTCGGGATGCTGTGTTCGGTGAGGGCCTTCCGTTTGCCGGAAGCCGACACGCTGATACACAGGCCGTTCTGCGAGGGCTGAAGGTCCAGCGAAACGTCGGAATAGCCGTATTCCGCGGCGGCTGCGGAGATTCCTTCCCAAAGCTCCTTGATCTGCGGATAATCCAGCTTGGCGCTCACTCCGAGCACGACCGACAGGGCCTTCGGGTGCATCATCTGCGCGAAAAGCTCGCCGGTGACCTCGACCACAGCCTTGTATCCCAGGTGCTTG
>JAILQG010000024.1 GCA_024699055.1 Bacteroidales bacterium
GCTTGCGGTGGGCTCGCTGCTGATGAACCTGCTTATGCTGTTCTCGTACTTCACCGACGGTTTTGCCTATGCGGGCGAGGCGCTTACCGGCCGCTATATAGGCGAGGGGCTCCGGGACATGGTGACCAAGACGGTGCGTCATGTGTTCGTGTGGAGCATGGGAGTGGCTCTGGTATGGGTGTTCATCTACCTCTTTGCCGGAGGTCCGCTCGTCGGCCTCATGACTGACGATCCATCCGTCCGCCTTGCCGCCCGGCCATATCTGTGGTGGCTCGTACTCATGCCGCCCCTCGGTTGCGCGGCGTTCACCTGGGACGGTATCTACACCGGGGCCACCGCCACCGCGGCGATGCGCGACGCGATGTTCCTGGCCGTAGCGGCTTTCTTCTCGGTATGGTTTGCAGGGAGATATCTCCTCGGGCTCGATCCGGCCGCGGGCCTCGTCCCGGCAGTCCTCAACCTCATCCTCGCTGCCTATTTCGCCCACCTCCTGGTCCGCACCGTCTGGCTCTCCGTCCGTTACAAGCGCGATATACTCCGCTGAAAATCACTATATTTGCAGGTCATGGACAGGAAAGAACTGGAGATAATGGCCCCTGCGGGCAATTTCGAGTGCCTTGAGGCCGCCATACAAGGTGGAGCCGATTCCGTCTATTTCGGGGTGGGGCACCTGAACATGCGCTCCCATTCGGCCAACAATTTCAGCCCCGACGACCTCGGGGCCGTGGTGGAACGCTGCCACAGGGCCGGGGTAAAGGCCTATCTCACCCTGAACATCATCCTGTATCAGGAAGACCTGGCTGCCATGAGGGAAACGCTCTCCGCCGCAAAGGCCGCCGGGGTTGATGCCATCATCGCCTCCGACATGGCCTGCATACAGTGCTGCCGCGAGCTTGGGCTGGAAGTGCATATCTCCACGCAGCTGAATATCTCCAACGTCGAGGCGCTCGGCTTCTACTCGCAGTTCGCAGACGTGGTGGTGCTGGCGCGAGAGCTCACACTGAACCAGGTTCAGGACATCCACGAGGCGATCGTCTCCCGGAACATCAGGGGCCCGAAGGGGGAACTTGTCCGGATCGAGATGTTCGCCCACGGAGCGCTCTGCATGGCGGTGAGCGGCAAATGCTACCTGAGTCTCCAGAATTACGGCAAGTCGGCGAATAGGGGAGAGTGCATGCAGGTCTGCCGCCGCGGCTACGAGGTGACCGACCTCGAAAACGGCACTGCGCTGAACATCGACAACAAGTACATCATGTCTCCCAAAGACCTGTGTACCATCGAGTTCATGGACAAGATCACCGCATCCGGTGTAAGGGTGTTCAAGATAGAAGGGCGCGCCCGCAGCGCCGAATATGTCAGGCGCTGCAGCGAATGCTACCGGGCGGCCGCCGACGCCATATGCGACGGCAGCTTCACTCCCGAGCTTGCCGCCGCCCTGAAGGCCCGCCTTTCCGAAGTGTTCAACCGCGGTTTCTGGGACGGTTACTACCAGGGCGCCAGGTTGGGGGAATGGAGCGAAGTGTACGGCTCCCAGGCCACTATGCGCAAGCTTTATCTCGGCAAGGTGACCAACTGGTTCACAAAGCTGGGAGTGGCCGAAGTGAAGGTGGAGACCGCCGACCTTCACGCTGGGGACACCCTGATGGCGATAGGCGCCACCACCGGAGTGGTGGAATTCAGGGCCGACGACATCCGTCTTGAATTCACTCCGGTCAGCCTGGTCCCCAAGGGTT
Source organism: Bacteroidales bacterium (assembly GCA_024699055.1). Lineage (GTDB taxonomy): Bacteria > Bacteroidota > Bacteroidia > Bacteroidales > UBA932 > Cryptobacteroides. The sequence goes on from JAILQG010000024.1 coordinate 1,734, forward strand.
CGCTGTGTTCGGTGAAGGTTGTACCTTCCGGCGGCGAAGATGGCAAGCATTTTGAAAAACTCCACCGCGGAGACAAAGTCTTCATTTGGAAAGAAGCATGAAAAGAACGATCATAGCAATTGCGCTCGCCCTGGCCGCAATCTCGGCCGGAGCGCAGACAAAGAGTTTCAATCTCGCCCGTTGGATGCAGACGGAATCGGCTCTGTTACAGGAGCTTAACCGCAGTTATGTGGACTCCTTGCCGGTGGAGCGCATGCAGAAGGCCGGCATCGACGCCATGCTCGCCACGCTCGATCCCTATACCGTCTGGGTTCCGGAAGAAGAGGGAGAGGATTTCGAGATGATGATCAACAAGACCTACGGCGGAATCGGTTCCATCATCTACAAGCCCGACGTGAACGGCCCGGTACTCATCAATGAACCGTACGCCGGTTCCCCGGCGGCCAGGGCCGGTCTCCGCTGCGGCGACGAGATTCATGCGATAGACGGCCAGAGCACCGCCGGCCTCACAGCAAGCGAGGCCTCCGACCGCATGAAGGGAAAACCCGGCACTAAGGTGGTCTTCTCCGTCAAGAAGGTATACACCGGCGAGATGACGGATATCACGGTAACCCGCGAGCGCATCCATCTTCCCGACGTGGAATACGCCGGCATCCTCGAGGACGGCAAAACCGGCTATCTGCTGCTCAGCGGCTTCACTTCCGGCGTTTCGAAAGATGTGCGCAAGGCATTCCTCGACCTCAAGTCGAAGGGGATGGACAAGTTCGTGCTGGACCTTCGCGGCAACGGCGGCGGTATCCTCCAGGAGGCCGTCGGGATCGTCGGCCTGTTCGTCCCGAAGGGCTCGCTTGTAGTTACTTCCAAAGGGAAGGACAGTTCTAAGAATGAAATCTTCAAGACCCAGACCGAGCCCGTTGACCTTGACATTCCCGTAATAGTGCTGGTGGATTCCGGTTCGGCTTCGGCCTCCGAAATAGTGGCCGGTTCGTTGCAGGACTACGACCGCGCCACCATAATGGGCGCCCGGACTTTCGGCAAGGGACTCGTGCAGAGCGTGAAGCCCATGCCTTTCGGCGGCCAGTTGAAGATAACCACCGCGAAGTATTACATCCCTTCCGGCCGCTGCGTGCAGGCCATCGATTATTCGCACCGCAACGAAGACGGCTCGGTGGGCCATATTCCCGATTCCCTCACCCATGAATTCAAGACCGCCCACGGGCGCACGGTCAGGGACGGCGGCGGCATCACCCCGGACGTCGAGCTCCCGCAGCGCGAGTACAGCCGTCTGGCTTATTCGCTGGTAGTCAATGGAATAGTTGAACAGTATGCAATGGAATACGTGCGCGCCCACGAGAGCATACCGGCAGTGCGCGACTTCCATTTCGACGACTACGATGCGTTCGTGGAGTATGCGAAGGGAAAGACCTTTGACGCCCGTTCATCCGCCATGGCCACCTATGACCGCATGGTGGGCGAGCTCAGAAAGGACGGCCTCGAGGAAGCCCTCGCTCCCGAGCTCAAGGCCCTGAAGGACAAACTCGAGATGGAAAAGGAAGAGTTCCTCCGCCTCAAGAAAGACGAAATCGTGCCCTTCATCGAGCAGGAAATCGTCACCCGCTACTACTTCCAGGAAGGAGGGGTCGAGATGGTACTCCGTTATGACGACGCGCTCAAAAAGGCGCTTGAAAGCCCGCTGATAGAGATATGAAAATCTACTTCGCGACCGGCAATTCCGGAAAGCTGAGGGAGGCCCGCGAGATACTCGGGCCTTCGTTCGAGGTGCTCAGCCCCCTGGATGCAGGGGTGGAAGGCGAAGCCGAGGAAACCGGCGCCACCTTCATCGAAAATTCGCTGCTGAAAGCTCAGTTTCTCTTCGACCGTCTCGGCGAGAGCTGTTTCGCCGACGACAGCGGCCTTGAAGTCGACGCCCTCGGCGGCGCTCCGGGCATCTATTCGGCCCGTTATGCCTCCGACCACAATTTCGCGGACAACATCGACAGGCTCCTTTCCGAGCTGGAAAAGATTTACGGAACGTCCGATTCGGAAGAGACTTTCCCCGGCGCCGCAAGGTTCAGGTGTGTCACCACCCTCATCCTGCCGGACGGCGTGCCGCATTATTTCGAAGGGACGGTCGAGGGCCGCATCGCCCGCAGGCGCCATGGCGACGGTGGTTTCGGATACGATCCGGTTTTCGTGCCCGATGCCTTTCCCTGCAAGACCATAGCCGAGCTTCCCGAAGACGTGAAGAACGGCATCTCCCACCGCGGCGTAGCTCTCCGCAAGATGGCGGACTGGCTGGATCTGATTCAGCGGTAGAGTTCCGAAAGCACCCCCAGAGACCTGATGTTCAGGCGTGTCTCGAGATGCGCCGAGAGGTATTGCAGCAGGCTGTCGGCGATTTCGCTGCGGCTCTGCCCGGTTAGAGGCACCAGCAGCGACTCTTCAAAAGGCCCCATAAGCCCTTGAATATCACGCAGATGCTCGCCTGCGAAAGGCGCCAGGTCTTCCGGCGAAGGGGTGAAGCCGAGTGCACCGCACAGTTCCAGCAGCCAGCGCAGGTGGTAGTTCGCAAAGTCGCTTTGCAGCGCGTCGAGGGTGAGTATGCCCCGCTCGCACCATTCGTAAAGCCCGGGCTCGGCATCTCCCCTGACCGTGCGGAAAAGCACTTCCGCCATGAACAGGGTCATGCTGTTCTTGAACATATTGCCGCGGATGCCGGAAAGGGGATGTGCGGAAGAGATTCCCTTCAGCCGCCAGAGATTCGACTTCGGATTCTCCACCGCTTCGGCATTCAGGATGTTGAGCGGCTGGAACTGCGCCTGGCCGCCTTTTTTGCCGACACTGACGATATAGCTCCTGCGTCCCAGCGTGGGGCTGAGGGCGTGCACCACCAGGCTGTTGTCGCCGACTTTGGTGGTGTTGAGCACAATTAGAGGAGTGGAAATCGTCATATACACAAAGATAGAGATTTTTTGTATCTTTGTGTAAACGGCAATCATATGAAAAACGGAATCCTTATACTTGCAGCAACCCTGACGCTCGGCGCGGCCTGCGCATCCATCCAAACCGCAAATGCTCAGACCACGCCCCGCTGGCTCCGCCAGAACACCATCTCTCCGGACGGCAGCACGGTGGCCTTCGTTTACCAGGGGGACATCTTCACAGTAAGCGCCTCCGGCGGTGAGGCGGTACAGCTCACCACCAATCCGGCACACGACACCGAACCCCTCTGGAGCCCGGACGGCGAATATATAGTATTCGCGTCCTTCCGCGAGGGCAGCAAGGACATCTGGGCGATTCCCGCGAAGGGCGGCACCCCCTGCAGGCTCACCGACTTCGGCGGCCGCGAGACCCCGCTCACCGTGGCTCCCGACGGCAAGGTGTACTTCAGCGCCGTCATCCAGGAAGATCCCGTCTCGGCGGTGTTCCCCGGCGACGGCAAGCTCTACTGCATCAGCCTGGGCGAAGGGCTGGAGGCGGCGAAGGCCGGAAAGCCGGTCCCGACTCCCGTGCAGGTGCTTTCCATCCAGGTGGACAATCTGTCCATAAACACCAATGGTACAATGCTTTACCAGGATTGGAAGGGCTATGAGGACAACTTCCGCAAGCATCATACTTCCGCAGTCACCCGCGACATCTGGAAGAAAGACGGCAACGTGTATACTAAGCTCACCGGCTATGTCGGCGAGGACACCAATCCGGTGTGGGCTCCCGACGGAGTCAATTATTACTACCTGAGTGAAAGGGGCGGCGCCCGCAGCAAGTCCATAAACGGCCCCCTCACCTCCGATCCGAAGGTGGACGACTGGGGCGGCGACAACAACGTGTTCAAGGGGAGCGGCGAGCAGCTCACCCATTTCACCGGCGCCCCGGTGCGCTTCCTCAGCATCTCCCGCAACGGCACCATGTGCTTCAGCTGGAACGGCGACCTCTACACCCTCAGGGAGGGTTCCGAGCCGGTTAAGCTGCAGATTTCGATGCGCAAGGACAATGGCCTGAAGGAGCACGTCTGGCGCAAGGCCACCGGCGTCGCGGGCGGGGC
>JAILQG010000066.1 GCA_024699055.1 Bacteroidales bacterium
GTCTCCAGTCGGCGGCGTCGAAGCCTTTGGGATGGAGGTACGGGCCGTCGTGGTCTATGTTGAATTTGAGGTAGGTTATAGGGACCCCCTGTTCCAGGAACATCTTTTCGTAGAAGGTCTGGACTTCCTTCACTTCGGGGGCGATGCCAGCGTTTCCGGCGCCGTAGAGGTCGGTAGTGCACGCGAGGGTTTCGAGCCCGTTGAGCTCCACCACGGCCTTGGTGTATTCGTGGAGGAAGCGGCTGTCGGTCTTCAGATGGACCGGGCCACCCTTCTTCAGGAACTTGCGGTAGCGCTCCAGGAAAACCGGGGAGGTGAGGCGGCTGTTTTCGCTTTTGGGCTGGGGGTCGGAGAAGGTCAGCCATATCTCGGAGACCTCGTCCGGAGCGAAGAAGGCCGTAATGAGCTCGATCCGGGTGCGGAGGAACGCCACGTTGGGCAGTTTTTCTTCGGTGGCGGTCTTTGCCCCACGCCAAAGCCTTGCGCCCTTGATGTCCACGCCGATATAGTTCTTGTCGGGATTGCGGCGGGCGAGTTCGAGGGTGTACTCCCCTTTTCCGCATCCGAGCTCCAGCACTATCGGGGCCCTGCGCGAAGCGAACCAGTTCCCTTTCACAGGGTGGTCGCGCAGATGCTCGTAGCCGTCGGGGACGACCTCTTCCGTACTTGGCTGAAGCAGGCAGGAGAACGTCTCGTTCTCGGCGAATTTGCGGAGTTTACCGTGTCCCATTGCGTTTGCAGATTATTCCGATTCCGCGCAGGCCGGTGGGCGGGTCTATAGGCCTTGCCGAGACGGTCCAGGAACCGGACGAAGAAGGCTTCACGCCGCTCCGGTAGAGCGATGCGCCGCCCTTGTCGCCATACGGAAGATAAACGGTCTCGGAAAGGGCGGGGGTAATCGTCCCGGCTTCTTTCCACTCGATTTCGAGGCCCAGTGAAGACGAAGTACGGATCCGCCCCATTACCGGAGCGTCCACCTTCGTGAAGAGGGAAATGTCGTAGGTCGAGAGGGAATCACTCAGATCAAGCACGAACTCGTATACCCCGTTCTCCGCCATGTCGGCCCGCACGAACTCTTCGAACGAGGCCGGCTCGCTGCATGCGGCAAGCGCCGCAGTCAGGGCACAGAGAACGGCGATACGGCTTTTCATTTTTTCTTCCCTCCCCTGGAGCGTTTATTCTTGCGCTTGCGCGGCGCGTCGAAACGCGAGATGGAGTCATCGCCCACGGCCGTAATGAATTCAGGACCAGCGGGTTCCGGTTCGACCTTGAGCGAATCCGGCTTCTTCCCGTTGCGGTTCATGCGGATGATTTCCATCACGTCCGCTGCGTCCAGCGGGAACAGGTCGGAATCGGCGCTCTTATCGTACGAGAAGTACATGATCTCGCGGAGGATGTCGGTCTTGCGCAGGTACGCCAGACCATCCTTGAATTCGAGTGGCTCCTGAACGCGCGGGATGCGGGTCATGGCGTCCTGGTACGAAACCACCTCGTAATTAAGGCAGCATTTCAGCTTGCCGCACTGGCCTGCGAGTTTCTGCGGATTGAGCGAGAGGTCCTGGACGCGCGCAGCCGCGGTAGAGATGCTCCTGAAACGGGAGATGTAGCGCGCGCAGCAGAGCTCCCTGCCGCAGATGCCTATGCCGCCTATGAGGCCGGCTTCCTGGCGGGCGCCTATCTGCTTCATTTCGATGCGGATGCGGAACTCCTCGGCGAACACCTTGATGAGCTGGCGGAAGTCGACGCGGCCGTCCGCGATGTAGTAGAAGATGGCCTTGGAACCATCCCCCTGGAACTCCACGTCGCCTATCTTCATGTCGAGGCCCATTTCCGCCGCGATCCGGCGGGCCTGGATCATGGTGTCCTGCTCGCGGGCGATGGCGGCCTGCCACTTTTCCACGTCATTCTGCTTGGCCTTGCGGTAAATGCGTTTGAATTCGATCACGGAGGGATCGAGCCCCTTGGCTTTCATCTGCCTGGCCACGAGCGGGCCTTCGAGGGTGACGATGCCGAGGTCGCAGCCGGTGGCGGCCTCGACTATGACCATGTCGCCGAGCTTGATATTCTGCCCGGATGCGTTCACATATATGCCCTTGCGGGTGTTCTTGAAGCGCACCTCGAAGAGGTCGGCCCCCGTCTGGTCGGGAACCCCCTTGAGGTAATTATAGTCGCACAGCTTGCAGCAGCCTTCCCTATACGTGTACTCCACTTCTCCCGTGGAGGAACCGGTCTTGGCCACTACGCCGCGGTTGCAGTCGATGTCGATCTTTTCCATCTCAAATATACATGTACAAACTGTCGGTCAGTTCGGTGAAAAGAATTTTGATGTTTACGTTGCGGTCTATCATGCCCACGGTGCGGTCGAGCTTCGCCAGGGCCATGCGCGGGAACCGCTTGCTGAGTTTCGAGGCCCATGCGGCCGCCTCGGGGTCGTCTCCCGCCAGCTTGGAAAGCCCCTGCTGGCACAGGAACACCCGGCGGAATTTTTCGGCCGCATAGCGGCAGAAGCCCTTGGCGCTTTCGCGCGAGGGCAGCGCGGCTATCTGCTCCCCTATGGAAAGGGCCTCAGCAAGATTGCGGGAGAGCAGGGCTACCATCAGCTGCGACAGCAGGCCTCCGTCGTCGTACGATTCCGCTGCAGACACCAGGGGCGAAGAGATCCTGAACATCTGGCAGCGGGAAACGATGGTCGGGAGGAGCTTCTCCGGCGCGTGCGTGATGAGCACGAACACCGTCTGTGCAGGAGGTTCCTCAAGCATCTTGAGCAGCTTGTTGGCCGCCTGGGTATTCATCCTTTCGGGAAGGTACACCAGGGCCGCTGAGTAACCGCCTTCGAGCGAGTGGAGGCTGAAGGCTCGCAACAGGGCGTTGGCCTCCGCCACGCCTATGACGGGATTCTTTCCGTCGAAGCCCAAGGCCCGGTAGAGATCTCCTTCAGTGAAGACCGGCTTCTCGAGCGCGAGGGTGCGGAAGTCGGGAATGAACTGCTCGGAGGGCGAATGCTCCGACTGCGCCGACGAGGACGGCAGCACCACCGGAAAGACGAAGTGCACGTCGGGATGGATTAGCTTCGATATCTTGTTGCAGTGCGGGCACTCGCCGCAGGAGTCCCCGTCTTTCCTGTCGCTGCAGTACAGATACTGCAGAAATGCCAGAGCCATGGGGAAGGCGCCGCCGCCGTCGTTCTCATGCAGCAGCAGGGCATGGGGCAGCCTGCCGGAATCCACCGCTCCGGCAAGGGCCTTCACGACCTGTTCGTTCCCCTGTATCTGACTGAATTTCATTTCTTTCTACTTTCGTTAAGAAGTGCAAGCTCTTCGAGCAGATCCCTTTCGCGCGAGGGCGGAAATGCCTTCAGGCAGTCTATGGCCGCGAGCACGTAAGAGTGGAGCACGCCTTCGGCATATCCGATGCCTCCGCCTTCCATGACGAGCCTGCCGATGATGCCGGCGTTTTCGGGATGGGCGTCGATATCCTTCACCATGTCGCGTATCGCCTGCGGGTCATCCGAGCTTTTGAGCACGCCCAGCAGGGGCAGGGTTATCTTCCTTTCCCTGATGTCCACGCCGGAGGGCTTTCCGATGTCGCCGCCCTGGAAGTCCATGATGTCGTCTTTGATCTGGAAGGCGATGCCCATGTTCCTTGCATACTCCGACGCGGCTTCAAAACAGGACTGGGATGCATTCACAGTCCTGGCGCCGCATTCGGCACAAAGCCTGAAAAGGGACGCCGTCTTGCAGTAGATGATCCGCAGGTAGTCGTTTTCGGTGGTGTCGCAGCCGAAGGCCTTCTGCTGCTGGAGCATCTCCCCTTCGGCAAGGTCGCTGAAGGTACGGGCGAAGGCGCGCATCCCCCATTCGACATAGTTGGTGTCGGCGATGATGCCCACTGCGCGGGCAAGCCAGAAGTCGCCTATCAGCACCGCCGGCACCGGGCCGAAGATGCTCATGGCGGTGGGAGCGCCCCTGCGGATGTCGCTTTCGTCGGCCACGTCGTCGTGGAAAAGGGTTGCAGTGTGCAGCATTTCCACCGCGGCGGCGAACATGCGGGTGTCTTCGTTCACCTTGCCTCCGCCGAAGGCCTTGCCCATGAGAAGGGTGAGGACGGGACGGAGCAGTTTGCCGGAGTTGCCGGCGACCCTCATATCGAAATCCTGGAGTATGGGTACGTCAGAAGTGAGGCGGCTACGGACCAATGCCTTAACCGCCTCAAGCTCCGACCCGAGGATATTCCTGATATCTTGAGGGTCCACTTTCCGCTACAGGAAGATGGCTACGGAAGCCATGATGCCCGAGCACTTCTCGTTCTTCATGACCTCGGTTCCGGTGTTGATGTAGTCTGAGAGCTCGGCTCCGTCGTAGAGTTCACCGAGATTCCAGAAATAGCGCACGGAAACCTGAAGCCTGTTGAAGAGGTCGATACCTGCACCGAGACCTGCGCCGTACTCCAGACGGTTCTTGATGTTGTCCCACTTGATGTTCTGGAGTTGCTGGGCACTGATGTTTTCTCCCTTTGCGCCATTAGTGATCGCATAACCCAGGAAAGGCTCGACGAATGCATAAGGTCTGAAGCCTGCGATGGGGAAGCCGACCTGAATCTGGACGGGCAGCTCGAGGAAGCCGGTCTTGAAGTTTATGGCCTTGGAGTCGAAATCCTCCAGGCGGGTACCCTTCACGTTGTAGATGAGGGAGGGCTGGATGCCGATGAGGCCGAGGCTGATCCTGCGCGTCAGACCGATATGATAAAGGGTGATGTCATTTACATTGTCCGCCGCATCCTTGAGTTCGGTCGAGGATGAGGTGACGCCGGCTATGATACCTGACTGGGCGAATGCGCTGACGGAAACCATGAGTGCCGCCAGGGCGATGATGAGCTTTTTCATATCTACAGTAAATTGTTAAGTTTCGTTTCGATGTCGGCTTTGCTTACCACGCCCACGGTCTTGTCGACCGCGATGCCGTCTTTGAAGAAGATGAGGGTGGGGATGCTGCGGATGCCGAATTCGGCGGCGATGTCTTCGGCGTCGTCCACGTTGCACTTGGCAACCATGGCGCGGCCTTCATATTCGGCGGCGACTTCCTCCACGGTAGGGCCAAGCATGCGGCAGGGACCGCACCAGCTAGCCCAGAAATCCACCATGGCGACCTTGTTGGAAGCAAGGAGTTCCTTGAAATTGGTATTGTTTATTTCCTGCATAACTTTTTGGATTGATATTGTCTACAAATCTAATAATATTTTTCGACATTCCACATAAACGCCCTCAAGCCCAGTTTCGGGGAACGTTCGTCGGCGCGTTTGAGGGCCTGCAGTATCTCTTCGGCCTTTTCGCCGTCTTCCACGAAGGTAATCAGGGCGTGGTTCATTTCGGGCCAGGCGTGGCTGCCCATGTGGGGCAGGCCGTCATTGCTTCCGCGGCCTTCGACGTCGGTCCAGCGGGTGAAACCTTTCTGCCCGAATAATTCGAGAATGTGGACTATCTCTTCGTTGTATGCCTGCGAATATGTTATGAACAGTGCTTTCATTTTACTTGAGACTTATGGTTTCTTCGGCCGCGCGGCGCTCCTGGCGGCGTTCCTGGCGGGTGGCGAAAATACAGTAGATGGTGGGGATGAGGATGAGGGTGACCACCGTGGAGAACGTGAGGCCCCATGCGACCGTCATACCCAGCGAGTGCCACATCTCGGAGCCTTCGCCGGTGCCGAGGGCCAGCGGAAGCATGCCGATTACGGTGGTGAGCGTGGTCATCAGGATAGGCCTCAGACGGCTTTTGGCCGCGGTGGTGGCCGCCTCAACCACACGCATGCCGCGCTCGCGCATCAGGTTGGTGTAGTCGATGAGCACGATACCGTTGTTCACCACGATACCGATGAGGATCAGGATGCCTATCATGGCCATCATGTCGAGCGTGGTGCCGGTCGCCCAGAGGCCGATGAGCACGCCCATGAAGCCGAACGGCACGCTGAACATGATGACGAACGGGTTCACGAAATTCTCGAACTGGGCGGCCATCACCATGTAGACGAGTATGAGGATGAGCGCAAGAAGCGTCAGGAGGTCCTTCATCATGTCCTGCTGGTCTTCGTAGTCGCCGGACATCTCGGTGGTGATATTGGACGGGATATTGACGGTCTTGATGATTTTGTTGACGCTCTCAACACCCTTGCTCATGGCCACGCCCTTGGCGGTGATACCGGTGACGGTGATGTAGCGCTCGCGGTTCTTGCGTTCGATGGTCGGAGGCACCTTGCTCTCCACCACGCGGCCCACTTCCTTCACCCGGATGGGAGCTCCTGAAGGAGAGGTGAGTATCATGTTTTCAATATCCTCGACGCTGTTGCGGAATTCCTTGGAATAACGGACGCGAATGCGATACTCGTCGCCTTCCTCGCGGAAGTAGGAGCCCACCACGCCGCTCATGGCCGCGCTGAAAGCGGTGGCGGCGGTAGTGGAGTTGAGCCCGTGCAGGGCCAGTTTTTCGCGGTCGAAATCCACCAGATACTCGGGAGTGTATTCGTCGCGGCTGAGCACCACCTGCACGAAGTCTCCGCTGAGGTTCATCTTCTGCTGGATCTCCTTGGCCACGCGGTCGGTCTCGTCGAAATCGTAGCCGTAGATCTCGAGCGTCACCGACGTGGCGCCGCCCATCCCGCCCATGCCTTCGGAAACCTGGGCGCGGTCGATTTCGGGATATTCCTTGAGCTCGGCCCTGATGATGTTCGCGATTTCGGATGCGCTCCTGTCGCGGTCTTCCATGCTGCCGAGGTTGATATTCATGCTGATGAGATGGGAGCCGTTGTTGCGCGAACTCGCCATGGCATTGTCGGAGTCGGCCTGGCCGAAACGGTATTCGAACACCCTGATTTCGGGTATCTCGCTCTTGAAACGGGCATAGAGCTCATGTGCGAACCGGCCGGTAACCTCCTGCGAAGTGCCCACCGGGAGCTCCACGCTCACTGAAAGGCGCCCGGAGTCGGAATTGGGGAAGAATCCCGTCGTCATCTTGGGAACGAGCAGGACGAACACCACGGCGATGATTGCGAACGCGCCCAGCGTCACTATCTTGCGGTGGGTCACGCACCAGTTCACGATGCGCGAATAGAAGTTGCTCAAGCCGTCGAGGGCCCTGTCTATCGGGCCGAAGACCTTCTTGTGAAGCGCGGATTCCTTGGCTTGGGCGCTGAGCATGTTCGACGCCATCACGGGCACGAGAGTAAGGGCCATCCCAGTGGAAACGACCATGATGATGCTCACTATCCAGCCCAGCTGCTTGAACATGAGTCCGGCGAAACCCGACACCATGGTGAGGGGCAGGAACACGCACAGGGTGGTGAGGGTGGAGCCCACGATCGAGCCGGCCACCTCGGAGGTGCCGTTCACCGCCGCTTCCTTGCGCCTTTCGCCGCGGTCCATGTGCTTGGAGATGTTCTCCAGCACCACTATGGAGTTGTCCACCACCATACCGATCGCGATGGAAAGCGCCGACATGGAGATGATATTCAGCGTGTTGCCCGTGGCAAGCAGGTAGACCAGCGAGCCCATGAGGGCTATCGGGATGGCGAGCACGATGATGAAAGTAGCCCTCCATCTGCCGAGGAAAATGTACACTACCAGCATGACCACCAGCATCGTGATGATGATGGTCCGCAGCAGCGACATGATGGTATTGATGATGTTGTCGGAAGAGTCGATGACGTTCACGAGGGTGATGTCGGAAGGCAGCGACGGGGTGATTTCCACCATCTTCTTCTTGACCTGCCGGATCACGTCCACTGTGTTGGCGCCGGTCTGCTTCTGGATCATGATGGTGGCCGCCCGCTCGCCGTCCGTCCACGATTCCTGGTACTTCTCGGCAGGGCCGTCCACGAGGGTGGCAACGTCGCGCAGGTAAACCGCGCTGCCGCCGCTGTAGCCCACCACTATGTCGAGTATGTCCCGCGGATCGGAGAATTCCTTCTCGACGCGCAGCGAGTACGTTTCGGTGCCGATGTCGATGTTGCCGGAGGGGACGTTGCGGTTCTCCGACGCTATGACCGAGGAGATGCCGGCTATGCTCAGTCCGTAGGCCTGGAGCTTGCTGGGATCGCAGTAGATCTGGATTTCGCGCTCGGGGGCGCCGATGACGGTGACCGTACCCACGCCGTCCACGCGGGCGAGCGGGGTGGTGACCCTGTCGTCGAGGATGCGTTCGAGCCCGTTGAAACTCTCATCCGCCGTGGCGCTGATTATCATGATTGGCATGTCGTCCATGCTGAACTTGCGCAGGAACGGGGTGCTGGCTCCGTCGGGCAGGGTCTGCGACACCATGTCGAGGTTGTCGCGGATGTCGTTGCAGGCCGCGTCGATGTCGGTGCCGTACTCGAATTCAAGCGTGATGATGGCGATGTTCTCGCGCGAACGGGACGTCATGTCCTTGAGGTGCTCGACGCTGTTCAGACTGTTTTCGAGCAATTTCGTGAGGTTATTCTCCACGTCCGTGGCGCTGGCACCCGGATAGGAGCTCATGACCATCACCACGTTGGCGTCGAAGTCTGGCAGCTGCGCTATGGATGTCTTCAGGAGCGCGTAGATGCCGAATACCACGAACGCCACGAACACGAGGATCGTGGTGACGGGCCGGTTTACTGCTGTACGGTAAATGCTCATGGCGCTATCTCTCCACTATCTCGATCTTCGCTCCGTCCTTGAGGGCGCTGGCGCCGCTCACGGCTATGCGGTCGCCCTGGCTCACGCCACTCAGCAGTTCGTAGCTGTTGCCGGTGTGACGGCCGAGGGTGACGGCCGAGCTGCGCACGGTGACTCCGTCTTCATTGAGGATGTAGACGTAACGCTGGCCGCTGCCAAGCTGCTTCACCACCGCCTCGTCGGGCACCACGGCGCTGAAATTGTCCCCGAAGCTGAGGGTCGCCTTGCAGTACATGCCGGGCCTGAGGGCGCGGTCGCCGTTGGGCACCTGCACCTCGACCTTGAAGGTGTGGGAGGCCGCGTCCATCACGGGATAGATGCGCTTCACCGTGCCGGTGAATGTCCTGCCCGGAAGGGCGTCCGCGGCGATGCTCACGTTCTGGCCGACCTTCACCTTGGTGTAGTCGGTCTCGGACACGCCGATAAGGAGCTTGACCGGGGTGATCTGCTGCACCGTGAATATGGGCTGGCCCATGGAATACATGTCTCCGCGGTCATAATTGCGTGCCGTTACAACGCCGTTAATAGGCGAACGGAGCAGGGTGTTCTGCTCGAGGTTCTCGTAAGAGGCCTTCGCCACGTTGTACTGCAGTTCGGCAGCTTCATAGTCGCTCCTCGACAGTCCGCCCTGTTCGTAGAGCTGCTTGAGGCGGGCGAGTTCCGTCTCGGAATTGGTGAGCTGGAGCCTGCTCTGCGTGAGCTGCACCGCATCCATCTCGGCGAGCACCTGCCCCCTGCCGACGAACGAGCCGACATCCACGTTTATCTTCTGGATGCGGCCGCCGCTCTGCGGGGCGATGTTGTTCACCGCAAAAGCTTCCACCGAGGTGGAGTAGTCCTCGGTCTGGGGAACCGTCTTGAACTGCACTTCCGTTACCGTCACGCGGGTGGGCGGAAGTTCCGTCGCGGCGTTCGATGAATCTGTCTTTTTCTGTCCGCAGGCAGCCACAGCCAGCGCTGCAAGGATTATGATGTATGTCTTTTTCATTTTTCGTAGATGCTGAAATCGGCGCCGAGGGTCTGCTCGAGCGTAGCCTTCGCCCCGATGAAACTGTATACTGCCTGGGATACCGCAAGCTGCGCCTGCGTAAGGGCGAGCTGGGCGTCGTTGAGGTCGGTTAGCGTGCTGCGGCCCACCTCGTAGCTCTTCGAGGCTATGCCGTAGGCTTTCTGTGCGCTCTCGAGGGCCTCGATGGCCGAGGAATAGCTCTTGGTGGCCGTTTCCATGGTGTTGAGGCTCTGGCGGATCGCCACGCGGAGGTTCCGCTCGGTATCTTCGCGCTGGATGTCGAACTCCTGCTGCTGCACGCGGGCCTGCTTCACCGCATTATACCTGCTGCCCCCCGAGAAGATGGGGATGCTGAGGCTGAGGCCCACGGTGGCGTAGGGATGCCATTTATACTCGCTGAAATTGAAGGCGTTCTCCATGGCGTTGGCGCTGGCATTAAATGAGAGCGCGAGCGAGGGAAGGCTCGCGTACTGCTGCATCTTCACGGAGTTGGCCAGCTGCTCGGCCTGTATCTCCAGCTGCCTGAGGGTGGAGTTGTCCGAGAGGTCGTAGTCTTCGGGGGCCATGTACTGCAGGTCGTCGGCATAGTCCTGGAGGGATTCTGCGACGTCGATGTTGAGGTCGAGGTCCACTCCCATGAGGGCTTTCAGCTGCCAAAGCGTCAGGTAGACGGCGTTTTCGCTGTCATAGAGGTTGGGGACGGCGTTGGCTACGGCGGTCTTCGCCCGCGCGAGATCGAGTTCCGAGGCCTTGGAGGCGTCGTACTTCTGCTGCGTACGGGTGCAGTTAGCCACCGCGTTGTCGTATACGCTCCCGTATACCCTCCTGGCCTCCTTGGCAAGCAGCACGGCGTAGTAGGCCTGCTTAACCTGGGTGATCATCTGCAGGCGCGAGCCGCGGGCTTTCTCGACCGCAAGCTCCACGTCCTGGCCGCTGATGGCGATACTCTTCCAGAGCTGGGCGTTGACGATGGGCATATTCGCCGACACTCCCCCGTTGAAGGTATTCCAGCGGCCGACTTCGATATCGACCGACTGCCCGCCCATATCCATGGACATGACCTGTTTCTTGAGGGTGCGGCTGAACGAGCCAGTGGCGTTGACAGCCGGGAAAAGCGAGGCGTAGCTCCCTTTGCGGGCATAGCCCTTCGCCTCGATTTCCTTGTCTGCCACACGCACGGAGGCATTCTCGCTGAGCGCTATCTCCAGCGCCTGCGCGAGGGTGATTACCGTCGCCGACGTGTCCGGCGCAACGGCAGGGGCCGCCTGCAGGACGGCCGCTGCCACTATCATATGAATCATATCAAACTGTTTTTTCGCGCGCTGTCTACCACAAATATTATACCTCCATCAGAACTCCACGATGAGTATGGACTGGGGCGCTACGGACAGGCCGGCGGAGGGGTTAACCTTCGCACCGGTTATCACGTCGGTACCCTCGACGAGACCGCCGTTGATTTCAGCGTAGTGGTCCCAGGGAATGGTGTGCGGTTCGGAAGAGTTGTTCACGAACACGAATACGGTGTCGGTGCCGTCGTAACGGAAGAAGGCGTAGGTGTTGTCACGCGTGAGGAAATGCATGGTCTTGCCGTCGTGAAGCACAGGGGTGTTCTTGCGCCACTGGAACAGCTTCGCGGTGAAGTCATACAGCTCGGGCGATACCGTGCGCGGATAGGGTGCGGGAGCATAGTAGTCCATAGCCCTGCCCTCGGCCGTGAAGAGGTCCGGAACGGTTATATCCGCCTTCCAGCCGCCGGGAAAATCGGAGCGCTTGGAGCCGTCGTGCCAGTTGTCGTAGGCGCGGCTGAAGAGCATCTCGTCGCCGTTGTAGAGCTGCGGAATGCCGCGGACGGTGGCGAGCAGGCCGAGCGCCATGCGCATCTTGTCGGGATTCGCATTGAAAGTGTCGCCGAGGCGGTTATGGTCGTGATTGGCCAGGAAGGTCATCATGTTGGACAGGTCGTGGTAGGTGGCGTCGTGGCTGAGGGCCTCGTAGACGCGGGTAAGACCGCGGCCCCACATGTTCGCGTCGCCATCCTCACACAGGCCGGCCACTATGGCCTCCTCCAGCGGGAAGTCCATGATGCTGGGAAGATGGCTGTCGAATCCGTCAGGATTGGCGTTGCCGCCCTGCCAGTAGGCCAGCTGATCGGCAGTGGAAGTCCAGCACTCCCCTACGATGTTGATCCAGGGGTAGTCTGCAAGCACAGCCTGGCACCAGCGGCTCATGGGTTCCTTCTCGTTGTAGGGATAGGTGTCGACGCGCAGGCCGTCGAGCCCGGCGAACTCTGTCCACCACAGCGCCCACTGCTGCAAGTATTTGAGAGTGAATGGATTGTCGAGATTCATGTCGGGCATCATGGGCACAAACCAGCCGTCCTCCTGAAGGGCGAGGTCATACTGCGACGCGTTGGGGTCGAAGTTGGTGCTGAACGCGGCGTTCATGTTCGTGTACTCCGGCCACTGGTTGATCCAGTCTTCGAAGGGAAGGTCCTTCATCATCCAATGGAAGGTGCCGCAATGGTTGGTGACTATGTCCATGATGACTTTGATGCCGCGGGCATGGGCCTGGTCGGTCATCTCCTTGTAGAGGGCGTTGCTGCCGAAGCGGGGATCGATCGCGTAATGGTCGGTTACCGCATAGCCGTGGTAGCTCTCGAAATCCTGATTGTCTTCGAGCACCGGGGTGAGCCAGATGGCGGTGGCGCCGAGTGAGGCGATGTAGTCGAGGTGATCGATGATGCCCTGGATGTCGCCGCCGTGGCGGCCGAGGTAGACGTCACGCCCGTCAGGGTCGTTCATCCCTTCGATGCGGTCGTTGGACGGATCGCCGTTGGCGAAGCGGTCGGGGAAAATCAGGTAGATCATGTCGGCGGTGCTGAAGCTCTCGCGCTCACCGGTAGCTTTCCTGCCGATATGGTAGGGAGCCTTCATCACCGGCTTGCCGCCTTCGCTGAACACGAGCCAGCCGTCGCCCTCGACGTTTCCGGTCACGGCAACGTCGACAAACAGGTAGTTAGGGCTGTCGGCCTTGTGTATCTCGCTGACCTTTACTCCTTTAAGCCCTTCGAAAGAAACATCGTAACGGGAGATTTCCGGGCCGTTCACCATCAGCTGGAGGCTGTTCTTCATGCCGCTCCACCAGCAGGGGGGCTCCACTTTGGCAAGCTGGTCCGCCGTAGCGTCGGCTACGGATTCGGGATTGAATGCGGGCGCGCATGCCGCTATCGCGAGCACTGCGGCCAAAAGGGCTGTCTTCCTCATTTCTTCAGCAGCATGTACTGGTATTCAGACAGGGCGAGGTCTTCGCCCAGAGTGATCGTTTCGCCACTGCGCAGATCATTGACGGTGAGGCCTTCCCAACCCTCGGGGGTCTTGATGGTCTTGCCTTCGGGGCGCACGTTGACCACAACCAGGAAATCGCCGGCCTTCTGCAGCGCCAGCACGTCGTCGGTGCTGAACGACTTGTTGTCTGGGCCGTGGATTTCGGGATATTCGCTGAAGATGTGCAGCATCTGCCGGTACTCGCCGCGAACGTCGGGATTGGCGGTCCAGTCAACCGGCACGTATTCAAAGAAATTGATGCGGTCGGGATATGCCACCTCCTGCTCGCCGTAGAGCAGGGCCGCGCCGTTCATGAAGATGGCTGCGGCATAGGCCGCGAGAGCGCCCTGGTGGCCTCCGAACTCGTCTACGGTAGAGAGTTTCGTGGCCTCGTCGTGGTTGGTGGTGAAACGGAGTTTAAGCTTGCCTTCAGGTACCTGGGCGTACTCTTCTTCCTCAACCCTGAGAAGTTCACGCGCGGAAGAATCCCTGCAGAAAACGTCCCTGAGCGCAGCCATGTATTCCCATGCATAATTGAGGTCGAAACCGGAGGTGAAATTCTCGGGTTTGTGGCCCTCGGCGAGCATGAGTATCGGCCGGCCGGCCTTCTCGCGCAGGGTGGAGATGCACTCCGACCAGAAATCCGCCGGCACCTCGTCGGCAACGTCGCAGCGGAAACCGTCCACTCCGCATTCCTTAATCCAGAACAGCATGCTCTCGGTCATGCGCTTACGCATCTCGCGGTTGTCGTAGTTGAGGTCGGCCACGTCGGTCCAGTCGGTGCCCTCGGGATAGATGATCTCGCCCTTGGCGTCTTTGGTGTACCAGTCGTCGTGGCCTTCGGCAATCCACTTGCTGTCCCAGGCGGTGTGGTTCGCCACCCAGTCCATGATGAACGCCATGCCGCGGGCGTGGCATTCACGCACCAGCAGCTTGAAGTCGTCGATGGTGCCGAATTCGGGATTCACGGCCGTGTAGTCGGCTATGCTGTACGGGGAATTCTTGCTCTTGACCTGCCCTATCGGGTAGATGGGCATGATCCAGACCACGTTGGCGCCCAGGCTCCTGATGGAGTCGAGCTGCGGAATCACCGCAAGGAGAGAGGCGCTGTCGGCGAATACGCGGGGATTCACCTGATACATTACCACCTGTTCGGGAACCGGCATGACATATTCCGGCTGGGGTTCGGCCTTGGGCTTGCAGGAAATCAGGGCAAGGGCCGCGGCAAATACTGGGAACAGCTTTTTCATATGCTAGTAAAGTTTGAATACGATTGAGGAATACGGGTCGAGGACCAGCTTGGAGCCGTTTTTCTCGGCCTTTCCGAGGATGACGACCGGCTTGGACATGTCGTCGGTCATGGGGATGGTCTTGACGGCCGCGGTGACGTTGTGCACCACAAGCATCTTTTGTCCGGCCTTGTCGGTCATGTACCAGGCAGCGACGCTTGCGTCGGCAATGGAGGTGCAGGCGCTCATGCTGCCTTCCGCGAGGGCCGGATAGGTGTTGCGAGCCCTAGAGAAGGCCTTGTAGACGTTCAGGACGGAAGCGCTGTCGTTCTCCTGCGTCTTCACGGAGAAGGCGCTGCCCTTGAGGTCGGCGATTACTTTTCCGCCCAGGCGCGCATCGGCCCACTGGCCGCCGTCCCAGTTCACGGGAGTGCGCACGTACTCGTCTCCCCCGCCCTTGTTGCCGAAATATCCGAGCTCTTCGCCCTGATAGATGTAGGGCTTGCCGGGAGAAGTGAGGAGGATGGCGCCGGCCTGCTTTTCCTTGGCGGCGGACTGCCCGAGCACTTCGCCGGTGCGGTCTTCGTCATGGTTGGAAAGCTTGAGGGAGTTCACGTTGCGCTCGCCGGCATAGACGGTCTGTCGGGAAAGCATGCCGTTCACGAAATCACGGCCCGTCCTGGTGCCGTTAAGGGTTTCGGCCAGCCGCCACCAGAAGCTGAAGTCGAACACCGAGGGGAGGGCTTCGAGATAGGTGGAATACGGGCACTTGGAGTCGTCGTACTCGTTGAAGACCTCACCCACCATGTACATGTCTTCGTTGTGGCCGGCAGCCTTGTAGGTGGCGTTGCAGTGGTTGTACCACGCCGAAAGGAAAGCCTTGTTGGAAGCGTTGTTCCACGAGCTCAGGCCGCCGCAGATGTGCTTCACGGCATCGAGCCTAAGACCGTCGACGCCCATTTTTATCCACTTGTCGGCAGATGCGGCGATGTCTTTGAAAGATGCTGAAGCCGCGAAGTCGGCGGGGTTGCCATAGTTGAGGTCGGGCATCGAAGTGCTGAAGGCACCCATATAATACACGGTGCCGCCTCCGGAAACATTGGAGAGTTCGATGCGGTAGCGGCCGGAACCGCTGAAGCTGATGTCGGCGCCTTCCGCAACCAGCGTCATGGGCTTTCCGGGCACGAGGGTGGTGTTGCCCGGCATGGCGCCGTACTTGGATCCGCTGTCCCAGTTGGGATACTTCCTCACCAGCATGCCGCAATCGCCGGAGATATCCATCACCAGATACGGATTGCCGCCGTTCTCCACGAACTTCACGGTCTTGCCTTCACTGCCGGAGTCCCAGTACCAGATGTTCCAGCTGGAATTGCCGTTGGTTACGGCCTCGGTGGTGGAGCTGATCGTAATCACGGGAGAGCTGGTGGAAATGCTCTTCCATTCCCCCGAGTTATACGTTGTTCCGGCAAGCATAGGGAACTTGGAATAATCGGCTCCCGGATTGGAAGAGATGAAATAATAGTCCCTGTATGGGCTGTTTTCGTTCGCGATGGCCTCCTTGAACCAGGCATTGCCGGAGCCGGAATGGTTGAGGACGTAGTCGAGATAAATCTTTATCCCCTTCGCATGCGCGGCGTCGACCATCTTCTTGAAGTCGTTCTCGGTGCCGAACAGAGGGTTCAGGGCGTAGTAATCGTCCACGTCGTAGCCATGGTAAGAACCGGTAGCCTGTACTGGCGACAGCCACAGCGCCGTGACTCCCATGGCGTCGAGATAATCGAGCTTGGAAGTGATGCCGTTGAAGTCGCCGATGCCGTCGCCGTCTGAGTCGCAGAAGCTGTACACCAACAGCTGGTAGGTAGTGGAGGCCCGCTTCACGCCGTCGAAAGCGTCGGTGATCACGGCAAGCGAGTTGTCACCGGGGTTTTCGGGCGGTTCAACCGGTTCGCCGCATCCGGAAGCGCCCAGCACGAGGGCAAGTATAATACCGATTCTTTTCATATGGCAGTTAATTTAATAAAGGGACCGGCCTTACCGGCCGGCCCCTTTGAAAAGTACATTGCCAGCTACAGAGCGACAGTAACTTCGAGCTTGTCGCTGCCGCCCTTGTTGCTCCACTCGTAGACATTGGCGGTAATACCTGCCATTGCGGGAAGATCGGCGCGCGGAATGGCGACCTCGGTCTCCACACCGTTGTCCGTAACGACGCCCTTGATGACGGCGTTATCTACGCTGTAGTTCTCCGGCATGGTGGCTCCTCCCTTGGCAATGCCGAATGCGGGAGCATCCGCTGAGCCTGCGTAAGGATAAACGACCAGAAGCAGCTCGTAAGGACCGTTGCCCCACAGTTCAACACCGGTGGTGGCATCATTGTCCAGGTCGAAACA
>JAILQG010000074.1 GCA_024699055.1 Bacteroidales bacterium
AGCGCCTCCCCTATGTCGCTGAGCGCCCCGGTCTGCACGAACTGGTCGGTGTAGTCCATGTAATAGAGATTGGCTCCGAGCCTCAGGGCGTCGCCCGCGTACTGATAGCCGGCTTCCCAGTCCACCAGGCTCTCCGGTTTGGGAGCGGGATAGCCGCCGTTGTCGGTGAAGTTGTTGCGTTCCGGCTCCCTGTGGCTCACCGCAACGCTGGCGTATGCCTTGTGGGGGCCATCGACATAGCTTATTCCGCCCTTTGGATTGAAGAAGTTGTAATGCACGTCGACATCGAGCACCTGGTTGCGGTACGTGCCGTCGGAATTCTTGTAGAATTTGTCGTTGATGCCGTCCGTGCGATAGTCGACATGCCTGAACTGCAGGTCTCCGAATGCTTCCAGGTGCAGTCCGATATGCCATACCGCTTTCAAAAATGCGCTGTAATCGCCCTTGAAGGCATCGGAATCGTAATACTTATAGTCCTTCCCGCCCCGCACCAGATTGTCGAGGGCCTCGTCGGCGATATAGGTAAGATAGCCGAAGTGCCCGCCCTTGAAGTTCTGCAGGGAGACTCCGCCCGTGATATCCAGTGACACGCCCTGGTAATCGAGACCGGCCACCAGGCCATATGTATGCTGGCCGAGCCCCTTCTTGCGGACGAAGTCGGTACGCGAGATGTCCGGGGAGACCAGACCGAACTTCTTGAGCTTGTTGTCCGGACGGAACTCCTCGTAGTAACCGTCGCCCTTGGTATAATGCAGGGCTGCGCTTCCCTTCAGCCGGTCTGTCAGGCGCCCGGCAAACGACAGGATATGATGGTCCTGCGTGAAATGGTCGACGGTCCGGTCCCACAGGGTACCGTCACGCATCCTGTAGCGCTCGGTCATGAAATTCCCCTGTGCGTCGGTCGGGAACTCCCAGTTATCATAATCGAACACAAGCCTCTCATAGAGGGAGTTGTACTGTCCCAGGCCCCGGTCGTACAGGTCTTTGTAGCTGCGGATGCCGTCCCCGAGCAGCGATGCATCGTCGTTCCCGGCGGTAAGGCCGTTCCACGCCTGCCCGGTATGCTCGAAGTTGAGGATGTTGTAATAGCGTATCATGTAGTCGTTCCCTATCCAGCTGACTCCGCCGTAGAAATTGCCGGAACGGCCGGCCGTGCCGTGCATGAACCCGTCCGTAGTGGTCTGATAATAAGACATGTCGGCGACGAGATGATTCCAGAGCAGGCCGGTGGTCAGGAAGCCGCCCACGTTCATGGTATTGTAGCTGCCGTATCCCATGCGGACCTCGCCTTTCGGGACATAGGACGGCGCCTTGGAGGCAAGGGATACGGTGCCGCCGAAGGCCCCGTCGCCATTGGTGGAAGTACCCACTCCCCTCTGGATCTGCGCACTGCCGAGCAGCGCCCCGTAGCTGTTCATGTTCGCCCAGAACACGCACTGGTCTTCCGGGGAGTTGAGCGGCACGCCGTCGAGGGTGACGTTTATCCTGGAATCCCCCGCCCCGCGGATGCGGAGATGTGCAGTTCCGGTGCCCAGGCCGTTTTCACCCCATCCGAGCACGCCGGGAGTCCGGGAAAAGAGCATCGGCAGTTCCCTGCCGGTTGAGGTGAAATCCTCCAGCTCCTCTTTGCTCACATTAGCCACCGCATAGGGAGCGTCCTTCCGGGCGCGCACGCCCTGTACTATCGATTCCGAGAGTTTCTCCACCCTGGTGGAGTCCTGGGCGTTTGCCATGGAAACGCCCGAAAGGGAGAGAATCACTGCAGCTGCAGAAAAAACAAAACCTCGCATAATCTTTAAGTCATGCGGGGTTTCTTTTGCTTCCCTCCGGAGGTACAGGCCTCATCAGGTTCTAAGGGTTTGATCTCAGCCGGATACCCGGCACCCCCGCAAATACGGACGCAAAGATAGCACATATTTTTGCAATTTCAATCGGATGTTAGTAAATTTGCAACCCGTATTGCAAACACTTCTCTCGTCACATGAAATACGGGTTCGACAACGACAAATACCTTAAAATCCAGTCCGAGCACATCAAGGAGCGCATAGCAAGGTTCGGGGACAAGCTTTATATGGAATTCGGAGGAAAACTGTTCGACGATTTCCATGCAAGCCGAGTCCTCCCCGGTTTTCAGCCGGACAGCAAGCTCCGCATGCTCATGCAGATGAAGGACGATGCCGAAATCATCATCGTCATAAGCGCCCTCGACATCGAAAAGAACAAGGTGCGCAGCGACCTCGGCATCACTTACGATACGGATGTGCTGCGCCTGAGGGACGAGTTCCTCAAGAGGGGCCTGGACGTGAATTCCGTTGTCATCACCCATGTGAACGGCCAGTCCAGCGCCGATATGTACAGGGAGAAACTGGAGAAAAAAGGCATCAAGGTATATTATCACCACACTATCGAGGGCTATCCCGAAAACGTCGCCCTGATTGATTCGGAGGATGGCTTCGGCAAGAACGACTACGTGGTTACGACCAAGCCCCTGGTAGTGGTTACGGCACCCGGTCCGGGAAGCGGCAAGATGGCCGTCTGCCTGAGCCAGATCTATCAGGAATTCCAGCGCGGAGTCAAGGCAGGATATGCCAAGTTCGAGACCTTCCCCATCTGGAACCTGCCTCTCAAACACCCCGTCAACATGGCCTACGAGGCCGCTACGGCCGACCTCAACGACGTGAACATGATTGATCCCTTCCATCTCGAAGCCTACGGCAAGATGGCGGTCAACTACAACAGGGACATAGAGATTTTCCCGGTCCTGAACGCCCTGTTCGAGGGTATTTACGGCACCAATCCGTACAAGTCCCCCACCGACATGGGCGTCAATATGGTCGGATTCTGCATCAGCGACGACGACGTCTGCTGCAGCGCCTCGCGCGAGGAGATTATCCGCCGCTACTACAAGGCCCTGTGCAACCTCGCCACCGACAAGGGCACCGAAGCCGAAGTGGGCAAGATCCGGCTCCTGATGAAACAGGCCGGCCTGTCCACCGACTACCGCAGGGTGACCGTGGCGGCAAAGGCCAGGAAGGAGATATCCGGGCAGGACTGCGCCGCCATCGAGCTTCAGGACGGCACCATCATCACCTCCGAGACCAGCGAGCTGCTGGGCCAGAGCGCAGCCCTCATCCTCAACGCGTCAAAGCACATGGCGGGCATTCCGCATCCGGTGAAACTCATCCCCCAGGAGATGATAGAGCCCATCCAGAAAACGAAGGTGACCCTTCTGCACGGCCATAACCCGCGCCTGCACACCGACGAAGTGCTGGTTGCGCTGTCGATGCTCAGCATCAGCGACGAAAACTGCAGGAAAGCCCTCCAGATGCTGCCCGACTTCAAAGGATGCCAGGTCCATTCCACCTCGATGCTCAGCGAAGTGGACCTGAAAGTGTTCAATAAACTTGGAGTAGGCCTTACCTGCGATCCGGTAAAGCGGAAAGCCTAGATTTTCTCAAGCCTGACCTTGTAGAGTCTGGGCCAGTTCTTCCCCGTAAGGAAGATCTCCCCCTTTGAATTGACGGCTATCCCGTTGAGCACGTCTGCATCGGGCGTGCGGAGCTTATGCGGCCAGAGTGCGCTGCAGTCGATGCGCGATTCCACCTTGCCGTCCTTCGGGTCTATCACCACAATCATGTCGGTGGTGTAGACGTTCGCCCAGATTTTTCCGTCCACCCACTCCAGCTCGTTCAGATAACGCAGGGGCGCGCCTTCGAGCTTTACGTAAATGGTGCGCTCGAGCTTGAAATCGGGAGTGAGCACGTAAATCCGGTTGGAGCCGTCCGAAGCGTACAGCTTCGAGCCGTCGGTGGTGAGCCCCCAGCCCTCGCGGGGATAGCTCCAGGTGCGTTCGTACTTCAGGGTGGCGGCGTCGTACACGAAGGCCACCTTGTTGGTCCAGGTGAGGATGTAGAGCTTGCCGCCCAGCATGCAGGAGCCCTCGCCGAAGTACTTGTCGGAGAAGGCGATGTTCCTGAGCACCTTTCCGGTTTCAAGGTTCACCATGCGGAAGGACGACTCGCCGTACTGCCCGGTGCTCTCATAGAGCGTGTCGCCGTGGAAAAACAGCCCCTGGGTGTAGGCTCCGGTGTCGTGGGGATACGAAGACACCACCATCGCCTTATAGTCCTTCACACCTGCCGCACAGGACACTATGCAGGCGAGAAGGCCCAGAACCGCTGTCAGTCTCAGTTTCATAACGGTCGCAAAATTACTCAATTTCCGGAAAATTGCTACCTTTGCGGGCAAATAAAAGGTGAAGCGATCTGTCGCGCAGCCAAAACTGTGAGGAAAGTCCGGACAGGACAGGGCACCCCGCTGCGGAAAGCGCAGAAGGGAGTAATCTTTTGGAGGCCGTAACAGAAAAAAACCGCCCAAAAAGGTTTTATGCGACCGTAGGGAGCAAACAACTTTTTTGCGGCAAGGGTGAAAACGCGGGGCAAGAGCCCACGACCATCGGCAGTGATGTCCTTGGGGTACGGCACCGGGGCCTGCAAAACCAAATATACCGGAAAGAAACGCCCCTGTGGCTGTTTCAAAGAGTTGCCCGCTCTTTTCCGGGGGGTAGGTCGCGAAGATAAATGACAGATTCAAAAACAGAAACCGGCTTACGGCTTCACCTTTTATTTTTTCTGTTTCTTCTTCCTGTTCCTGAACTTCTCCAGAATACGTTTGCGACGCTTCTGACGCCGCTGCCCAAGCTCCTCCATGTCCTCAGCACGCAGATGCGGGAAACGGACGCGTACCCGTTTCATCCACTCGAGCACGCCCGAGAAGGCGTGACGGTCGCGTTTTTCGGGGTACATCTCGTCGTAGCAAATCAGGATCGCGGTTTCGTCGACGTCCGAGAATTCGTCGTTTATGGCCGTACCCAGCATCTTCATGGACGGTGATGCGCCCATATAGGAATTCACAAGGGGCGGGATGTTGGTACCGAGTTTGCGCACCGCATCCTTTAGGTTCTTGTAATCGTCTTTGTAGGTCTCGTCCCTCAGGATAAGGTCCATCAGCCGCGGGTTCGACAGGATGGGATAGGGCTTGTACGGACGCACCAGTTCCTCGGGATCGGGGAAATGCTTCCACAGGAAGTGGAGGATAAGGTCTTTCGCGGTGCGGTCATAGTCCGGATACATCGTCATCTTGCCGAAGAAATAGATGGTCTGCGGATGCTCGGCTATCACCGACGCGATGCCGTCCCACAGGTTGTCGAGCGCGAAGAGAGCCTTCGCCCCGGCCTTGGAACTCTGATATTCGGGCGCAACGAAACTGCGGCCCAGTTCCATCACGTGCGGCAGGTATTCCCTGATGAAGACGTCGCTGAAACGGAACATGTGGGAGGTGGCCAGATGGGGTTGTCCGTCTTCCTTGAAGGCTACGTCGGGACCCAGTATGTAACGGTAGCCGCCGAGGATGGCGCGGGCGTCGGGATCCCATACGACGAGCTGCCTGTAAGGCACGGCCATGGTGTCGAATTCGTCGATGTCGGCGGCCAGGCCGCTGCTGCCTCCGGCCTCGCGGAAGGCGAGCTCGCGGATTCGCCCTATCTCCCGCATGACGTTGGGACTCTTGTGGGCAGTAGTCACATAGATGACGTTGCCTCCCTTGTTGGTATCGCGGAGTTTCTTGTCTGGCGTGAGCTCGGCTTCGAGCAGTTCCACGCTCACCGGGTCGATGATCTTTTCCATGGATTACAGTTCATATACCTTTTCCCTCACCCACTGAGCCCATTCAAGATGGGTTTTGGACGAATCGAAGGTCTCGGGGGAAATCGGGTCGCCGAATATTATCTTGAATATGCCGTGCTGGCCCCTGTACATCTCGTCCGGAAGCAGGAGCATGGCGAAATTGAATTTGAGCTTCAGGAATTTGCACAGATTCGCAACGTTGTAGAAGCGCCTGCTGTTCTGGCCGATGAAATGCACCGGCACCACGTAACGGCCGGTACGGCTGCTCATCTTGATGAAGTTCTTGCTCCAGGGAAGGTCCTGGATCTTGCCGTCTATCTTGCGGGAACAAAGGCCGGCGGGAAAGATGACTATGTTGTTGTCGGACTCGTAGATTTCATTCACCGCCGCCGGAAGGCTACGCGACTGCGCGCCGGTTTTGCTGACTCCCCGGCAGAAGGGGGCGAGCCCCTTGAGCGCCATGAGGAAATCGTTCACCAGGATGCGCAGGCCGGGGCCGAATTCCGTGCCCACAACGCCGGCAAGGCTGACGCCGTCGATGCCGCCCAGGGGATGGTTCGAAGCGAAGGTCATTCTCGCCCCCTCGGGGACCTTCACGCGTTCAATGCCTTCGACCTCCACCGTCACGTCGAGGTACTCCATGCCCTTCGTGCAGAATTCCACGCCCTCGTAACCGCGGGTAAGGTACTCGTTGATGAAGTCCTGATGGATGAAACGCTTGAGCCAGGAGACGAACCAGCCGGGAATCTTCTTGCCTGGAAACTTGTTGGCGATTATCTTATCGAGATCAATCGCCAGTTCCGGATACCTTTCTTCCATATCGCAAATATACGAATTAATTGGCTCACTTGATAATTATCAGGCGGCCTTGCGTAGCCAATTATTTATATCTATTTATATCAGCACCCCCAGCAGGTCGTAGTCAAGGGCTTCGGTGATGCGGACGTCCACGAAGCGCCCCAACATGGAGCCGAGGTCGGTTCCCTCCGGACAGGACACGATTATTTCACCGTCCACCTCGGGGCTTTCGAATTCGCTTCGGGCGATCAGTTTCCCGTCCATCACCGCATCGACCAGGACGTGGCAGACGCTCCCCACGCGTGAGGCGTTGAAATCGGCCGAAATGTCCTGCTGAAGCGTCATGAGGGCGTCGTAGCGGCGCTGCTTCTCCTCTTCGCTCACCTCATCCTTCAGATGCGCGGCACCCCATGTGCCTTCCTCCTCGGAATACTTGAAGGCTCCGAGGCGTTCGAAGCGCGCTTCCTTAACGAAGTCGAGGAGTTCCTGGAATTCTTTCTCTCCCTCCCCCGGATGCCCCACAATCAGCGTGGTACGCAGCACCACTCCCGGCACATCCCTGCGCAGCCTGTCGATGAGGGCGCGGGTCCATGCGGAATCCACGTTGCGGTGCATGCACGAGAGCACCCTGTCGGAAATGTGCTGAAGCGGGATGTCCATATAACGGCAGACCTTGGGATTGTCCGCCATCTCTCTCAGGACGTCCTCCGGGAAGCCTTCGGGATAGGAATAATGAATCCTGATCCATTCTATCTCCGGGATTTCAGAAAGGGCACGGAGCACGTCGGCGAGCCTTCTGCGGCCGTAAAGGTCGAGCCCATAATACGTGGTATCCTGGGCGATGAGGAGCAGTTCCTTCACTCCCTTCGCGGCCAGCGCGCGGGCCTCCTCCACAATCTTTTCGATCGGGACCGAGCGGTGCGCGCCGCGGATATGGGGAATGGCGCAGTAGGAACAGCGGCGGTCGCAGCCTTCGGATATCTTCAGATACGCGTATCCGCGGCGTTTTTCCTGGCGCCTGGCGACGAAGCGTCCCGGCTCGGCACCGAGATAACGCACCAGAGGCGCAAGGTCGCGGGCGCCGAACCAGGCGTCCACTTCCGGAATCAGGCCCGGCAGTTCTGATGCGTAACGTTGTGAGAGGCAGCCGAATACTATCAGCTTGCCGACTTCTCCGCGCTGCTTGGCCTGAGCCCCTTCCAGCACGGCCTGTATCGACTCTTCCTTGGCATCTCCAATGAAGCCGCAGGTATTGTAGAGCAGGTAGTCCAGATGCCCCTCATCGCTCACGCAGAAAGCATCTGAAGGCAGGGCCGCCAACAGATGCTCGGTGTCCACGCTGTTCTTGGAACAGCCGAGGGTTATGACTTTAAGCTTCTTCAACTTCCTGTTCAGCTTCCTTCTCGCGCTCCTCGTCGGTAACGAAGTCGAAAGAGGCATACTTGGAGATTTCGCCGTACCAGTCGAGGATCTTCTTCATATGCGAAACATAGAAGCGGTCGGCATCGTAGTTGGGTACAGCCTTGGCGAAGAAAGCCTTGATTTCGTCGGAAGAGCCCTTGGGGCCGGGCACTGCCGTACCGGCATCCTCGACCTGCTTCATCGCAGTGAGCACTTCAGCCAGGCGCATCTCGCCCTCGGAGGTATAGATGGCTATGTCGGCAAGGGTGGATATCTTGCTGTGCGCATCGAATGCGGTGCGTTTCTTGTCGGAAAGGGATTCGGCTATGGCGCCGTTACGGGACTGGGCCAGGTAGAGATAGAGGCCGTGCTGTCCGGAGACGGACAGGATTTTGGCCAGATCAGTTTTCATTCTTCTTTAAATATTTGTCAATCTGTTCATATAGCGCCTCCACGCCGGAGGCGTTGTGTATTGTATAATCTATTCGCGAACGGTCGAAGTGCTGGAGCGAATCGCGCACTGCGGCCTTGGCATTGCGGGAACGGCGCAGGCGGCGCGCTGCGGTAACGAGCAGCACCTCGTCGTAGAGGCCGTCGAACTGCGGCTTTTCCAAGGCAATTGCGGACTCGATGAACGCAAGTTGCGTATTCTGTCCTGCTTTCCAGGCCTGTATGTCCTCCACCAGCAGCGGATACACCAGGGCCTCCAGCGCCTGCCTCTTTGCATCATCGGAAATGATGCGCCCGAGTTCGGCAAAAGGAATGCCCAGTTCCTGCTCTATTCGCTCCCTGAGCCCAGGCACCTTGTCGTAAAGGGCCTTGCAGCGGGAGTCGCAGTCGTACACCGGATAGCCGGCAGACTCCAGATAGCGGCAGGCCGTGGACTTGCCGCTGCCTATGGGGCCGGTCACGAGCACCGTCTTCATTCCCCGTCCTCCATTTCCATGCAGTCGAACACCTCCGGCTCCATACGATAGTCTATCACGAAGGCCGGGAGCTTGTCGCAGTGGGCCACGCAGCGGCCGGACAGGGAACCGGAGAACTCGGCATAATCCACATAGAACTCGCAGAGTTCGGCAGGATTGCCCTTTGCCGGGAACATACAGCGGAACACCACCTGGGCACGCGAGGGATAGACCGAGACGTTCACCCCG
>JAILQG010000092.1 GCA_024699055.1 Bacteroidales bacterium
CTCCTGGCCATGGAACAGGCGTCGGAGCATCCGCTTGCCTCCGCCATGGTGGAAAGCATGGGAAATGACGTGAAACCCCGCGAGATAAGCGACTTTGCCGCAGTCCCGGGAGTCGGCATAGAGGCGACTTGCCTGGGCACGCGGTATACGGTGTCCAAAACTGCCGTGGAGCACTGCGAAACGGGCGAAAAATGGGCTGCAGAGGGCTACACCGTGTCGTATTTCTGCGACGAGGAGAATGTCCTTGCTGTGTTTGCGGTCGCGGACGGGCTGAAAGAGACTTCTGCCGCCGCCGTGAGCGAATTGAAGGACATGGGTATAGAACTGGCCATGCTGACGGGGGACAATGCCGCCTCAGCCGCCTTCGTGGCTTCCAAAGCCGGGATAGAAACGGTGCGCGCCGGGGTTCTGCCGCTCGAAAAGGCGGAATTCGTAAAGGAACTGCAGCGGCAGGGGAAACGCGTCGCGATGGTCGGCGACGGCATCAACGACAGCGCCGCGCTTGCGGTGGCGGATGTCGGAATAGCCATGGGCCGCGGCAGCGACATAGCCATGGATACCGCCATGGTAACCATAGTGTCTTCGGAACTCGCGAAGGTGCCGGAACTCCTGCGGCTTTCCAAGAGGACCTCCAGGATAATCGCCGAAAATCTCTTCTGGGCGTTCATCTACAACGTGCTGGCGGTTCCGCTTGCGGCAGGGGTGTTCGGGGTCAGGCTGAACCCCATGATCGCCGCTGCCTGCATGGCTGCCAGTTCCGTTTGCGTCGTGTGTAATTCATTGAGACTCAAAAAATAAGCATATGAAAAGACTATTTGTGATTATGGCAATTGCGGCCGTGGCCTGCCTGGCCGCCTGCAGCCCGAGGCCCAATACCCTCACTCCCAAGGAGAGGGCCCAGGGCTGGAAGCTCCTTTTCGACGGCAAGACCCTAGACGGCTGGCGCGACTACAACGGCACGGCCATCACCGGGCCGTGGCAGGTCAGGGACGGTGCCATCTATGCCGAAGGCAAGGGGAGTGACTCGGACGGATATATCGTAACCGACGAGGAATTCGCCGACTTCGACCTCAAATGGGAATGGAAGATTTCCCGCGGCGGCAATAGCGGCATGCTTTATCACGTCGTGGAGAATCCCGCGTTTGCGGTGCCATATGTGACCGGCCCGGAGTATCAGCTGATTGATGACGAGAACTACGCCGAAGTGAACGACGGCTATGTGCTCGAAGACTGGCAGAGATGTGCCGTGGACTATGCCATGTATGTGCCCGATTTTGACAAGCGCATCCTGAATCCTGCGGGGGAATGGAACGAGTCCGAGATTATCTTCGACAACGGCCACGTGACCTACCTGCTGAACGGCAGGAAGACCGTCGAGTTCGACGCGTGGACTCCCGACTGGTATGAGCGCAAGAACTCCGGCAAATGGGAGAACGCTCCCGAATACGGACGCGCCCGCAAGGGCCACATCTGCCTCCAGGACCATGGCTATCCGGCCAGTTTCCGGAACGTCAAGATCCGCCCGCTTCCCTCGCGCGAGGAAGAGAAAGACCTCTTCAACGGCGAGGATCTCACCGGCTGGGAACTCTACGGAACCGACCTGTGGTATGTGCGCGACGGAGAGCTCATCTGCGAGAGCGGCCCGGACAATGAATATGGCTATCTTGCTACTGAAGAGTATTTTGACGACTTCGACCTTTCGCTGGAGTTCAAGCAGGAGGCGAACGGCAATTCAGGCGTTTTCATCCGTTCGTTCGTGCAGATGCCCGGCCAGAGGGTGAACGGATGGCAGGTGGAAGTGGCTCCCAAAGGCAACGATACCGGGGGAGTATACGAGTCGTACGGACGCGGCTGGCTCTATCAGATCCCCGACGAGAAGGAGGATATCCTGAAAGAAGGGGACTGGAATACCATGCGAATACTTCTGGTGGGGAATCACCTTCAGACCTGGCTCAACGGCGAGCCCATGACCGACCTGCACGACGACGCAATCGGCCGCGGGCACGGCCGTATCGCCCTTCAGATCCACGACGGCGGAGGAATAAAGGTCCGCTGGCGCAATCTGCATATCAAGACACTGTAGGGGGGGGGAGTTCCCGCCTACAGTTCCTTGATACGTACATTCCTGATTTTCAAGCCTTCTCCGTGGCCGCAGAAGGAGATGTATCCTTCCTTGTTGAAGAGGCCCGGATGATTGCGGTGGTCGACGGTATACTTGTTCTCTGAACCGCCGTCGGGAGCGACGTTATGCCCCTTGCAGACCTTGCGGACATCTCCGTCAACGATCACTTCACCGTTCACGGTCACCTTGACATGGGTGCCGCGGACGATTATCTCTTCGGTTTCCCATTCCCCGAGGGGTTTGTGCTTGATGCGCTTGGCCGGAATGATGCCGTAGACCGAGCCGTGGACCTGGTACTCGCGCAGCCCGTCGTACATGGGGGCGTCGTGATCGAGGATCTGTACCTCGCACATGCCGTCATAGGCGGCGTCCACACCCATGGGAGTGCGGATTCCGACGCCGTTGTTCACTCCTTCGCGGAGGAAACAAAACTCGAAACGGTAGATGAAGTCCTTGTATTTCTTATTTGTATACAGATTGCCTGTAGCGCCGTAATTGGCTGAGACGTAGATGGTTCCGTTCATCGGAACATAGCATTCCTTGTTGCCCTGCCACTTGTCGAGCGAAGTGCCGTCGAAAAGCATTTCGAAGCCTTCCGCCACCTCTTCGGGGGTAAGGCTGGAGATGACCGCCGGTTCATGTGTGGAGATTATCTTGTCAATCTCGTCCACCGCGTAACCGTCGTCGGCCTCGCCTGTCGAACGGAAGACGTCCTGGGCTTTAGTGAGGGTGCTCACGAGGGTATTGTAGTCCAGCTCTTCCTTCGTGGATGAGGCGATCCCCTTTACGACCTCCGCTGCGGTATAGGCGCATTCGGGAACGTCGAGATACTTGCCGGCAAGGAGGAAAGATTTGAGCGTCGGGACGTTGCCCAAAGCCTTCAAGGCAGTGTTCCTTAGTTTCGGGGTCTGTGCGAGCTCCATGGCTTGGGCTAGGGCTTCATAGGCGTCGTCGCTGTCTTCGGCATAACGTCCGGAAAGCGCGATGAACCTTTCAAGCAGCTGCGCGTTGCCCTTTTCGCCGCCCTTCAGGGCCTTGAGCAGGAGGGGAGCCACCTTTTCATTGTCCATGGTGGCGAGAGCCGCGAGGGCGGAGGCGTCGCCATCGTTCCAGGCGTTTTTAAGGTCTTCCACGGCGGCTGCGGCGTTAGTGGCGGCAATCACCGGGTACAGCCTCTCAGGCTTTGCCATACCCTTCTGTAAGGCCTTTACGGTCGTATATTTCTCGTCGGGGGAGAGCCTGCGGAGCAGAGCCACAAGCCCGTTGGCGGCTTCCTGCAGTTCTGAGCCCTTGTCTATCAGGGAGATGAATGAAGGGGCGTCGGAAACTTCTCCTATGGCCTGGAGCGCCGATATTCCGCAGAGTCTCTTGGTCCTGTCGGGAGATTTGAACAGCGCGGCGGCATAAGGCGCAGCAGCCTTGATGCCCCTTGCGGCCGCGATCGAGATCAGGTTGGTGTTGTCCCTGTCGCCTTCAAGGGCGGCCATGACCGCGGGAGCGATATCTCCCTTGAATGACCTGAGGGCGGTATATGCGTCCTGGTTGCCTTTTGCAAGCAGCCCCACGAGGGAGTTGAGGGCCAGGCTACCGCCTATCTTGCCTGCGGCGGATACTGCCGTCCTGCCAAGTTCGCCGCCCGCTCCCACGGAGGAGAGGACGAGGTCGATAGCCGAAGATAAGCCATTGTCACCGAACCAGTTGACCGCATCGGTCCTGGCTTCGGCAGAGAGTTTCGGGAAGATCTTGGTAAGCACCTTTGCAACTTCATCGACGCCGGCCTTGTCGGTCACGAAACCGAGGACTGCGTTGCGGAACGGACGGTCTTCGTTGGAGAATGCCTTCTTGAGGAATTTCAGGGCCTTTGCCGGCGTGGAAGCCGCGACTATGGTCTGCGCGGCCGCGCACATCTGACCGGAATTGCCGGAAGCGAGCGCCTTCTTTGCGGCCTTCAGCTCTTCCTTGCCGGGAACGGGCTGCTCTTCCGCCGCGGGAACCGGGCCGAGAAGACGGGCCTGTTCCTTCATGAACTGGACGTTATAGAAGTCTCCTACCTGAACTGCGGCTATCTTGAGCCCCTCGAGGACGGCCGCCCTGTACTGGGAGTTGGCGGGGTCGGAAACGTAGGCAGTAACGCCTGCAATTGCGTATTCCACGAGGTTGTTGCCGATTCCTTCGGCCGGTGCGTGCATCTTGGAAGCCAGCACCAGGATGGATTTGGGTGCTGACATGGCAAGGTCGGCCATGTTGCTGTCGAATGCGGCCTTGTCCTGTGCGGGCATCTGCGCCAGCACGTCGGCCACTATGGTTTCCACCGTGCGGTTCCTGGAGTCCTGAGCGAATGTGAAGGTCGACTGTAGGAACGCGGCGGCGATTACTATGAATGTCAATGTTCTTTTCATGGCTTGGCGGATTTAAATCATTGATGCCCAGGGGGCTCTCATAGGCTGATCGATGAGCAGGTTGGCTGCGTCGTCCCCGATGAAACGCTGTTTCACCGGGTCGAAGTGAAGGGTGCGGTTGAGCCTGAGTGCGCATGCCCCCATATTGACGACCGTTGCGCTGTGGTAGCCGATCTTTTCGTCGAGGGCGAAATGCTGACGATCCCTGACGCATTCGAGGAAGTCCGTGTGGCGCGGAGCGGGATCGGGCAGTTCGTTTATGACGTCCATCACGTTGGGAATGGTGCATTCGAAGCCCTGGTACACCTTTCCGCCGGGGCCTTCGAGATAGGGGACCTTGCCCTCGCTCTCGAAACCCTCACCTTCAAGGATGATCCTGCAGCCGTCGGCATAGGTGTAGGTTATGCTGCGCCATATTCCGACTGCGTCGGGATGCTGCTGGGGGGCATCCACTTCGACTTTGACCGGGAAGTCGTCGTCTTTGCCGAGGATGTACTGGACCGGGTCGATGTAGTGCTGGCCCATGTCTCCGAGACCGCCGGACTCGTAGTCCCAGTAGCCGCGGAAGGTCTGGTGCACCCGGTGCGGGTGGTAGGGTTTCTTGGGCGCCGGGCCGAGCCACATGTCGTAGTCGAGCTCCTGCGGCACGGGCTGGGGAACGAGATTCTCCTGTCCGGTCCAGTAGAACTTCCAGGCGAAGCCGGTGGCCCCTGAAATCCTGACCGTGAGCGGCCAGCCGAGCAGGCCGCTGTCCACCAGTTTCTTGAGGGGCTCGACGGTGGTTCCGAGACCGTAGAAGGTGTCTTTGAAGCGGAACCATGTGTCGAGACGGAAGATCCTGCCGTATTTAGTGACGGCGTCCAGGACCTTCTTCCCTTCGCCTATGGTACGGGTCATGGGCTTTTCACAGAAGATGTCCTTGCCTGCCCTGGCGGCCTCCACGGCCATTATTCCGTGCCAGTGGGAGGGTGTCGCTATGTGGACTATGTCTACGTTGGCGTCGTGGACGAGGTCCCGCCAGTCAGTATAGGCCTGCAGTTTGGTTTCGAATCTGGTCTGTCCGGCCTCGAGGGCGCGGTTGAGATGGTTCGCGTCCACGTCGCATACCGCTACGAGACGGCATTTGTCGTCGCTTGCAAAATGAAGCCCCGACATACCGATGCCGCCGACGCCGATTATGCCTCGTGTGAGCTGGTCGCTGGGAGCTACGCGGGTGCTGCCCGGCTCTCCCATCTTGCCGAACACGCTGCGCGGGAGGATTGTGAGCCCCGCGATTCCCAGTCCGGCTTTCTTCAGGAAGTCTCTTCTTGATTGACCCATGGTGTATATCTGATTTAGTTTGTGTTATTCTTTCCCAAATATAATGAATTTTGCTTATATTGCAGAACACGAACAATTCAATCCGGCACATGGACCCGAACGACCAGAAAATCATCTTCTCGATGGTTGGCGTAAGCAAGACCATCCCCCAGAACAACAGGCAGTTGCTCAAGAACATCTATCTCTCCTTCTTCTATGGGGCCAAGATCGGCATAATCGGCCTTAACGGAGCTGGAAAGTCGACGCTCATGAAGATTATAGCGGGTATCGACAAACAGTACAAAGGCGAGGTGGTGTTCGCCCCCGGTTATTCCGTGGGCTACCTCGAGCAGGACCCGTATCTCGATCCCGAAAAGACCGTGAAGGAAATAGTCCAGGAAGGCGTGATGGAGCAGGTGGAGCTGCTGAAGGAATACGAAGACATCAACCTGAAGTTCGGACTGCCCGAATATTATGAAGACCAGGACAAGATGAACGCCCTCATGGAACGGCAGGCCGAGGTGCAGACGAAGATCGACGCCTGCGATGCCTGGAGCCTCGATTCCAAACTGGAGAGGGCCATGGACGCACTGCGCTGCCCGCCGGACGACCAGCTTGCAGCTAACCTGAGCGGAGGCGAACGCCGCCGCGTGGCGCTTTGCCGCCTTCTCCTGCAGAAGCCGGACGTTCTTCTGCTCGACGAGCCTACGAACCACCTCGACGCCGAGTCCATCGACTGGCTCGAACAGCATCTGCAGCAATATGAGGGCACGGTGATAGCGGTGACGCACGACCGCTATTTCCTTGACCACGTGGCCGGCTGGATCCTGGAGCTGGACCGCGGCGAAGGCATCCCGTGGAAGGGGAATTACTCCAGCTGGCTGGACCAGAAGACGAAACGTCTCGCCTTGGAAGAGAAGACCGCGAGCAAACGGGCCAAAACTCTGCAGCGCGAGCTCGAATGGATACACATGGCGCCCAAGGCCAGGCAGGCCAAGGGCAAGGCCCGTCTCAACAGCTACAACAGGCTCCTCGAGGAGGGCGTGAAGGAAAAGGAAGAGAAACTCGAGATCTTCATTCCCAACGGACCGCGCCTCGGCAACAAGGTGATCGAGGCTTCCCACGTGGCCAAGGCCTATGGCGACAAGCTGCTTTACGACGACCTGAACTTCGTGCTGCCGCCAAACGGTATTGTGGGAGTAATTGGCCCTAACGGAGCCGGTAAAACAACTTTGTTCCGGCTTATTATGGGGCTCGAAAAGCCCGATTCAGGCACCTTCGAGGTGGGCGAAACCGTCAAGCTCGCCTACGTGGACCAGCAGCACGCCGGGATCGATCCCGAAAAGAGCATATACGACGTGATATCGGGCGGCAACGAGTTCATCCGCATGGGCGGCCGCGACATAAACGCCCGTGCCTACCTTGCCCGGTTCAATTTCTCCGGGGCCGACCAGCAGAAACTCTGCGGCGCCCTCTCGGGCGGCGAGCGGAACCGTCTCCAGCTTGCCCTTGCGCTCAAGGAAGAAGGCAATGTGCTCCTGCTCGACGAGCCTACCAACGACATCGACGTCAATACCCTCCGGGCTCTGGAGGAGGCCCTCGACGACTTCGCCGGATGTGCGGTGGTAATCAGCCACGACCGCTGGTTCCTCGACCGCATCTGCACGCATATCCTGGCCTTCGAGGGCGACTCCAACGTCTATTATTTCGAAGGCTCATATTCCGAATACGAGCAGAACAAGCTCCAGCGTCTGGGGCAGGAGGAACCGAAGCGAATGAAGTACCGCAAGCTCACCTCCGACTGACGTGCGCAGCTACATCGCCATAGACCTGAAGTCGTTCTACGCTTCCGTGGAATGCGTTGAGAGGGGGCTCGACCCGCTCTCCACCAATCTTGTCGTGGCCGATCTGAGCAGGACCGAAAAGACCATCTGCCTGGCCGTCTCGCCGTCGCTCAAGGCCTACGGCATCCCCGGCAGGCCCCGTCTCTTCGAGGTCAATGAAAGACTGCGTTCCGTGAATGCGGAAAGGCGCCGTGCCGCACCGTCCCGCCGGTTTTCCGGCAAATCCACCGACGACCTGGCGCTCAGGACGCATCCCGAGCTGGAGGTGGACTATATAGTCGCGACCCCGCGCATGTCGCACTACATCCGCACCAGCACGCGCATCTACGGTATCTACCTGAAATACGTCGCCCCGGAAGACATCCACGTATATTCCATAGACGAAGTGTTCATCGACGCCACCGCCTATTTGGAGACATATAAAATGAGCGCCCGGGAACTGGCCATGAAAATGATCCGCGACGTGCTCGAACAGACCGGAATAACCGCCACCGCGGGGATAGGCACCAACATGTATCTCTGCAAGATTGCCATGGACATCGTGGCCAAGCATATGACACCGGATAAAGACGGCGTGAGGATTGCCGAGCTCGACGAAATGTCGTATCGAAGGCTCCTCTGGGACCACGAGCCCATCACCGACTTCTGGCGGGTGGGTCACGGCACGGCCGCACGTCTGGCGGGAATGGGGCTGAAGACCATGGGCGACATCGCCCGGATGTCGCTGGACAGCGAAGAATATCTGTACAAACAGTTCGGAATCAATGCCGAGCTGCTCATAGACCACGCCTGGGGCTGGGAACCCTGCACCATGGACTATATCAAGGCGTACAAACCGGAATCCAGCTCCATCAGCAACGGCCAGGTTCTCACCGAACCGTACAGTTTCGAAAGGGGACGTGTGGTGGTGAAGGAGATGGCCGACCACCTTGCGCTGCAGCTTGTGGACAGGGGAGCGGCGAGCAGTCAGTTCGTGCTATCGATTGGTTACGACACTTCCTGTCTTTCCGACCCCGCCATCCGGGGACGTTACAGGGGAAAGGTCACCAAAGACTGGTACGGCCGTCCCGTTCCCGCGCATGTGCACGGCACGGCGAATCTCAAAAGGGCGGTGTCATCGTCCAGGCTCATTACGGAAGCGGTGATGAAAGTGTACGACGAGCAGGTCGGAAAGGAGCTGCTGATAAGGCGTATCTCATTGACGGCCAATCATGTAATCAGCGAAATGGAGGCGCGGAAAAAGGCTCCACTCCAACTCGATCTCTTCACCGACTACGAGGCTCAGAAAAAGGAGGAGGATGCCCGGGAAGAAAAGCTCGGGAAGGAACATGTGCTGCAGGAAACCGTGCTGGAAATCAAACGGAAATACGGAAAGAATTCCATCCTGAAAGGAATCAATTTCGAAGACGGTGCGACCGCCCGCAACCGCAACCGGCAGATAGGAGGGCACAAGGAATGAAGACGGACAAGTACTCTGACATCATCAACCTGCCCCACCATGTCTCCCCGAATCATCCGAAGATGAGCATGATGCAGCGCGCGGCCCAGTTCGCGCCTTTCGCGGCCCTCGTAGGATTTGAAGATTCCATAGAGGAGGAAGGCCGACTGACGCACGCTGATGAACCGTCGTATTGTGATTTCTGACTATATTTGCGGCGTGAAAGACAATCAGAACATATTGCTTGTAGGCGATGTGGTCGGCATGGGGACGATTGGCAGCACGGCTATGTCTCCCATTTTGGCATATATGGGTTTCTCTACGTACAATCTGCCCACATCGTTGATTTCCAATAATTTCGGTTATGGGCAATACGCCATGCTCGATACCACTTCCTATCTTCGGCAGACTTTTCCGATATGGGAGAAACTGGGATTCGGCTTCGGTGCCATCGCAACCGGGTTCATCCCTTCGGCCGAGCAGGCGGAACTCATTTCGAAATTCTGTGCGGTGCAGGCCGCATCAGGCGCCAGGGTATTCGTGGATCCCATAATGGGCGACCTTGGAGAAATGTACAACGGCCTTCCTCCAACCATAGTGGAATACATGCGGGTCATGCTGGGCGTGGCCGATGTCTGTTATCCCAATTACACCGAGGCCTGCCTCCTCACCGGCACGCCTTACAAGGAAGAGGGTGTGAGCCGGCATGAAGCCTGTCTGATGCTTGACGCCATCCGCGTATTCGGGGCCAAGTCCGTCCTGATTACCAGCATGAAAGTGGACGACAAACCGGCCGTGGCGGGATACAACGCCGCAGACGGCGGGTATTTCATCATCCATTATGAAGAGCTGCCCCTGTTTTTCTCCGGAACCGGCGACCTCTTTTCCTCCATCCTGATCGGTCATATCCTCAGGGGAGAAGGCCTCGAACCCTCCACCCGCAAGGCCGTGGACGGCGTTTACAACCTCATCCGCCTCAATAAAGACGCCGAGGATCCCTATAAAGGAATCCCCGTCGAAAAATACCTGACTATACTTTAATCAGTCGTAATACTTGGCCTCCCTGGGGGAAACCTTGCTCATGTTGTCGAGCAGGTCTCCGTTGGTCTTGTATTCGTCCATGAGCTGGAGCATGAAATTCATGGCCTCCAGGGGGTTCATGTCCGCAAGGAGCTTGCGGAGGATCCAGATGCGCTGCTGCCTGTCCTTCGGGATGAGGAGGTCGTCGCGGCGGGTGCCGGAGAGAAGGACGTTCACGGAGGGGAAGATGCGCCTGTTGGAGAGGTTACGGTCGAGCTGGAGCTCCATGTTGCCGGTGCCCTTGAATTCCTCGAAGATGACGTCGTCCATCTTGGAACCGGTCTCGGTGAGGGCGGTGGCAAGGATGGTGAGCGAACCTCCGCCTTCCACGTTGCGAGCCGCGCCGAAGAAGCGCTTGGGCTTCTGGAGGGCGTTGGCGTCGACACCGCCGGTAAGGACTTTGCCGGATGCCGGCTGAACCGTATTATAGGCACGCGCGAGGCGGGTGATGGAGTCGAGGAGGATGACCACGTCGTGTCCGCACTCAACCAGCCTGCGGGCCTTTTCAAGGACCATGTTGGCAACTTTGACATGCTTTTCGGCCGGTTCGTCGAAGGTGGAGGCTATGACCTCGGCCTTGACGCTGCGCTGCATGTCTGTGACTTCCTCGGGGCGCTCGTCTATGAGGAGCACGATTTCGTAAACCTCTGGATGATTATCCGCAATGGCATTGGCTATGCTCTTGAGCAGCATGGTCTTACCGGTTTTGGGCTGGGACACGATGAGGCCGCGCTGGCCCTTGCCTATAGGCGAGAACATGTCCACGATGCGGCAGGAAGTGTCGGCGGAATGGCCGTTTCCGGTAAGGTTGAATTTCTCTTCGGGGAAGAGGGGGGTGAGGAAGTCGAAGGGGACGCGGTCCCTGATGAATTCAGGCTGGCGGCCGTTTACGAGTTTGATCTTCACCAGAGGGAAATACTTGTCGCCCTCGCGCGGGGGACGGATCTCGCCCGTGACGGTATCGCCGTTCTTGAGGGCGTTCTGCTTTATCTGCTGCTGCGAAACGTAAACGTCGTCGGGGGAGTTCAGGTAATTGTAATCCGAGGAACGGAGGAAACCGTAACCGTCGGGCATAACCTCGAGCACCCCCGTAGCCTCTACCGTGCCCTCGAATTCGGGAACGCGCGGTTTCTGGGGCTTGGGCTGCTGATTCTGCTGGTGCTGCTGGTTCTGATTTTGGTTCTGGTTCTGATTCTGCTGCTGGGGACGGGGCTTGAGATACTCGTTGCGGGCATCGTCAAGCTGCTGGCGGGCAGCCTGGCGGGTTTCCTGCTCCTGCTGCTGCCTGTCCCTGGGGTTTTCTGCCGATTCCTGCTTTTCAGCCGCAGGTGCCGGCTCCTGCTTTGCGACGGCTTCCTTTTTGGGGCGTCCGCGCTTTTTTGCGGGGGCTGCTTCGGGAGCCTTCTGCTCTTCGGCGGGTTTTTCTTCCTTTACAGCCTTTTTCGCAGGCTGCTTTTCGGATTTCTTTTCAGCTTTCTTTTCGGGTTTCTTTTCGGCTTCGGCCTCCGGTGCGGGGGTTTCGCCCTTTTTAGGACGCCCCCTGCGCGCCTTGGACTTTGGCTCGGGCTTGAGGGATGCGGCCTTGGCTTCCTCGTCGAGGATGGCATATGCCAGGTTCTCGTCGTCGAGGATATGGATTTTCTTTATCTGGAGTTCATTTGCGATGGCTTCGAGCCCGGCTCTGTCCATCTTGTTCAGCTCAAAAAGGCTGTGTGGCATTGGAAAATATGTTATTTGATTAAAGGAGAGCAGCAATCGCTGCAAAGGGTACCCGGAAGAAGTACAGTGCAAATATAGCAATTATTTTCGTACCTTCGCACCGTCATGAAAAAAAGCCTGCTGTTTATCCTTCTGCCTTTATGTCTGGCTGTTGCCGGCTGCGGCAACTCGAATCCGAAAGTCGATTCTCCCTATGTTACCGAAAAGGGCGACACCCTGGTCGTGGACACCACTGTGCCGGGTAAGGAAATAATGGGCTATGGAGGCCCCGTTCCCATCGAAGTCTACGTGGTCAAGGGGCGTGTCGCCGACATAGTCCTCGGCGAAAACTCCGAAACCCCACGTTTCATAAAAAGGGTATACGGCATCATTACGCCCAACTGGATAGGGCTCAAACTCAAGGATGCCGCTAAGGCCGAAGTCGATGGAGTCACCGGCGCCACATACAGTTCCAGCGCCCTCATCGAGAACTTTAAGCTCGCAATGAAGACGCTGGGGTACTGACCTCTTAAGTAAAGGCCGTCAGATACTGTCTACGAACAATATCACCGCGTCGCGGTCGTCCTTCGAAAGATTGAAGAACTTCTCGACGGCGGCGTAGGCGTCGCTTTCCTTCGAGAAGCCGTGCCACATGATGGCTTCGAGGGTATTGCGTGCCCTGCAATCGTGCAGCCTGTCACCTGCACCGGTATTCACCTGGGAGAGGCCGCGTCCCCAGAGGGGAGTCGTGCGGCACCAGGTGCCGTGTATGTCGTTGGCCATGTAGAGCCTGTGCTGAATAAAGTCGGAATAGGGATAGATGGTCTGGTGCGGATAACGGGGGAGAGGCTTGCCCTTGTTCATGGCAGGCGACCAGTAGTTGTCGTCCCCCGTCTCCCATTTCGGCCTGTGGCAGGTGGCGCAGCCCATCTTCGTGAACATGTCTTTTCCACGCTGCACTTTCTGGGACTGAAGGTTGCGGGCGCGCGGGATGGAGAGGCCGCGGTGCCAGACCATGAAGTCGTAGAACTCGTCGGCGCTCATCTCCGGTTCGAAGTTGTGATACGGGTTGTCGAACTGGTCGGTGGAAGGAGAAAGGAGTGCCAGGACCGCCTCCGCAATGCCTTCCTTCGTGCCGTCCGCATAATAGGGGGATGACGGATCGGCCTGGATGGCCGCAATCACGTCGGCATTTTCCGACATGGCCTTGGCCCATGCCGCAGTCGTGTACAGGAACGGCCTGTCGGGACGCGACACGTTCGTAATGTTCCAGATGGCGTTGGCGCCGGCCCCGTCCTGGAGCGTTCCGCGAGTCATGGCATAGGTGAACTTCTTGAGAAGTTTGCCGTCCATGTAGGTATCGCGCTCGTAGTACTTTCCGTCGGCATCGTAGCCGGCTCCATACTCGCCCTTCTGCCAGTTGTGGTAGAAGGCCGTGGCGGCAAAATCGCCCGCGGATTTGTCCCAGAAGGCCGGGTTGAGCTCTACGTAGGGAGCTTCGGCGCGGTACTGTTCGCGGATGTCATTCTGGTCGATGGCATCGATGATGCCGGAACCGATGACGCCGATGGTGGACTCGAGCCTGTAGGCTATTGTCGCCCCCGCTTCAGCCGCCGATGCGTGAGGGGTGGGGCTGGTATTGAATGCGCTTTCCGGAATCTGCACCTCAGGATAGATGAGGGAATATGACTCCCCGTCGGCGAACTTCATGGGCAGGCCGGACGGCATGGAGGTCACCGGATGCCATATGATGCTGATTTTGCTCTCGTCGATGGGGGGCAGGAAAGGAGCCGCCGCCATGGTCTGGGGCATGCCTGTGACTTCGGCGACATACGGGCCGTCGTTCGTAAGATCGGTACCGTAAGGATTGTTGGCTTCTCCTGTCGCCCTGTAGACAACAAGAAGGTAGCCGTTGCCGGCGGAACGGGAAGTGTTCGCTTCATAGACGAGCTGGCGCTTGCCGTGGCCGTATCCGGGATGGCAGTCGAGGCATGATTTGCGCACCGAGGCCGGGCCGAGGCCCTTGAAGGGAGCGGTATTCAGAGTGACGTTGCGTTCGAAAAACGTTTCCCCGTGGTTGAACTCGAAGATGAGGCCCTGGCTGTTCACGGCCGGCGTCTCGTCCTCGTAGCAGCCTGCAAGTACGTTGTCGGTGGTCCCGAGCTGTCCGCCCGGATACCATTCGGAGGCTTCGAAATTGCCTACCGCCTTGCCTATATAACCGCTTTCTCCTTCACCGGAACTAAAGGGTTCATCCTG
Source organism: Bacteroidales bacterium (assembly GCA_024699055.1). Lineage (GTDB taxonomy): Bacteria > Bacteroidota > Bacteroidia > Bacteroidales > UBA932 > Cryptobacteroides. The sequence goes on from JAILQG010000092.1 coordinate 14,140, forward strand.
ACATGAGGCAAGGCCGAGGGCCAGAAGTGCCATAAGGATGATTGAACTCTTGATTTTCATGACCTTGATCAGTTTATTTAGTCTTCAATTGCAGCCGCAGCCGCTTCCAGCGCCGCTGTGAGCTTGTCTATGGCGTCAATGGCATCTCCCACATAGGATGCCTTGTAGTCATCCACAAAGTGACCGCTCTTGATGCAGACGTCCAGCTTGGCCAGGGCGGCTGCGAGGGCCTCCTTTACGGCCGCGGCCTCCGCTGAATGGTATTTCTCCAGAAATGCCATGAAGGAATCGGCGGCAGGTGCCGTGGCGCCGTAGCCGCAGTAAAGGCTGTACTGCACTGAAAGGATATTGTTCTTGAAGTCCGTAAAGGAATTCTTCGAATAGGGACTTTCAATATAGTTAACGTCCTCGCCGTTATGGGCCTGGCCCATTTTTGTGGATGCCACCTCGTCGCTTATGTTGGCGCATCCCGCGGAAAGGACGGTCTTGGCGACGAGCTGCCAGCTTGCATAGGTGCTGCCTGCCGCGGCTGCACCGAGCATGTTCTGGCCGTAGGTTTTGTCGAGGCCGTTGACGGTGCAGTTGAGTTCGGCGTCCTCGACGGCATCCTTCTGGTCCTGCGGGGCTGCCGGGTTCCATGACACGTTGAGCTGGTAAAGACGGAGTTTCAGGTCTTCGGCTACGGCTGCCGCATAGATGAGCTCCTGCCGGCCGCTGACGCCGGTTCCCGCGAATTCAGCCGCCGTCTCATCGGATTTGAATGCCGCCACCGTGCGGTTTGCACCGTCGCGGAACAGGACAAATTCGATGCCGTGGAAGCCCAGGGCGCTTTCACCAAGCTGAGAGATGGCATCTACGCCTTCCTCTTCGAGGGCTGCAATGACCTTGTCGTTGCTGAGATTGTTGGCAAGTGCCTTGCGGTCGAGCGGCCAGCTATCGATGTGCGGATCGATGCTGAAGTCGGTCGCCGCACCGAAAAGGAAGGCCTCGGAAGCTTCCCAATATGCACGGGCTGCAAGGAAGTCGGAGCATGCCCTGTCGATATCGGCCTGGCTGATGCCATCCACGCCTTTATCCCTCAGGGCCAGGATATCGTCGCAGACTTTGGAGCCGGCCAGGGCGAGCTTTCCATAGATTTCGTAGACAACTCCTGAAACGTATTTCTCCGTCGCCGTCTTGATGGTTTTCTCGTAGGTCGTAAGTCCCGACCCGCCGTTCTCTTTTTCGCAGGAGGTGGATGCAATGAGTGTCACGGCCGCGATTGAAATGAGTGTAAAGATCTTTTTCATAGTATTGTCCGTTATTTGTTGTTCTTGAAAAAAGCAAGGTATGCTATCCCTATGTTTACTGCAGGTTCGTCATTGTAACCGCCGGGCAGGAAGCGGTGCACGTATTCGCATTTTACGGCGATCTGCGGAAGGGGTATCCAGTTGACGCCGGCGCTCACGACGGTCTTTTCGGTATAGCCCGCAAGTGTCTGGCCTTCAGCCGGAATGTATGAATTGTAATGGTCCCCGCGCGCGAAGACATACAGTTTCTGCCCGCTGTCCCTGAGCTTGAACCAGGGCATTATGTCGTATCCGGCTTCAAATCCGAATGCATAGGCCTGCTCGCCGACGGCCCTGCGGGAATATGGGGAACCGTTGCCGGAGCGGTTAGCCTTGATCTTGGAAATGGTGACGCAGTCGGACAGATGACCGTAGTCGGCGTTGCCGCGGACGATGAGGCGTTCGCCCTTGTATGCAAAATCGAAACATCCCACGAGCAGGGTACCCTTGAGGGATGCGTACTGTTTCTGCTCACCGGTAGTATAGTTCACACCCATAAGGTCATTGGGATAGCTGTTGTGGAGAGTGTTTCCTGCATATCCGCTCAGGCTCAGGCGAAGTCCCTTCACGGAACTGTTGTCGATGCGTCCCGCAAAACCCGGGCTGGTGGCGACCTTGAACTCGAAGGGGGAGCCAGCTCCCTTGTGGATGAATTTGTCGGTGTTGAACATCATGCCGTTCAGTCCGGCCACTACCATGGCTTCATAGCGCCATTTTCCGGCCTGTCCCCAGATGCTGACCCCCGTATCATGCCAGGTGGAGGGGAGTATGGTGTATTCGCCCTCGGGCCTGTATACCCCAAAGAAATTAAGTGGTTCATGAGCGTTGTTCAAGCCTCCTACAGGTACTATTATGTGTCCCATTCGCACGTTGAGCTGGGGGATGAAGCTCTTCTGGATCCAGAACTGCTCGAGTTCAACCTCTCCGCCCTTCTCGATTTCAGATTCCCACTCGGCAGCCTCTTCAAACTCGCGTTCATATGCCGTGCCGGTGCCGGTATGCTCGAATTCAATTTCGGTCTGCATGCTCCATCCCTTGCCGAAGTCGTATCCAAGGTAAATCACGGCATGAGGGATGTCCGCCCGCCCGTGGGAAGGATCGGAGGCATACTGGTCTGGTTTGGCGTAACGATATGGGCTGTCGCTGTAGAAATTCCGGGAGAATGCGACTTCGCCGTAGCCTCCTACAGTGAGTTTCTGGGCATTCAAAGAAAGGGCGGCGAAAAGGAAAATCGCAGTAAAAAAGGTAATCTTGTACATCGTTCCTTAATAAACGGTGCAAAATTACCTCTATCTGCACTTTCTTTCAATCCCAATGTGTTGGGATTCTTTCACGGTTGCAAAATCACCACAAATGATGATTGCAGGTATTGAGAAATCAGTCGTGCTGGCGCAGCACAACCGTCGTGTCATTCAGCCTAATCCTGAACCAGCGCTGCATCTCTTCCAGTTCTTCGGAGGTCAGGGGATTGCCGCCCGTGACGATGATGGCGTTGATGCACGGCAGCTCGGTAAGGCTGTCGACCGCAACCTTTACTCCCCGTGAGATGGATATCTCCTTTACATCCGGGTATTTGTACTGCACCTCACGGGCAATTTGGGAATAGGGGATGGACGTACCCTTAATATCAGCAAGCTCTTCTTCAAGCTGATTGATTTTCTGATCTTTGGCCGCGAGCTCAGCATCTGCCCGTTCATATATGTTGTTCAGGATATAGTCGGTCTTGCTGCCGAATGCATTGGACTTGATTTCCATTTTGTCTGGGTCGAGGTTATGACGCTTGGCCGACGAGCGGAGAAGCTCCATGTCGTTCTCTGAAAGGTCACCGGCGAAATATATTTCCGCTGTCTTGCCCTTCTCGCCGATCAGTTTGTAATCATAGATGTAAGACGAGCCGAAAGTCTTGTTCTCCTCGATGAAGCCCTGAAGGTCGCGCTGTATGCGGTTGCTGCGTATCATCATGACAGCGGAGAATACGCTGAAAGTGAGGATGACCAGCACAAGCAGGGAGGAAACCGTGCGGAAACGCTTGTTGGAGGAACTGTTTTCGTGTTTTTTGTTGAATTTGAGTAGCGCCACGACTATATATGACGCCAGCATGATGAATGCCGTATTGATGACGAACAGCATCATCGCTCCGCCGAAGAAATGGAAATTGCCGTTGGCTATGCCGTATCCTGCGGTGCAGAGGGGCGGCATGAGGGCCGTGGCGATGGCTACGCCGGAAAAGACGGTTCCATGCCCCTTGCGGCTATGCTCGATCATGCCGGCCGCACCGCCGAAGAACGCTATGAACACATCGAAGATGGTGGGACTCGTACGTGCCTCCAGTTCTGTGGGGTTGGCATAATCGAGCGGCGTCACGAGGAAATACAGCGAAGCGACGATAAGGCTCACGAACACCATCACCAGGAAATTCCGGAGAGCCTCCCAGAGCAGCTTTGAATCGTTGATGCCGAGGGACAGGCCCATGCCCACTATAGGACCCATGAGCGGCGAGATGAGCATGGCGCCGATAATGACCGGAATGGAATTGATATTGAGGCCGACGGATGCTATGATGATGGAACATGCCAGGATCCAGACCTGGGCGCCCCGGAAATAAATGCCTTCACGGATGCCGACTTCGGCGCCTTCGGTGTCGATTTCATTCCCCATGTAGGTGAGGATACGCCAGGACTGACGTAGTTTTTCGCTTACGGATTTCTTGTCTTCGTTCATAACATGATGCTGACAGTCAATGGTTTAATTGTCCCAGTAGCTGGAGCTCTTCTTGAAGCGCAGCAGGTCTGCCAGGGCGGACGCATTGGCGCGGAACAGAAAGTTGTAGCTTTGCCACTGGCCGGTGGGAACCCACGAGACGCTCATGGTGAAGCAATGCAGGTCGTATGTCGCCGACAGCTGGGTGGTTGTTATCTTCTTTGCCTGGAGGTCGAAGCCGGAGGTGGCGTTCATGCTGAGCCTGGGCGTGAGTTTGATGTTGCCGTTGATATTGAGCGTCTGGGTGATGTTGTCCTTCTTGTCGAGGAGTTTCGTGTCCTGGTTCAGCACAAAGCTCCTGTTGCAGCTGAAAGAGTAACTGAAGCTTACGCTCCATGGAACGTTGGGATTGGTATAATACACCCAGCCGCCGGGTATGTATTCGCCGGTAATCGGGTGGGTATAATTACGTATGTAGCTGTTGGCCGCGCCCTGGACGCCTCCGGAACCTCCTTCTCCGGAAGCCTTGCTTCCTCCCATGCCGCCGCTGCCGTCGTTGCCGTCACTCTTGCCTTCGCCGGAAATGGAATAGGAAAGGGATGCCGATGCGTTGGTGAAACGTGCGAGCCCCTGATGCTGCAGTATTGCGAACTTATTGATTCTCGCGCCCTTGTCATTGAGGCCATATGGGTCGAAGTTGGCCGATGCGCTGATATTGACCTTGTTGAAAAGGGTGGTGCTCACGTTCATGGACAGGGTGTTCATCTTGAGGGAGTCGGCGAGGAAATTATAGCCGCTCCTGATATTGAACTGGTCTATGAGCTTGAGTTTCTTGGTGCCGGTGCCCGTGGTGTCCGCAAAGTCCCTGACCTTGGCCTCGAGGTTGTTTCCGAGGCTCCAGCTCATGGTAGCGCTGCGGCCGCGTCCCGGGGGAGAGTTGAGCTGTCCGGCGTAACGGTTGTATTCGTATTGCTTCTCAACCCCGAGAGTGTCGACGTACACGAGGGTGCGGTAACCGTTCATATGGGTGGCCAGGTCAGGCGTGAACGACATCGAGACGGAAGGGGATATGACGTGGCGGATCGCCTGCAGCTTGTGGTAGCCGCCGAAGTTGAAAGTGCCGTAGATACGTGTGCTCATCGAAATGGACCCGCTGTAGGTCTGCGTGATGCCGAACTTCGAGAACTGCGCGCTTTCCTGTGCCTCCACCGAGTTGGTCTCGGGATTGAAGACATAGTCGGTGGTGCGGAAGAACCAGTTCTGCCCGTACGAGACGGAGGGGGTGAAGTTCAGGTAGCGCAGCAGCGTGAAGCTTGGAAGGCCGATGCTGAAATTATGCGTCATGCCGTTTTTGAAGCGGTCGAAGAAGCCGTCCTGCAGGAACTCGGAAGCCTTGAAGCCTATCTTGTTCTGGAGGGCCATGCTGTAGCCGAAGGATATCTTTTCGTAGAATTTCTCCTTGCCGACGCGGTTCTTGCGCTTGAAGGGATAGAAGGTGCTTACGCTGAAGTTGACGCTCGGGAGGGTGAAGGTATAAGAGGAGTCTCGCGAGTTCTGTGAATGCAGCGCATTTACGGTGAGGTTGGCCTTGCCGTTGAAATTGCGGCCCCATGAGATCGAGGAAGACACCTGGTTCTGCAGGGCTTCGTTGACGGAATGGGAGTTGTATTTGCTGTTGGACGGGCTGGAGAAGTTTACGGATGCGCTGAACGTAGTTCCCGGGTGGGATTTAGGATCCTGGGCATGCGACCATCTGAAGCCGAAGTTCTTGGTCTCGCTGAAATCGGCGCTTCCTTTCTCGCCTGTCTTGTCGTCAGAGTAGGTGAGGGACAGGCTGCCGTTGAATTTGTAATTGACGCGGTAGCGGGAATTGACGTCAACCGCCCATGAGCCCAGCGAATAGAGGTCTCCGGTAACGGAGAGGTCGAAATAGTCGCCGAAAACGAAATACATGCCGGCGTCCCTCATGTAAAAACCACGGGCAGTTTCCTGGCCGAAAGAAGGCATCAGCATGCCGGTGGCCCTCTGCGGCCGCTTCGGCACGAATCCGTAGGGCAGGCCGATGAAAGGAATGTTGACGTCCGCCACCACCAGGTTGGCCGGACCGAATACTATCTTCTGGGAAGGTTTGGTGACCACCTTGGCATTCAGGAGCTTAAGGTAGTAATGGGGCTCCTCGGCGTCGCAGACGGTATACCGGCCTTTTGAAATGCTGATGGAGTTGTCTTCCTGCATCTTGATGTTCTTGCCGTGGAGGAGTCCGTCGTCCTCCTTGGTGGTCATGTTCGTGATGCGCGCCTTGCGGGTGTTGAAGTTATACCGCAGGTCCTCCATGTTGTAGGTCTTGTTGCCCTGTTTCATCTCGGGCTGGCCCTTCCATTCGCCTGTCAGCGTATCGAGGACGCCAAAGGCGTGCACGGTGCCGGTGCTCATGTCGTACTCCATGCGCTCTGCGGTAAGTGACATGTCACCGTATTTGACGCTTACGTCTCCATAATAGTAAATAAGCCGCTTTCCGTCGGAAAAGACTTCGACCACGGAGTCCCTGGCCGTGGAGAAGGCCGGCTGGTCGAGGGAGGTCTGTTCCATCAGCGAAAGGGAGTCCGCCGTGAACAGGGAGTCTGCCCTGTGCAGGGAATCGAGGCGGGCGAGCTGGACGGAGTCGGGTTCGGCGACCTTCTTAACTGCGATTTGCGATGAAAAATCGGTATTCTGGCCGCGACGCGGACGCTGGGCCCGGGCCTCGGTCAGACCAAGGCAGGCGACAAGCATCAGGGCTATGAGATATTCGATTTTCCTCAAATGCAATTTTTTTCTATCTTTGCGAAGAGCAAATACTAAACCTGCAAAATTAACATAAATTTGTGAAACACACAATCCGCTTTATCCTGTCGCTGCTGCTTTCCGCCGCCTTTTCTGCGAGTGCTTTCGCAGACGACCTGCGGCTCGGCACTGTCGTAATCGACGCCGGGCACGGAGGCAAGGATCCGGGCTGCATCAGCAAAGACAAGAAGACATACGAGAAAACCCTCACGCTCGACATAGCCACCAGATTCTCGGACCTCGTCAAGGCCGAATTCCCCGACGTCAACGTCATCCTAACCCGCAGCACCGACGAATTCGTGGAACTGCGCGAGAGGGCGGACATTGCAAACCGGGCGAACGCCAACCTTTTCATCTCTCTGCATATCAATGCGAGCAAAAACAGCTCTCCGAACGGTTATTCCGTGCATATTCTGGGCCAATCTTCGCAGAAGAACCGGGATTTGTTCGCAGAGAACATGGACATAGTCAAGAGAGAGAATTCGGTAATTCTGCTTGAAGACGATTATCAGACTCATTATCAGGGCTTTAACCCGTCCGATCCGGAATCCTACATCTTCATGTCGCTGATGCAGAATTCCAACCTGGAGCAGAGCCTGCTGCTGGCCAGCATCATCTCAGAGAAGCTCAAGGGCGGGCCCATCAAGTCCGACAAGGGCATCAGGCAGAATCCGTTCTATGTGCTCTGGCGCACATCCATGCCGGCCGTTCTGGTGGAGCTTGGCTTCATTTCCAACGACACCGACCTTTCCGCCCTCAGGCAGGAAGAAAAGCGGAAGGAACTTGCCAAGCGTCTTCTGAGCGCATTCAAGGACTACAAACAATTGTACGACAGTTCGCTCGGTCTTGACAGGGACGGAAGCGTCCAGGGCGATCCTAAAGCAGGCGCCGGGACTAGTACCGGAGATACCCGGAAGGAAAGCGGGAAAGAGAACGTCAGCAAAAGCTCCGACAATTCCGGCACCCTTTACGGTACCCAGATCTTTGCTACATCCAAGGAGATTGACGCCTCCGACAAGCGCTTCCTCGGCTGGAAACCGTACGTAATCAAGATCGGTAACCTTTACAAATATATAATAGGCGTGAGCTCCTCTCAGGAAGAGGCGAGGAAGAACGCCGCAGCCATAAAAAAAGAGTATCAGGGAAGTTTCATGGTAGAGATAAAAGACGGGCAGACGACAAGGTTTAAATAAAATTGGCAAGAACTGTTTTTTTATTTATCCAGGGCCGTATATCTGCTTTAAATTCATTTTTGCTTTTTAGAATTACTCCAAATAATAAACATATTGCCTTTCAAAGACTTAGAACGTTATCGCGTATCTAAGTCTTTGATTTTCAATGATGTAAAAAATAAATTTAATGCGGTAATCCTTTCTTTTATTTATAACGAAAAAAAATAAAAAACAATAGTTCAAAAAAAATTTTTCAACTTTTTTTTTCACCATCTTTGCACTCGGATAACACCCGAATTATTTCATGTTTGAAACCGGCAAACACATAGAAAGCTGGAACAACTGTCTGCGCTTCATCGAGCAGGTGGTTGAGCCCCGGCAATTCGAAACCTGGTTCAAGAAAATCAGGCCGGTTTCTCTCGTGGAATCCACACTTACGGTGGAGGTCCCGTCCGAGTTCTTCTGTGAATATCTCGAAAGTGCATTCATAGACGTCATCAAGGCCGCCCTCAAAAAAGAGATAGGCGCGGGTGCCCGTCTGGTCTACACCATAAGGCCCGTCCTTAACCAGCAGCCCATAACTTTTCCGCAGGGGCCCGGTGACGCTCCCACCAACAAGTCCATCAGCGTCAACACCTGGCAGCCTGCGGGCAATCCCGGTCCCTTCGTATATCCCGGCATTACCCGTATCACGGTCAATCCGCGGCTGAATCCGGTCTATAATTTCGACAATCTGGTGGTAGGGGATTGCAACCGTCTGGCTGTCAATGCGGTGCAGAACATCGCGAAGGCTCCCGGCAAAACCCCGTTCAACCCGCTGTTCATATTCGGCGGTCCCGGCCTCGGCAAAACACACCTCGCGCAGGCCACCGGCCTCGAAATCAAAAAGAGCTTCCCGGAACTCATCGTGCTCTATGTCACCGGCAACGAGTTCAAAACCCAGTACATGGACGCCATCAGGGGCAACAAGCTCACCGATTTCCTCGCTTACTACATGAAGATGGACGTCCTCATCCTGGATGACATCCAGGACATGGTGGGCCCGGGCAACCAGAATGCCTTCTTCAACATATTCAACCACCTGCACCAGAACGGGAAGCAGCTCATACTCACTTCCGACAGGGCGCCGGTGGACCTCCAGAATTTCGAAGAAAGGCTGCTGTCGCGTTTCAAATGGGGCCTTTCGGCGGAGCTCACCCCGCCCGATTACGCAACCCGTCTCGCAATGCTCAGGGCCCGCGCTTTCCGCGAGGGCGTATCCGTTCCCGACGACGTCCTGGAGTACCTTGCCACCCGCATCAAAACCAATTTCCGTGAGCTGGAAGGCACTCTCATCTCCGTCATGGCCAACGCCACCATTTCGCGCAGTGAAGTTTCGGTACAGCAGGCCGCTTCCATAACCGAAAAGATCGTAGGTGAAGACAGCGGCACCCTTACCATCGACAAGGTCCAGAGCATCGTGTGCGACTACTTCGGAATCAGCAGGGAAAGCCTCGTCAGCTCCACGCGCAAGCGTCAGATAGTCCAGGCCCGCCAGATCAGCATGTTCCTCTGCCGCAAGCTCATCAGCAACGTCTCACTGGCCACCATCGGCAGCGAGACCGGCGGCAAGGACCACGCTACCGTCCTTCATGCATGCACCACGGTAAGCGATCTCTGCGCAACCGACCGCCGTTTCAAAAGGGACGTTTCCAGCATAGAGAACATGCTTGCCAGGCAAGTACGCCAATAACAAATACACGCTAAGACATGACATCAGACCAGGTTCTTGAAATCTTCAAGAAGATTACCACTATTCCAAGAGGTTCCGGAAATGAAGGGCCTATTACCGATTATCTCTGTTCCTGGGCCGAGGAACACGGGCTTGAATACAAACGCGACGCCACCGGCAACGTCTGCATAATCAGGGAGGCCGCTCCCGGCAAGGAGAATGTGCCCGTCATCGTGCTCCAGTCCCATCAGGACATGGTCTGTGAAAAACTGGACGGTTTCCCCTTCAACTTCCTCAAAGACCCCATTCCCTATGTCGTCAAAGACGGCTGGATGGTGGCGGAAAACACCACGCTCGGGGCAGACGACGGAATAGGCGTCGCTGCCAGCCTCGCCCTGCTGGAAAGCAAGGACAAGACCGGGCGCATCGAGGCGGTGTTCACCATCAGCGAAGAAACCGGCATGGACGGCGCCAATGCCATGGAAGCCGGGTTCTTCACGGGTAAAACCCTCATCAACCTCGATTCTGAAGACGAAGGCCAGTTGTTCATAGGCTGCGCCGGAGGCGAGAATACCGACGCTTTCTTCCATTACGAAACCGGAGAATTCAAACCGGACTGGGAGAGGCTGGATCTGCGTATCTCAGGAGGCGTGGGCGGCCACAGCGGCGACGACATCAACAAGGGCCGCCTGAACACGGTGCGTGCCCTGGCGCAGTTCCTGCTTGAAGAGCTCGGCCGGTACGGCCTGCAGCTTGTGATCCTTGCAGGCGGCGGAAAGCACAATGCCATCGCACGCGAGGCCCGGGCTTCCGTCATCGTGCCCGACACGGCCGCCACCAAGAAGCGCTTCGCCGAATTCGGAGAAAAAATAAAAGCCGAATATGCCGCCACCGAACCCGCCCTGTATTTCAGTTCGAGGAGGAGCGGTTTCAATGAAAAGCCTCTCCGCGACGAAGACGCGGCGGCACTCCTACGCTCCCTGACGAACTGCCCGCACGGAGTGGTGAAGATGAGCCCGGACATCGAGGGGCTCGTGCAGACTTCCACCAATCTGGCGGCAGTTGACATGACCCGCAGGCATACGGTCAAGATCGTGACCAGCCAGCGCAGCAGCGTTGTAGCGGAGCTTGACGAGCTCGTAGCCGAAGTAGCGGACACTTTCCGCAAGGAGGGCGCCGAGGTCGTCTCCTATAGCAAATATCCCGGCTGGAATCCCAATCTGGATTCGCACATCCTTGATGTCACCAGGAATTCATACCTTAAACTCTTCGGTGAAGAACCCCTGGTGCTGGCCATCCATGCGGGGCTGGAATGCGGTCTCTTCCTCGAGAAATTCCCAGGGCTGGACATGATTAGCTTCGGCCCCACCCTCAGGGGTGTGCACACTCCCGGCGAAAAGCTTGAGCTCGCCTCGCTCGACCGTTTCGTCAAACTGCTCGATGACATCGTAATCAACTTTGCGTAATACCGATATGCCGCTCCAGATTGCACCATCCCTCCTTTCCGCAGACTTTCTCGAGCTGGGAAAGGACGTCGCCATGCTCAACAAAAGCGCCGACATCATCCACCTCGACATTATGGACGGCACTTTCGTGCCCAACATTTCGTTCGGTTTTTCGGTCGTGGAACCCGTCGCCAAGGCGGCCAGGATTCCCTGCGACGCCCATTTTATGGTGACGAACCCCGAAAAATGGGTGGATCGCTGCGCCGCGGCAGGCGTGTCCATGATGAGCTTTCACCTGGAAGCAGCCGGCCGTAAGACCAGGTCCATCCTGCGCGATATCCGCGCCCACGGCATGAAGGCCGGTCTTGCAATCAATCCGGACGTGCCGGTAGATAAACTCTTCCCGTACATAGGTGCTGCCGACTATTTCCTCATCATGTCCGTATTCGCCGGTTTCGGTGGCCAGAAATTCATCTATGAAAGCCTCGACAGGGTGTGGGAACTTAGGCAGAGACTTTTACGTAAGGGCAACGGGGCCCTGATTGAAGTGGACGGGGGAGTGAACGAGGGCAATGCGGCTGCGCTTGCAGACGCCGGAGCCGAGATCCTCGTGGCCGGCAGTTCGGTCTTCCGGTCTGAAGATCCGGCAAAGACTATTTCTGCGCTTCGAAACTGTCGATAGCGTCGCTGATACGGTCCTGGCCGGCCTTTTCCAGTACGAACATCCGCTTCGAGAATTCCAACTCGAGCCTTGCTCTGCCGTCGTCGCCCTCAAGCATCGGGGCCCGGCGGCAGAATATTTCGTACAGTCTGTCCAAGGTGGCTTCAGGGCTGTATTTCCGGCCGGTGAGCAGGGTGAGGGAGGTCGGGTTCGGAAGCAGGGGATCGAACCGCTTCTGGTTCAGGTTCAGTCCGATACCTATTATGCTGCCGGTCACTGAAGCGCCGGTGAAGCTGTTTTCTATCAGCATGCCGCTGATTTTCCTGTCATCCACCCAGATATCGTTGGGCCACTTGATCCTGGGCTCGATTCCTTCCTCCATAAGCAGGTCGCAGACGGAGACGGTCGCCAAATGGGTTATGCGCACCGCTTCACTCGAAGGCAGCATTCCTTCGCGGAATTTCAGGACCAGGCTGAACGTGAGGTTCTCTCCCGCGGCGGACAACCAGCTGTGCGAACCCCGGCCGCGGCCGGCAGTCTGGTAAAAAGCGGCTATCACTGACATATTGTCAAGCGACCCGAACCGCCTTTTAGCCTCGTTGTTGGTCGAATCCAGCACTTTATGCCATTGTATGAGCGAATACCTGCCGTTTGGTTCCATATTTGTAATTTAATATTGCAAATAATTCGTATATTTGAAATCTCAGCAAAATTACAAATAATGCCGAACGACAACAACAACGACAATGGAAAAAAACGCCGCGTGGTAAAGATTAACCTGTCGTGGCTATATATCATACTGCTGGTGGGTAT
>JAILQG010000033.1 GCA_024699055.1 Bacteroidales bacterium
TTTCCGGATAATCCAGACCGGTTCTTTCAGGAGCGATTCCGACCGGATGCTTTCCCGGGCGTAGGCGGGATTTTCCGGTGAAACATAGGCAAAAAAACGCTCATGGTAGAGCGGAATCTCCAGCAGGCCGGGCTCCCGGACGGGACCTGCGACGATACCCATATCGACTTCGGCCTTCCGGAGTTTATCTTTGACCGTATCCGTGAGCATCTCTTCCGTCTGCAAGGAGATCGACGGATATGTATCCCCGAAGTATTTGAAAAGGCCCGGAACCAGGACCGGTGACACGGTGGAAATCAAGGCGATACGAAGGGATCCGGAAAGGGTTTCTTTTTCCGAACGGGTCAACTCGGAGATCTGGCCCACATTGTAGAGAACGACTTTCGCACGGTCGATGATCTTCCGGCCGATTTCCGTGGGCACGACGGGATGGGCGTCCCGGTCAAAGATGCGAATGTCAAGTTCTTCCTCCAACTTTTTCACCATCAGGCTCAGGGTGGACTGGGTGAGACCGCAGGCCTCGGCCGCCTTCCCGAAATGGCGGTAATCGTCGATGGAAACGATATAACGCAGTTGCTGGATTGTCATAGCTTTCCACTTGATTGATAATATCAATGCAAAGATAAAAAAAATTGTATTGATAAATGAGCTGCGGGAAAATAACTTTGCCCCGTAAACACCTGTTATTATGAACTGGAAGATAATTACCTGGTACATAGGCGTTTCGATGCTCCTTGTCGCAGCGCTCATGGCCGTTTCGGGGCTCTTCGCCTGCCTGACGCCCGGCGATGCGAGCAGGATTCCGCTGCTGTTCTCTGCGTTCCTGACGGGCACGGTCGGCTTCTATCCGCTGATTTTCGTCAGGAAAAACAACCATAGGATGAGTTTCCGGGAGGGAAACTGCATCGTGGTCATGGCCTGGCTCCTCGCCTGCTTCTTCGGAATGCTTCCTTACCTTTTCTACGGACGGGAGTTCACTCTCGTAAACGCCTTTTTCGAGAGCGTTTCCGGTTTCACTACAACCGGAGCCTCCATCCTGAACGATATAGAGGCGCTTCCGCGCGGGCTGCAGTTCTGGCGCATCTCGACCGCCTGGGTGGGCGGAGTCGGGATCGTTTCGCTATTTTCGATGCTTATCGGAAGGGAGGACAAATCGATCCTTTCGGGCGCGGAAATATCAAGCGTAGCGAGGGAATCTTTCGCAGGAGGCCGGACCAACAGCTTCGCCAACCGGATGCTCCTCACCTACATTGCCTTGACATTCGCGACCTACTTTTCGCTGAGATTGACGGGGATGGCACGGTTCGACGCATTGACCAACGCCATGTCCGCCTGCAGCACCTGCGGATTCTGCACCCGTAACACCAGCATCGCCTTTTATGCCAACCCGGCCGCCGAGGTGGTCCTTACCGTCGCGATGCTGGCGGCCGGGATCCATTTCGGAATTCTCTTCATGGCTTTCCTCAAGGGCAGACCCCATTATTTCTGGAAGTCTGAAACAATCAGGGTTTTCCTCTCTCTGGTAGGCCTTGCCATCGTCGTCGTCACGGCTGACCTGCTGATCAGAGGTAATTACTCTTCTTTTGTCCAGGCCCTGCGTGACGCTTCCTTCCAGGTAGCATCCATATCGACGACAACCGGGTTTGCCACGCAGGACACCACGCTCTGGCCACCGCTCAGCATGTCGGTGCTTATCATCTGCTCACTAATCTGCGGTTGCTCCGGTTCAACCTCCGGGGGCATCAAAGTGGACAGGGCCATCCTGGCGGCAAAGGGGATATACCGAAAAGTGAAACTGACCGTGGAACCCAAAGGCATCTACCTTGTCCGGGTGGACGGCAGGGCCCGTGCTGAAGAACAGGTAACCGATGCCTTTGGCTACATTCTCTTCTACCTCATACTGATGGTCGTATTCGCTGCCGTCAACATCGCCTTCGGACAGGATTTTACAACGGGCGTCACTGCCTCCATCGCATGCATAGGCAATGTCGGCCCCGGTTTCGGCGATGTGGGCTCCATGTCCAATTATGCGGACTTTCCGGCAATCCTGAAACTCACCGGAATGATTGAGATGCTCATAGGGCGACTGGAAATCTTCCCGATACTGTATCTTCTCCGCTCCGTCAGACGTGACAGATTCTACAGCAGATTGGGATCGGGCAGGATGGTCCGTCCTTCGAAATCTACGGGATAGGCTGCATTCTCGCGCGCGAGCCGCTCGGTCATTTCCCGAAGGAGACGACGGGCCGTGTGCAGGTTGCCCTCCAGCACATCAGTGGTCTCAAAGGGGTCCTTCTCCAGATTGTACAGGACGCACCGTGGGCTCTCCGGATGTTCCGGGTTATAATAGTAGATGAGCTTCCAGGGGCCGTTACGCCAGGTGGTGTAGTAGCTGCCCCGGTGCTGATGGGGAAAATGGCAGAGGGAGACCTCTTCCCGGGCCGGATCGTCCGCGCCGGAAAGGAGCCTCGTCAGGTCCTGTCCGTCCACGGGGTGGTTGTCCGGAACCGTAGTCCCCGTCAGGCGGGCAAGGGTAGGATAGATGTCCATGATGGTTCCGACGTTTCGCGAAACGCCGCCGCGGGCAACGCCGTCATCGAGCACAACGGTGAGCTCTATGCCTGCGACCACTACGTCTACCCGCGCTATCGTCTGGGGAATGTGCTCGAGTCGCCTCTCAATGAGCTGATGGACCTGCCCCGGACGGCGCAGTTCGCTCTACGCAAGTACGCCTCCCTTCCCAAAAAATGCATTCGCTGTCCCTACCTTCCTGCCTGCAACGGGGAATGCCCACAGCACCGGGATCCCGTGACGGGAGTCAATGCCCTATGCGAAGGATACAGGCTGTTCTTTGATTATGCCGCACCCGTACTGGACCGCATGCACGCGCTCCTGTCACAGGGCAGTGCACCGGCGGAGGTTATGGCTTTCCAGAGGGAGACGTGACGAGATACGCCCTGCGTTCGTCCTCCGGGAACTTCTCGATGGCGTACCGGAGCATGGTCCGCGGCATTGTCTTGTAATGTGAATCAAGGTATGATACAAGAGCTTCTTTGTCGCGTTTGCCCGCTTCGCGAAGCAGCCAGCCAACCGCCTTGTGAATAAGGTCGTGAGGATGGTGCAGCAGTATGTCGGCAATGGCGAATGTGTCTT
This sequence comes from Bacteroidales bacterium, assembly GCA_024699055.1. Lineage (GTDB taxonomy): Bacteria > Bacteroidota > Bacteroidia > Bacteroidales > UBA932 > Cryptobacteroides. The sequence continues at coordinate 3,154 of JAILQG010000033.1, forward strand.
CAATCTGACCGTGACGGATGAAGGTCATCGTGCTCACAATCCCAATCCGCTGCTCCCAGATGGTCTTTCCGCTTTTTGCAAGGTCATAAAGGATGGTGCGGTCCTTGTCCAGCAGCCACTGCCCGAGCAGGGGATAACAGCTCAAGTCTACCAGGTCCCAGTTGTTGATGTGATCAGTCTGCGAAAGGTAAAAGTCGATGCAATCGCTCTGCAGCGCTGGATCCTTCTTCGCATGGGAGAAGATTTCTACAAGGGCCAGAAGTCCGGCCAGCCGCACCTCATGATACTCACTGCTCAGGCATTCTTCCAGCTGGGTGAAATCCATCTCCCGCCAACATTCTTTTACCACCTGTCTGGTTACAGGCACCTTGATCCCGAGGAACCTGTCTCCTTCGCCGTACTGGCCGGGGCCGGTCTTGAAAAACCGGGCCAAGCCTTCCACCTGCGAAGGGTCGGCGCGTTTTGTCAGTTGATTGATCAGGATGTTCATACCGCTGCTTATTGGTGCCGTTTGTCCAGCGGCTCCATGTGGACGGTGATATGGGACTGGGGGCCGAAGCGTTGCCTGAGGCGTCGCTCCACCTCGGAGGCCTTGTCGTGGGCATCGGCCAGGCTCAGACTGCCGTCCAGACGGATGTGGACCTCGGCCGCGATACGGTTGCCCACGCGGCGGGTGCGGAGGTTGTGGGGGTCTTCCACGCCAGGGACGGCTTTTATGATTTCCAGCATCTCATTTTCCGTATCTGCCGGAAGGGAACTGTCGGTGAGCTCGCCGAAACTGGGGCCCAGAAGGTCCCAAGCCACTTTAACAAGCATTGCACCCACCACAATGGAAGCCAGCGGGTCAAGTACGGTCCAGCGCTTTCCCAGCAGGATTGCACCGCCTATGCCGATGGCTGCGCCGATTGAACTCAGAGCATCGGAGCGGTGATGCCAGGCATTTGCCACCAGGGCGGGGGAGTCAAGCTTTTTGCCCTTTAAGCGCGTGTACTGATATAATAATTCCTTTACCACGATGGAGATGAGCGCGGCCCAGAGGGCGAGCATGCCGGGAGCCGGGAGTTCTTCACCCTTCAGCCACGAGGCCAGCTTCTGTGCTCCGGACACCACGATGCCCACAGCGGCCGCAGCGAGTGCCAGGCCGATGAAAAGCGTGGCCACGGTCTCGTACTTGCCATGGCCGTAATCGTGGCCCTCGTCCTGCGGACGGGCGCTCACCCGCACGAATACCAGCACCACGATGTCCGTTATGAAATCCGACAGGGAATGAACCGCATCGGAAATCATGGCGGCGGAATGTCCTGCCAGTCCGGCGAAGGCCTTGAGCCCCACCAGAAGCAGGTTGACCACGCTGCCGGCAAGGGTTACCCGTGCTATTTCGGTTTCGCGTTTCACGCAATAAAGATACGCATAATAATGCAAAAATATTTGGAAGTTTAAAAAATTGTCGTACCTTTGCAGTGTACTAATGAACTAACACACTATTAAAATGAAGAAAATATTGTTTGCAGTTGTGATGATGACCCTTGCCACCGTATCGGTTTTTGCCAAGGGGGACTGGAGAGGTAAAGTGGTAGATGAAAAAGGGGAGCCGGTGGCATATGCCAATGTGGCGGTGCTTTCCAAGGCCGATTCCACCGTCGTGTGCGGCACGGTGACGGAAGAGGACGGCACTTTTAATATAATGACGGAAGAGAAGGACGGCATCATGATGGTGGCCATGCTTGGCTACCGGACCGTGTATGTGGTTCCGGTGGACGGTGCGGTGATTACGCTCGTCGAAGACTCTTCTGCCCTGGCAGGCGCCGTGGCTACGGCCGTGATGCCCAAGACCAAACTCACCGGCGAGGGCCTTCAGACCAATGTCCGCGGCTCGGTGCTGGAGAATGTCGGAACGGCCAATGACGTTCTGGCCAGGACACCGGGCCTGATCAATGGCCAGAACGGACTGGAAGTTATCGGCAAGGGCGCGCCGCTGGTATACATCAACGGTAGGAAGGTGACTGACGCCGGTGAACTTGTACGCCTGCAGAGCAACGAGATACAAAGCGTAGAGGTAATCACCAATCCGGGGGCGCAGTACGACGCCACAGTACGGGCGGTCGTGCGCATCAAGACCATCAGGCGCCAGGGCGACGGCTTCGGCTTCACTCTCACCGCTTCGGACGCCCAGTCCCTGCGGAGAGCGGACTACAACGACCCCTCTGCCAACCTTAACGTGAATTACCGTACCGGAGGCGTGGACATCTTTGCCGGCGTCAACTACAGCAAGAGCCACTTCCTGCAGATCAGTGATGCCGAAAAGGAAACCACCGTGTCGCCTGTCTACCTCGACCAGGCCGCCCTCGAGGGCACGGGAATGTCCCGGAGCCTGGGAGGAAATGCCGGTGTCAACTGGCAGATTGCCGATAACCACTTCATGGGCGGAAAGGTGGAATGGGGGCGTCAGCTAAGCCTCACCGACCGTACCGTCATAAACGACAAGGTGTCCCGTGACGGTGTACTGGTGGACGATATCACGACCGTCACGGAGGACTTCATCGGAGATATTGCGCCTTATAATGTGGGCACCAACGTTTATTACAACGGCATGGTAGGGGAGAAGCTGAACATCGATTTCAATGCCGACTATTATACCAATGCAAGTACTGCGCTGTCCCTTGCCGACGAGACCAGTGCGATGACGCACGATGCCAAGGTAAGTACAGGCACCGACAACCGGAACCGGATGTACGCCGCCAAACTGGTGTTTTCCTATCCTGTCTGGATGGGCCAGCTGCAGGTTGGTACGGAGGAGACATTTTCCCGCCGTTCAGATAATTATACCCTTACTGGCATTCCGGTGCCGGCTTCATCCGCCAGCGTGAAGGAAGACAATTATGCAGGTTTCGCTTCCTATGGCATGTATTTGCCCAAGGTGGGTCAGCTCAGTGCCGGCGTGCGTTATGAGTATGTCCGCTATATTTACGAGGATGCACTCGCTCCCCAGAACAACATCGAGCGCCTCTACGGCAACTGGTTCCCTACGTTATCATATGCCAATGCTTTCGGTCCGGTGCAGCTGCTCCTGAATTACAGCGCCAAGACGCTCCGTCCGAATTTCTCGCTGCTTTCCAGCGCCGTCCGTTATAACACCCGCTACCTGTGGCAGAGCGGAAACTCTGCCCTGCAGCCTCAGATCATGCATGATGTGAGCATGACGGCCCTGTGGAAATTCCTCACCCTGGGGGCAAGCTATGACCGTATAAACAACGCCATCGTTACCTGGTCCACCCCATACAACGATGAAGGAGTCCTGCTGGTGCACCCCCGGAACCTGGAAGAACCTTTCCGCATGATGACGGTCTTCGTGAACCTGACGCCCACCTTCGGCCCGCTCACGCTGAACTATACGTTCGTGGCCCGGCCGCAGTGGCTTACCATCAATGCTCCCGATGCCGCCGAGCCTTCCGGATTCAGGAAGACGACATTTAACGACAAGCCTCTGTACGTAGCCCAGATGTTCAACACTCTGCGCCTGAAAGGTGGCTGGCAGCTGGAACTGGGCGGAGAGGTGTACAGCCGGGGCTATACCCAGAACATCTATCTCACCAACGTCTATTTCAACCTTACCGCGGCTGTGCAGAAGACCCTTCTGAAAGACGGCTCCCTGGTGCTGCGCCTGGAAGGCTCCGATCTGGCGGGGATGGCCCACAACGATGTCACCACCGACTTCGGCAACTATTTAGTCCGGCAGACCAACCTGATGGATACCCAGCGCATCAAGTTCTCCGTCCGCTACAGCTTCAACACCGCCCAGAGCAAGTACAAAGGCACCGGCGCCGGCAAGGATAGCAAAAACCGAATGTAGATTATTTTTTGTATTTTTACATTGAATTACAGTGTAAAAATATATGACCAATACTTCCACGGAACGCATCCGGGAGCTGAACCGGCTCCAGCGGGAATACTACGCCACCGGCGCCACGCGCGGCATCGCATTCCGAAAGAGCATGCTCCGCAAGTTGCTCGCAGCAATAAAAGAATGGGAAAAACCGCTTTACGAAGCTTTATGGACGGATCTGCATAAATCCGAGCAGGAGGCTTTCCTAACGGAAGTGAGTCTCGTGACCGGAGAGATCAGAAACCATCTCCGCCATGTTTCCCGCTGGGCGCGCACGCGCTGCAAGCCAACTCCGATGCAGATGCTCCCTTCGCGCAGCCGCATAGTCACCGAGCCGCTCGGCAGCGCTCTTATAATCGCCCCGTGGAACTATCCGTTCCAGCTGCTGATCAATCCGTTGGTTGGCGCCATTTCCGCGGGTTGTACGGCTCTCCTGAAGCCTTCCCCATACGTTCCCAACGTTTCGCGCGTGATAGAGGAGATGATAAAGGCAACCTTCGACGAGCGCTATATCGCCGTGGTGCAGGGCAACAGGGATGTCAATGCCGCCCTGCTGGAGCAGCGCTGGGATATCATCTTCTTTACCGGCAGCCCCTCTCTCGGCCGCATCGTCATGGCCGGGGCCTCGAAGAACCTTACGCCCGTGGTGCTGGAACTCGGCGGCAAGAGCCCGTGTTTCGTAACCGCCGACGCCGACATCAAACTGGCGGCGAAGCGACTTGCATGGGGCAAGGCCCTCAATGCCGGCCAGACTTGCATCGCACCGGATTATGTGCTGATAGACAAGAGTATACGGGACGAATTCGTAGATGAATACTTCCGTCAGGTGCACTCTCTCCTGGGCGAGGATCCACAGCAGACCGAACACTTCGTGCGCCTGGTCAACGACAAGGCGTTCGAACGTGTGAAGTCGTACATCGACGGCCCCGACGTGTCCGGAACTGTGCGCGGCGGCAGGACCGACCCGGCCACCCGTTACATCGAGCCCACGGTCGTCCTGGATCCGGCGCCGGATTCCGCAGTGATGACGAACGAAATCTTCGGCCCTGTCCTGCCGGTATGCACATACGAATCACTGGACGAGGCGATTGCCTTCGTGAACGGCCGCGAGAAGCCGCTGGCGCTGTATTTTTTCGGAAAGCCCTCCGACGGCAGAGATGTCGTCCGCCGCACGTCATCCGGCGGCGCATGCATCAACGACACCATCATGCATATCGTCAACGAGAAGGTGCCGTTCGGCGGTGTCGGCAATTCAGGCATGGGCCATTACCACGGGAAACTGAGCTTCGACGCCTTCACCCATGAACGCGCCGTCATCACCACTCCGCGCCGCATCGACATGCCTTTCCGCTACATGCCGTACAAACTCTACAAGCTGTTCCGGCGGATTCTGGGATAATGCGCCTCTACAGCATCTTCCGCCTGCGGAAGACTACGAGAACCCCCACTACCATCAGGATCATGAGCAGCAGGATGCCGAGCCACGCGAGCGGGACGTCGGCGAAGGGGAGCTTGACGTTCATGCCGTAGAAGCTCGCCAGGAGGGTCGCAGGCATGAGCAGTACGCTGATGAGGGTGAACACCTTCATGATGTCGTTCTGTTCGAGGTTGATCAGACCGACCACGGTCTCCTGCAGATACTCGAGCCTTTCGAAATTGAAGTTGGTATGGTTTATCAGGGACGAGATGTCCTGAAGCAGCACGTTGAGCCTGGGCTCGAGGCGGCTCGGATAGCGGTCGCTCTTGAGGATGTTCGTGATGAGCCGCTGCTTATCCACGATGTTCTCGCGGACCATCATGGCGTTTTCCTGAAGCTGGTTGATATCCAGGAGGAAGTCTTCGTTGATATCCTCTTTCTGGTTGATGCGCCTGCTGAACTGAGAGGTCTCCTTGCTCATGAGCTCGATGATATCGGCGTCGAGGTCGACCCTCTGGTCCATGATGCTGGCGAAGATGAACCAGCCGTTTTCGTATTGCTCCGGCCGTGCCTGGATGCGGCGCTGTAGCTGGTCGAACGAACGCAGGGGAATGTCCCTCAGCGTGGCGAGGGTATCGCCTACGATGGTAAAGGAAACCGCATCCTCCGACATCTCATCGGCGGAAGGGGAAAGGAAGTTGGTGTTCGCGAAGATGGCAGAAGTGGTCTCGGAGAACCTGGAGGAGCTTTCAATCTCCTCGGCGGTTGCCCGGCTTTGGATTTCGGTGCCCAGAAAGGCTTCCGTGGCTTTTTTTTCGCTCCCTGTGGGGGAGAGCAGGTCAATCCAAAGTACATTCTCTTTGCCAAGCCTGGCAAATTCCGTTTCGAATCGGCTCGCTAAAATGTCAGCTCCCTGCCTGTAGAAAATGCTGATCATTACTCTTCCTTTTTGGTCCCGGCACAAAGTGCGTCGGAAGGGTTATACTTTACGGGTTAGCTGACATTACGGACAAGTCAGCCTGCAAAAGTAAAATTTTTTTCCGAAAATATCCCTATCTTTGCTTGTTTTTATGCCTGATTATCCGTCAAAAATACTGCAGGATGCAGTCGAGGCCATCAGCTCGCTTCCGGGAGTCGGAAAGCGCAGCGCCCTCCGTCTCGCCCTGCACCTGCTGAGGCAACCCAAGGAGAACGTCCACCACTTCGCCGGGGCCGTCTCCGCCCTGGCCGACGACATCCGCTACTGCAGCGAATGCTCCATGGTGTCGGACGGTGAAAAGTGCAGCATCTGCGCCGATTCCACCCGCGACCATTCCCTCATCTGCGTGGTGGAGAGCGTGCGCGACGTCATGAGCATCGAGGCTACCGGCCAGTACCGGGGCGTCTATCATGTGCTCGGCGGCATCATCTCCCCCATAGACGGCATAGGCCCGTCCGACCTCACGATCGACCGTCTGGTGGCGAGGATCAAGGCCGCCGGGGGGCAGGTGGAAGTCATCCTGGCTCTGAGCGGGGATGTGGAAGGCGAGACCACATCTTTCTATATCTACCGCCAGATAGAACCCTATGGCCCCAGGGTCACCACTCTCGCCAGGGGCCTCGGCTTCGGGGATGACCTCGAGTACGCCGATTCCGTCACCCTTGGCCGTTCCATCGCCAACCGTCAGGTATTCAAGCCGTAAGACATGGGAATCTGGGAATGTCTGCTTCTTGCGCTCAGTCTTTGCGCAGACTGTTTCGCCGTGAGCCTTTGTTCCAGCGTTAAACTGCGCAATCCTGGTTGGAAGCGTATTGCCGTGATAGCCCTGGCTTTCGCGGTGATTCAGACGGGCCTGCTGCTTGCCGGCTGGGGCTTCGGAGAACTCTTCGTAGGGCTCCTTGGCAAGGCTGTGAAGATAGTGGCCTTCCTGCTTCTGCTCTATGTCGGTGGTTCAATGCTCCTGAGCGCCATTTTGGGTAAGGAAGAGGCTCTGGAACTGAATTCGTTCAGGAACGTTGTTCTCGGAGGAGTGGCTACCAGCATAGACGCCGCGGCGGTGGGCGCCGCCCAGAGTATCAGCGGGGTAAGCTGGCCGGAGTTCATGCCCCTTCTGGTGGCGGTTTTCGTTATCACCGCACTCAGCGTAATCCTCGGAATATCAGGCGGTTCGCGTTTGGGTAAATGGCTTGGCCGCACGGCCGAAATAATCGGCGGCGCGGTGCTGCTCTTTATTGCGTTCTGGAACCTCTTCAGGTAGTCTTTTTCCCTTTCTTCAGCGGGTATTCGGGTCCGCGGACGTGAGCGTCGATGTATTCACCCTTGCGGTGCCACATGTAGAGGCCTATGATGCTGGACACTATGCAGAGGACGAACTGCAGGACGAACCATTTGTTGCCGAGGTTCACGTTCATCCAGATCGCGAAGATGTCGGCGGTGATCCATACGAACCACTGAACGATGTAGGAACGCGTCAGCCACCATGTTCCGATGACGCTTAGGACGGTGGTGATGGAGTCGAGCAGGGGATTGGGGTCGTTCAGCCACCTGAGGAGGAAATACAGGGCCGGAATTCCCACGATATTGATGACCACGCTGATGTTCAATGTGTTCCATCCGAGCTTGTGGAGGGGTATGGTGCTTCCTTCCATCTGTTGTGAGTCCTTGTCTTTTTTCCAGTGGATGATGCCGACCACACCCATCGCGATGTAGTACAGGTTGAGGGCGGCAAAGGCCCATGTGCCGCTGTTGAAGAAATTGAGGGCGGCACAGATGCAGCTGGGGATATAGAGGTACCACATGTACCTGCTGTGGAAAATCTGCAGTATCAGGTAGATGACGAAAGTGACGGTGGCGACTATCTCCAGTATTTCGGCGGTCTGGGCCGGAAGAAATGCAAGTATCATGTTTTCAAAATATTGGGTAGCAAATATAAATATTTTTTTCTATCTTTGCGGGCTTTTATGTGCCGGAGTGTCCGGCCAGGCAATAAATAATGTTTAACTACTAGTTTGTTTTTTAACAGTATTATGGCAGAAAACGAAGAAATCAAGCAGGAAGTGCCCGTAGAGGAAGCTCCCGTGCAGGAAGAGGCCCCCAAGGCCGCAGAACCCAAGAAAGAGGCTCCCAAGACCCGCCTCAATGCATCCATAGCCCCCGGCGATTTCGACTGGGACGCCTTTGAAGGCGGCGACGTCTATGGCGGCGCAGAGCGCGAAAAGATCCAGGAAGCTTACGACAAGACCCTCTCCAAGGTTATCGAAGGCGAGGTAGTCGAAGGTGAAGTGACCGCCATCAACAAGCGCGAGGTCGTAGTGACCATCGGCGGCAAGAGCGAAGGCGTCATCTCCAACAACGAGTTCCGTTACAATCCCGACCTCAAGCCCGGCGACAAGGTGGAAGTCTACGTCGAGAACGCCGAGGACAAGAAGGGCCAGCTGGTCCTCTCTCACCGCAAGGCCCGCGCTCTCAAGAGCTGGGACCGTGTCAACGAGGCTTATGAGAAGGACGAGGTCGTAAAGGGCTTTGTCAAGACCCGCACCAAGGGCGGCATGATCGTCGACGTGTTCGGCATCGAGGCTTTCCTCCCCGGCTCCCAGATCGACATCAAGCCCATCCGCGATTATGACGCGTATGTGAACCAGACCATCGACTTCAAGATCGTCAAGATCAACCAGGAGTTCCGCAACGTGGTCGTTTCCCACAAAGCCCTTCTCGAGGCCGAGCAGGAGAAGAAGAGAGCCGAGCTCATCAGCAAGCTCGAGAAAGGACAGGTCCTCGAAGGCACCGTCAAGAACATCACCAACTACGGCGTGTTCGTCGACCTGGGCGGCGTGGACGGTCTCATCCATATCACCGATCTCAGCTGGGGCCGTATCAACCACCCCGAAGAGGTCGTCACCCTCGACGAGAAGATCAAGGTCGTCGTCCTTGACTTCAACGAGCAGCAGAAGCGCATCGCCCT
>JAILQG010000042.1 GCA_024699055.1 Bacteroidales bacterium
CGGTAACGGAGCCCATTCCCGCCACAACCATCCCCGTAGAAACTGATTAACCAATGAAAAAACTGTTCATTTCGGCGGCGGCTTTGCTGTCGCTGTGCATTTGCGTGCAGGCCCAGGACGTGATAGCCGTCTCCCCCGCCGTCAACCCCCAGGGAAAGATGCTCACCATGCACGACGCCCTTCGCAGCCGCAGCGTCTACCCGTCAATCAAACCTTTCTTCTGGACCGGAGAGCATGATCTTTCCGAAAAACCGGGGCCTTTCCCGCGAACTGAATGGAACCTGCCCTCCGGCGAAGCCGAAGGAATAGTATACGGGCAGAGCTACTCCCGCAACGAGTTCGGCATCGAAACGGGCGTATTCCCCTCAAATTCAGGCAGTTTGCTTGCAGTCGTCAGAAAGGACGAGAGCCGGGTGACCGAGTTCCCCCTGCTGGATATCAGCACCCGCACCGGCACCCTGATGCCGCTTCGTTACCCCATGAACGGCCTCACTTCCGAGAAGCTCAGCCTGTGCATCTGCGACACCCTGGGCAACGTCCTCCGCAGCATCGTCCCCTCGGAATTCACTGAGGAGCGCTATCTTACCGGCATCACCTGGAGCCCCGACGACAAATACATCTTCATCCAGGTACTGGACAGGGAGCAGCACAACATGGTGCTCAACATGTACCGTGTCTCCGACGCCTCGCCGGTCCGCACCATCCTGGAAGAGCACAATGACGCCTGGGTGGAACCTCTCGATCCCCTGTATTTCATTGAGGGCAGCTGCGGCGAATTCATTTACCGCACCGACAACCGCGACGGCTACAGGAGCCTCTACCTTTGCGATACCCTCGGCACCATGAAGCGTCTCACCGCTGTTGATGCCGACGTCGCATACATAGCCAATGACGGCCGCTACGTCTATTACACTTCGGCCGAGGTCTCCCCCGTCGAGAATCATCTTTTCCGGATAGAGATCAAAAAGCACCGCAGCGTCGGCAAGGCCCGTTTCGGCGATCCGCAGCGGCTCACTCCCGAGCCGGGCTGGCACACGGTGAGCATCAGCCCCGACTTCACCCGATTCCTGGACCGCTGGAGCAGCTGGAACGAACCCGGTAAGCTCGCGGTGCGCGGCACCGACGGCAAGTCCTGCGAGATCCTCTCCTCTTCGCCCGATCCACTGGCAGACTTCGCGCAGTGCGAGATGGAGTACGGCACCGTGCCTTCCGCAGACGGGGCCTTCCTGAATTACTACCGCCTCTACAAACCCCTCGGGTTCGATCCTTCAAAGAAGTATCCGCTCATAGTATATGTATACGGAGGCCCTCATTCACAGATGGTTACAAACTCGTGGAGAGGCAGCGTGCGCATGTGGGAGATGCTCATGGCCCAGAAGGGATACGTGGTTTACGTGCAGGACAACCGTGGCACCCAGAACCGCGGCGCGGCCTTCGAGAAGGCCATCAACCGTCACTGCGGACAGGCCGAGATGGCCGACCAGATGACCGGCATACGCAAGCTCATGGAACAGCCTTGGATCGACACGTCAAGGATAGGCGTCCATGGATGGAGCTACGGCGGTTTCATGACCATCTCGCTGATGACCAACTACCCCGACGTGTTCAAGGTCGGAGTAGCGGGCGGTCCGGTCATAGACTGGAAATGGTATGAGGTGATGTACGGCGAAAGGTACATGGACACCCAGGCCTCGAATCCCGACGGTTTCGAACAGACCTCGCTGATCAACAAGGCGAACTGCCTGAAAGGCAAGCTTCTGATATGTCAGGGGGCCGTCGACAACACCGTGGTATGGGAACACAGCCTGAGTTTCGTGCAGAAGTGCATCGAGGAGAATATCCAACTGGACTACTTCCCCTACCCGATGAGCCAGCACAATGTCTTCGGAGACTGGCGCGTCCATCTCCACGACAAGATCACCGATTACTTCGACGCCTGGCTGTAGACAAGCTATCACATAAAACGAAGGCGACCGATTTGGTCGCCTTTGGTTTTATAATCGAGTATCGGCTACTTGAGCACGCCGAGTTCCTTTCCGACCTTGATGAAGGCTGTAATGGCCTTGTCGAGCTGGGGACGGGTGTGCGCAGCCGAGAGCTGTACGCGTATGCGGTCGAGCCCCTTCGGCACCACGGGATAGGTGAAGGAGGTCACGAAGATGTTCTCCTTTGCCATGGCTTTCGCGAAGTTGCCTGCAAGGATGGGGTCATATAGCATCACGGCGCAGATGGCGCTCTGCGTGGGATGGATGTCGAAGCCTGCAGCCGTCATCTTGTCGCGGAAGTAGGCGACGTTCTCCTGCTGGCGGTCGTGCAGCTCGCTGCTTTCCTCCATCATCTTGAACATCTCGATACCAGCTGCGCAGATCATGGGCGGCAGCGAGTTGGAGAAAAGATACGGACGGCTGCGCTGGCGGAGCATGTCGATTATCTCCTTGCGGCCGGTGGTGAAGCCGCCTACCGCGCCGCCGAAGCTCTTGCCCAGGGTGCCGGTGTGGATGTCGATGCGGCCGTAGAGATTGAACTGCTCGGCTACGCCGTGGCCGGTGGGACCGACTACACCTGCGGAATGGCTTTCATCCACCATGACGAGGGCATCGTACTTTTCCGCCAGGTCGCATATCTTGTCCATGGGGGCGACGTTGCCGTCCATGCTGAAGACGCCGTCGGTGCAGATGATACGGAAACGCTGCGCCTGGGCCTCCTTGAGCTTTTCTTCAAGGTCTGCCATGTCGGCGTTGTTGTAACGGTAACGAACGGCCTTGCAAAGCCTTACGCCGTCAATGATGGAGGCGTGGTTAAGGGCGTCGGAAATGATGGCGTCGTCTTTGGTGAGGAGTGGCTCGAACACACCGCCGTTCGCGTCGAAGCAGGCGGCATAGAGGATGGTGTCCTCGGTGTGGAAGTACTTGCTGACAGCCTTTTCGAGCTCTTCATGCAGATCGCACTTGCCGCAGATGAAGCGGACACTGCTCATACCGAAGCCGCGCTCGTCCATAGCCTTCTTGGCAGCCGCGATGAGACGCGGATTGTCGGAAAGGCCGAGATAGTTGTTGGCGCAGAAGTTGAGCGCCTTGCTGCCGTCGGCAAGGGTTATTTCGGCGCCCTGCGGAGAGCAGATGGTTCGTTCGCGTTTGTAAAGGCCCGCCTCCTCGATGGACTTGAGTTCATTCTGGAGATATTCTTTGAATTTACCGTACATTTTGAGAATTAGTTTTAGTTTTGTTACAAATTTAGTAAATTTGTGGACAAATTAACACTATAACTGAGAATAACCAGACTTTCCAAATCATTTTGTCAGTGAAATGAAAAACGTACTTGTAATCGGCTCCACGGGGCAGATTGGCTCCGAGCTTACAATGAAACTCAGGAATACGTATGACGGCTCCATTGTGGCCGGATACATTCCCGGTGCAGAACCTAAAGGCGAACTTCTGGAAAGCGGTCCGGCGGAGATAGTCAACGTGCTGGACGGCAAGCAGATAGCCGAAGTGGTCAAGAAGTACAGGATCGACACTATATACAACCTTGCCGCCCTCCTTTCAGCCGTCGCCGAGAGGAAACCCCTGATGGCCTGGGACATAGGCCTGAACGGCCTGCTCAATGTGCTGGAAGTCGCACGCGAAAACGGCTGCGCCGTGTTCACCCCGAGCTCTATCGGCAGCTTCGGCCCCAGCACTCCTCGCGACAATACCCCCCAGGATACTATCCAGAGACCTACCAGCATGTACGGAGTAACCAAGGTGGCCACCGAGCTCCTGTCCGACTATTATTTCCATAAATTCGGTGTAGATACCCGCTCGGTGCGTTTCCCGGGCATAATCTCCTACACTACCCTTCCGGGCGGCGGCACCACCGACTATGCAGTTGAGATCTATTACGCTGCCGTCAAGGGTGAAGAATTCGTCTGCCCCATTGCAAAGGGAACGTTCATGGACATGATGTACATGCCTGACGCCCTCAAGGCTGCGGTCGATATCATGGAGGCCGATCCTTCCAGGCTGGTCCACCGCAACTCGTTCAACATAGCCAGCATGAGTTTTGCGCCCGAGCACGTCTACGCCGAGATCTGCAAGACCTATCCCGATTTCAAGATGCGCTATGAAGTGGATCCCGTACGTCAGGCGATAGCCGACAGCTGGCCCGACAAGATGGACGACAGCTGCGCCCGCAGGGAATGGGGATGGACGCCGCACTACGGTCTCGCAGGCATGTCGGCCGACATGATCAAGAACCTCAAAATCAAACTGGGAGTCGAATAATACTACCTAAGCCGCTTCGAGGCGCTGCTGAGCATATTCGACGGTAAGACGGAAAGTCTTGCTGCGGCGGGATGGCGCCTCGAACATTGCGTCGGTCATTATCTGCTCGCAGATGGACCTTAGGCCGCGAGCGCCGAGCTTCTTCTCCAGGGCCGTGTCGACGATAAGGTCGTAGACTCCGTCCTCGACGTCCAGCTTTATGCCATCCAGCTCGAACAGCTTCTCATACTGCTTCATTATGGCGTTCTTCGGTTCCAGAAGGATGCGCTTGAGGGCGTCCCTGTCAAGTTCGTCAAGATAGGTGACGACGGGGAGACGCCCGACGATTTCGGGAATCAGGCCGTATTTCTTGAGGTCCTGCGACTCGACGTACTGAAGCAGGTCGTCCTTGTCTATATTCTGCCTTTCCGCCGCTCCGAAACCTATCACACTGGTATTGAGGCGGGTGGCGATGCTGCGCTCTATCCCCTCGAAGGAGCCCCCGCAGATGAACAGTATGTTCTGGGTGTTCACCTGGATGAACTGCTGCTCCGGGTGCTTGCGTCCGCCATAAGGGGGCACATTGATGACGGAACCCTCGAGAAGCTTGAGCAGGGCCTGCTGAACCCCCTCGCCCGACACGTCGCGGGTGATGGAAGGATTGTCGCTCTTGCGGGCGATCTTGTCGATCTCGTCAATGAAGACGATTCCCAGCTCGGCGCGTGCAGGATCGTAGTCAGTCTCCTGGAGCAGACGAGAGAGAATGCTCTCGACATCCTCGCCGACATAGCCGGCCTGAGTGAGCACGGTGGCGTCCACGATTGTGAACGGCACATAGAGCATCTTGGCTATAGTCTTGGCCAGCAGGGTTTTACCCGTACCGGTAGGACCGACGAGGAGGATATTGCTCTTCTCGAGCTCAACACCGTCGGAGGTTTCCTGGAGCACGTTGTTGATGATGCGCTTGTAGTGGTTGTAGACCGCTACGGAGAGAATCTTCTTCGCCCTGTCCTGGCCGATCACATACTGGTCGAGGAAGGCCTTTATCTGCTTCGGTTTCGGGACGTTCAGGACTTCCGAGGATTTATTTTCCATCTTTGACGCGTTTTTTCAGGATGCTGTCTACCATGCCGTATTCGACAGCTTCGGCGGCGGTCATCCAGTAGTCCCTGTCGGCGTCCTTGAACACCTTTTTGAACGGCTGGCCGCTGTGGGCCGAAATGATTTCGTAAAGCTCGGTGCGGTACTTCTCAATCTCCTTTGCCGCAATGAGGATATCGGACGCCTGTCCTTTGGCACCGCCCAGCGGCTGATGGATCAGCACCCTGGAATGCGGAAGGGCGTGACGCTTGCCCTTTTCGCCGGCGCACAGGAGCACGCTGCCCATGGAGGCCGCGATGCCGGTGCAGATGGTGGACACCGCCGGCTCGATGAGCTGCATGGTGTCGTAAATGCCGAGACCGGCCGAAACGCTGCCGCCCGGAGTGTTGATATAAAGCGAGATATCCGCCTTGTCGGAGGATGCGAGATAGAGCAGCTGCGCCTGTACTATATTGGCCACATCATCGTCGATGGGAGCCCCCAGGAAGATGATGCGGTCCATCATGAGCCTGCTGAACACGTCCATCCCGAGCACGTTGAGCTTACGCTCCTCGATGATCGTAGGATTGACATAATCGGCATAGCGGCGGAGGCTGTTGGAGTTAACCCCGGCCGATGCGGCGAATTTTTCGAAATCTGTCATGGACTACTTGAGTTCGCGGAATTTCTCCGAGCTGATCTTCTTGGGAGCAAAGGTGACGAGTTCCCTGAGTTTTTCCATCACCTTCCTGTCCTCCACCTGTTCGGCGAGACGGTCGATCTGGCTGCGGTCTTCCAGCATCTGCTTTACGCTGCCTGCGATGATGTCCTCGGGGACGTTGCCCATGCCGTACATCGCGTACTGATAGGTTATGTATGCTTTTGCGGCTTCTTCAAGGTCGGCTTTCTCTATCTTGAAACCGAAGCTCTTCATGAATTCGCTGCGGACGAGCTGCCAGCGGAAATCCGCAAGGAAGCCGGGGAATTCCTTTTCGAGGTCTTCGGGTTTGACCTTCTCGTTGGTGGCCTGGAGCCAGCGCTTGAGGAAAGCCTCGGGGAGTTTCACATCGGCCTTTTCCACGAAATACTTGCGGATGTCGGCACCGAGCCTCCAGTCGGATTCGTTCTTGTATTCGGATTTAAGGCGCTCGGAGACTTCCTTCTCGACGTCCTCGTCGCTCTTTTCCTCCTTCTTCTCGGCGTAGTACTTCTTGAGGTTCTCCACCATTTCCTTCTTCTCCTTGGCGGATACGGTAATGTTGTACTGGGGAATCTCGTCTTCCTTACCGGCGCTTACCTTGATTTCGGGATAAACGGCGATATCGAAGATGAAGGTGAAATCGTTGCCGTCTTTCCATTCGACTTCGGGCTGCTTTTCACTGCCGAGGGGCTCACCAAGGACATGCAGCTTCTCGGCCTCGATAAAGTCTTCCAAGCCCTTGGAAATAACCTGGTTGACCGATTCTACAAGAGCCTGCTCGCCGTAGATGCGACGGATCATGCCCTCGGGCACCATTCCCTTGCGGAAGCCCTTGAGATCGGCCGTGCGCCTGCGCTCGGCGAGTTTCTTGCGTTCAATCTCCGAATAATCGTCCTTCTCCACAGTGAGCGTGAGCTCGAGGTTCAGGTCATCAATCTTTTTCTTTTTTGTCTTCATTCTATCTTAGTTTTTATTTCTTTCTGTTCGGGTATGCAATGCGTTCGTGATACATCTGCGAAAGGTAGTTTTTAAGCACTTCTTTTATCTTTCCCATATCCTTGATGGTAATCTCGGCGTTGTCGAACTGTCCGTCCTCGGCCTTCCCTGCCACTATCCTGTCCACGAATTCTTCGAAGGCCTTGGGAGAATACTCCTTGAGGGTGCGCGAGGCCGCCTCGATGCTGTCGCAGAGCATGAGGATCACCTGTTCGCGAGTACGCGGGCGCGGGCCGGGGTACTGGAACTCCGAGGCATTTGCGGGATCGCCGCCGTCATTGAGGTACTGCGTATAGAAATAGCCTGTATGGGCGGTTCCCTGGTGAGTCCTGATGAAATCCACGATCACCCCGGGAAGGTGGTGCTTCTCGGCGATTTCCACACCGTCCTGGACGTGCCTGATGACATCCTGCGCGCTCTGGAGCGGGGAAAGGCCGGCATGATACCTGGGTGCGGAATCCTTCACAAGCGACTCGTTTTCAACGAAACAGAGCGGATTGCGAATCTTGCCTATGTCGTGATAGAGGGCCCCGACGCGCACGAGCTGCACATCCGCACCTATGGCGCGGGCGCAGGCATCCGTCATGTTCATGACCTGGAGCGAATGCTGGAAAGTGCCGGGTGCCTTGGCCTCGAGTTCCTGGAGCACCACGTTGGAAGTGTCGGCGAGTTCGGAGAGCCTGAATGGCGACACGAGGTTGAAGATGCGCTCGAACAGGTATGTAAGCGGATAGCCGGCTACCGGCAGCATGGCGGCGGCGAACAGGTATACCGATATGCGGAGCATTCCCCCGCCGGTGACGTCCGTCAGGCGGAAGCCCATGTACACCAGCATCATCACCGCGTAGACGATGAGCGCGTTAGCAAACTGTAGCCAGCCCTTGTTGAAATGGCGGAAGGTGTAAATCGATACGATGCCCGCGACGAGGAATATCCCGAATACGACCACAGCCGACTCGGAATAAAGCAGCAGCGGCAGCAGCGCCACGGTATAGACCATATAGATCAGCTCGTCTTCAAAGAAGGGCTCGAGCAGCAGCACGCAGAGCGTGAACGGCACCAGGTAGATCAGGCCGCTCTCCACCCGCGGGACGATTATGGCCGCTAGCATGGTGAGGGTCACGATGAGCACCAGATAGAGATAGGCGCTCCTCCTCTTGAACAGGCCGCGGTCCGAGAACAGGATGGCCAGGAAAAGCAGGACTACAAGCGCCAGGGCGAGTATGATATTGCCTATCCAATACAGGAATTCAGGGCCCGTGGAGCCCATGTTGTTCTCGTATTCCTTCTTGTATGAGTCGAGCATCTGCTCGATCTCGGGAGTTACTATCTCCCCGCGGGAAACGATAAGCTGCCCTGCGCTGACGAAACCGACGGTAGGAGATACCGTCTTGGAGGCTTCGGCCTGAACCAGTTCGCTGATCTGGCGGTCGTAAATGAGATTCGGGGTGATGAAATCGTAGACTCCGTTGCTGCGGAGCAGGGAATCGACATTCACCCCGGGGTTGTCGTTCGAAACCGCCGCAAGGAGGGCAAGGCGTGCATCCGACAGCCGGTACACCTCGGTGGCCGGGCGCGAATTAGCGCGCTTTCCCCTTTGCACGTAGATAATTTCGGAAGCGTCCGCCCCTTCGACCGAAACTACTCCGTCGTCCCCTACCACGCCCTTCTCGAAAATGTCGTTCATGGCGGAAACGATGGAACTGCGCAGGCCCTCCGAACCGGGCAGGTCAAGCCCTTCCACTGCCCGCAGGTTCTTGTTTTCTATCTCTGCGGAATAGCGGTAATAAGGAATGGTGGGCGTGGAACGTCCGGCCAGCTCATCAAGGATTTCCCCGTCCGTCTTGAGGATAGGGAAATCGAAGGGAGCGATAAGTGTTTCGTATTTCCAGGGCTGGCCCCGGCGGTAATCGTAGCTCAGCTTGGCGTTACGGGGCATGACCAGCACCAGCAGCACGAACAGGGCTGCAAGCGGCAGGACAATCTGGAATATCTTGTTGCGTGTCATCTAATCGTCATTTCGGCAATATCCTCACCGTCGTAGTATCCGGCATCCAGCTTGGCCTTGATTTCCTTGAACGCGTTGAGCGTGTATTCGACGTCTTCCATAGTATGCGAGGCCGTGGATACGATGCGGAAAATGATCATGCCCTTGGGAATGACGGGATAGACCACGATGGAGCAGAAGATACGGTAATTCTCCCTCAGGTCCTTTGCCATCTTGGTGGCCTGCCCGACGCCGCCCTTGATATGGACGGGAGTAACGCAGGCCTCGGCTTCGCCTATGTCGAAACCCTGTTCGCGGAAGCCTTTCTGGATGGCGTGGGTTATCTCCTTGCATTTCGCACGGAGGGCGTCGCCTTCGGGAGAGTCGATGATCTGCATGCGCTTGATGTTGCCGAGCACGAAGGCCATGGGCTGGCTCTTGGCGTACATCTGGCTGCGGAGATTGGCCCTGAGGTAGTTGATAATCGCATGGGGACCGGCCACGAAGCCGCCTATGCTGGCCATGCTTTTCGCAAACGCGCCGATGTAGAGATCGACACCGTCCATGCAGTGCTGCTCTTCGGAGGTGCCGCGGCCGTGCTCGCCCATGAGGCCGAACCCGTGGGCATCGTCAATCAGGAAACGGAACGGGTACTTCTGCTTGAAGGCGGCGATTTCGGCAAGCTTGCCCATGGCGCCTGTCATTCCGAACACGCCCTCGGTTATGACGAGGACTCCACCTCCCCCTTCCTCGGCCACTTTCTCGGCCCTCTGGAGCTTCTTCTCGAAGTCGACCATGTCGTTGTGGCGGAATTTGAATTTCTCGCCCAGATGCAGACGGATGCCATCCAGCAGACAGGCATGGCTTTCGGCGTCATACAGGATGACGTCATGGATGCCGGTAAGGGCGTCAATCGTGGAAACTATTCCCTGGTAGCCGAAATTGAAGAGGAAGGCATCTTCCTTCTTCTCAAAGTCGGCGAACATCTTCTCGAGCCTTTCGTGCTCCCGGGTATGGCCGGAAAGCATGCGCGAGCCCATGGGATAGGCCAGCCCGTACTTTGCAGCAGCCTCCGCATCCGCCTTGCGGACTTCGGGGTGATTGGCAAGGCCGAGATAGTTGTTAAGGCTCCAGTTGAGCACTTCGCGGCCGTTGAAAAGCATATGGGGGCCCAGTTCGCCCTCGAGCCTGGGATATACGTAATAACCGAAAGTCTGGTCGAAATACTGTCCTATGGGACCGGCCGAACCGGTTTCAATCCTGTCGAAAATGTCTGAATACATAGTTGTTCGTTATGCGTCGATGTTTGCGTAATGTGCGTTCTCTTCGATAAACTGCCTGCGCGGGGGAACGTCGTCACCCATGAGCATGCTGAAGGTACGCTCCGCCTGGATGGCATTGTCGATGGTAATCTTGCGGAGGCGCCTGTTCGCGGGGTTCATGGTGGTCTGCCAGAGCTGTTCATCGCTCATTTCGCCGAGGCCCTTGTAGCGCTGCACGGTGTAGCCCTTGTCGGAGCCCTTGCCCATGCGGAAAGCGGCATCCTCGCGCTGCTCTTCAGTCCAGCAGTATTCCTCTTCCTTGCCCTTCTTCACGAGATAAAGGGGCGGAGTGGCCAGGTATACGTAGCCGTTCTTGATGAGGTCGAACATGTAGCGGAAGAAGAAGGTGAGGATGAGGCAGGCAATATGCGAGCCGTCCACGTCGGCATCGGTCATGATGATCACCTTGTGGTAGCGGAGGCGGCTGAGGTCGAGATGCTTCTCGCCGGTTTCGTCTTCCTGCGCCACGCGCACGCCGAGTGCGGTGTAGATATTCTGGATTTCCTGGCTGTCGAAAGCCCTGCCTTCGGCGGCCTTCTCGACGTTCAGGATCTTACCCCTGAGCGGGAGTATGGCCTGATAACGGCGGTCCCTGCCCTGCTTGGCGGTTCCGCCTGCGGAGTCGCCCTCGACCAGGAAGAGCTCACACCTTTCGGGATCGTTGTCGGAGCAGTCCGCCAGCTTGCCGGGAAGCCCGGAGCCGGTGAGGACGGTCTTGCGCTGCACCATTTCACGCGCCTTGCGGGCGGCGTTGCGGGCCGTGGCGGCGAGGACTATCTTTTCGATGATGAGCTTTGCCAGCTTGGGATTCTCTTCGAGGAAGATGCCGATGGCGTTGGAGGTAGCCTGGCTCACGGCGGAGGTAACCTCGGTGTTGCCGAGCTTGGTCTTGGTCTGGCCTTCAAACTGGGGCTCCTGGACCTTTACGCTGATAACGGCGGTGAGGCCTTCGCGGTAGTCTTCGGGAGCGAGGTCGACCTTGGCCTTTTCGAGGAGGCCGTTCTTGTCGGCATATGCCTTCATCGCCCTGCTGAGGCCCATCTTGAAGCCCTGCAGGTGGGTTCCGCCTTCTATGGTGTTGATGTTGTTGACGTAGGAGTAGATCTTCTCGGAGAAACCGGTATTGTACTGGAGGGCGATGTCGATGGGGATTATTTTGTCGCTCTCGACGCAGATGGGCTCGGGAATGAGCTTTTCTGCGCCGGCGTCGAGATAGTCGATGAACTCGCGAAGACCTTTCTCGCTGTAGAATACCTCGCTCTTGTCGATCTTGCGGCCGGTGGCCTTCTTGTCGCCGTTTTCATCCAGGACCATCTCGTCCACCTGCTCGCGGTGGTCGGTGAGCGAAATACGGATGCCCTTGTTCAGGAACGCCAGTTCGCGGAGACGGTTGGCCAGGGTGTCATACTTGTAGACCGTGGTCTGAACGAAGATTTCGGGATCGGGATGGAAAGTGATGATGGTGCCGGTGTCGCTGCACTTGCCCGTCACCTCCACTTCCGATATCGGCTTGCCCTTCGAATACTTCTGCACGAACACCTGCCCCTCGCGGTGGACTTCAGCTACGAGAAGGTCGCTGAGGGCGTTCACGCAGGAGACGCCGACGCCGTGAAGGCCGCCGGACACCTTGTAGTTGCTCTTGCTGAACTTGCCGCCTGCGTGGAGTACGGTCAGGACGACCTCGAGGGCCGAGCGGTGTTCCTTTTCGTGCATGCCCGTCGGGATACCGCGGCCGTTGTCGGTGACACGGACGGAGTTGTCCTCAAGGACTTCGACGTCGATGCGGTCGCAGAAGCCGCCCATGGCTTCGTCGATACTGTTGTCTACAACCTCGTAAACCAGATGGTGGAGTCCCCTCTCGGAGATGTCGCCGATATACATCGACGGGCGCTTGCGCACCGCTTCAAGGCCCTCCAGAACCTGGATACTGTTCGCGGAATACTGCTCTTCCGCCTCGATCATTTTCTCTTTCTCAATCATTTATGCTGTCTTTGTCTTATTGTCGTTATAAATCTTACAAAAATACGAAAAATATTACAATTCCAGGCAGATTCCGGCGGTAATATTTATGCTTGCCGGCACGTGTGTGGGCGAAAGCGGAATATCCATGTTGAGCAGGTTGCCACCCTGCACCCAGAACGACACTCCGCGGGCGAATTCATATTCGGCTATGAGGCCCAGATCGATGTATCCTGGGTCGTTCCAGACCAGGGACGGACGGCCCGTCTGGCCCTTTGCGCGAACGCCTGCGAAAAGCCTGTGGTTCCAGTTGTAGACGGCACTCAACTCCCCTGCCACCGCCGGGATACCCAGGAATACATCATTGGGCTCGAGGTTGGTGTGCCTGTAGAGGAAGTTGCCGTCCACATTCACCCTGTCGGATGCCCAGGAGAGCCTGAGCGAGGCGTAGGCCATGTTGTAATCGGCATAGTTAAACCGCATGGCGGGGTAAGCTCCGCCTGTCAGACTGGCGGGTACGAGTTCGTCCATGATGGCATCTGCAATCGACGCCCAGCCTCCGGAAAGGTCGTACTGCATGCGCCCAGCCAGGCTTCCCCTGATACCGATCCTTGCGTTCAGCTTTTCGGTAGAAACCCTGATCCAGTTCACCGATGCGGCGGGCGTGGCCGGAAAATACGTGGCATTCACCCAATGGTTGGCGGTCTTGAGGGCGGAATAGTCCATTGCGTTATGACCTCCGGTAAACGACGCGTACACGTCTGGAGATTTACCGTCGGACATGATGACGGCAAGCACATCCGGGAAGACGCCGAAAGAGTCGCCGTAGCTCAGCTTCACGCCCAGATCAAGCCTCAGACCGTCAAGGAGGGTAAGCCTGGCCTTCGGGGTGATGCTGTTGACAAGTACCGGCCCGAAGAACTGCGAATAGAAGCTTCCCTGGCTGTGCAGGTCGAACACTATCGCCGCAGAGCCTACGGACAGCTTCGGGGCTATGCTGCCGTCGACCACGTAAGAGGTTTCGTTAAGCGTCGCGGGAACTGCTCCGTACAGATTGTCGATGGCATAGGCGGCGCCGACCTTGAAAACGTACGGCACCCTGGCCTCGCCTGTCGACTTGACCTCGCCGTTCAGCGAGAAATCGTGGAAGAAGTATTGCGCTTCATAGTCGGAAGTGAGGATACCGTTGTATCCCAGTTCGAATCCGACTGCACTGTTGCTGCCGTTCCACTTGATGTCCACACCTGCGGACGGGTTGTAATCGAAGCCCTGGTACGCGGCCCCTCCCAACACAGTGTGATAGGTTCCGCCGTATCCCTGGAAACCCAGCCGGTTTACGTTCCTCAGGGCCCCTTCAATCCTCGGGGAATAGTAGAGCTTTGCCAGAGGATGGAAGGGATAGCCGGCTCCCACGCGTGCATAGAGCCGTTTTCCGTCCCATGCGCGGGCTTCAGGCGTGACGGTTATCTCGTACGGGGTAAAGTCATATGCTCCCATGTATCTGGTCTCGAACACGCTGTAGTCGACTTTGGTACCGAATCGGGTAAGCGAGTCGGGTACCAGCATAGGCAGGACCTCCTTGCGCATCTCGGATATGCGGGCTTCGTATTCATTGGTCACTTCCACCTCGGGATTGAGGTTCTGTGCGAACGAAGTGACGGAAAGCAGGACAGCTGCAGTTGCCAAATATATCTTTTTCATCGTTCCGGTCTCCTATTGAAGTTTTGCAAGTTTTTCATCCACAATCTTTTGAATGTCATCTCCGGAAGACGACGGAGTGTATCCGTCGCGTATGCTTTCGAGCGTGGCTCTGGCCTGGACGGAATTGCCCCTGGCTGCGAAGGATTCGGCCAGCACTATGTAGCACCGGGCGAGCCAGTAGCCCTGGCTGCCGCTCTTTTCGGCGAAGTCGTACACGCGCGATTCTACCCTGTCGTACTTGCCGCTGTCGAACAGGTCCTGTACGATCATGTAGGTGGATTCGGCGCCTTCGCGGGTCGAGGGCTCCCGGGCCACGGTCTGGAAGAGTTCGAACGCCTCATCCCTGCGACTCTGGGCAAGAAGGGCCCGCGCTTCGCAGAAATTGGCTTCACGGAGAGCCTCTCCGGAGGCGCCCGCTGCCTTTACGGCCTCGGCGGCGCTCACCACCGTCGGCCACATCTTTCCGGCATAGGCGGAGCGGAGCCTGCCGGTAAGGGCCGCAGACTTGTTCTCCTGCATCTGGGCGATGCCGAGCAGCATTTCATAACCCTTACAGGCGTCGGCGTAGCGTTCCAGCTCATACGAGAGAGTCGCATAGCCAAGGGCCGAGCTCTCGGCAAACGGGCCTTCCTTCAGCACCGAGCATGCGGCGAGGTAGTTCTCACAAGCCTTTTCCTTCTGGCCGAGACGGCGCTGGGAGTCGGCGAGATAGAAGAGGGCGTCTCCCCTCTTCGTTCCCGACGGATAGTCGTCGAGATACTTCTGCAGGGACTTCACCGCCTGGGAATAATTGCCCGCCAGATACACCTGTTCGGCAGTGTTGAAATAGATGTCTTCCTTCTCGGAGGCGTTCCGGCCCACTCCGATGCCATTGCTCTCGAGATATTCGATGTACTTTTCGGGTTGCCCGATGGCCTGATAGATGGAGTTGATGGCCAGAAGAGCATCCTGCGAATACTGGCTGCCCGGCATGAGGCCGACCACCTTCTTGTACTGCTCGAGGGCGGTGTCATATTCCTTCATGTTGCGGTACGCCATGCCCTTGCCGATGAGAGCCCGGGCGATGAAGGTGTTGTCGGTGGTGGAGCGCCTGAGTTTTTCGAAGACGTCCAGCGCCGAGTTGTATTTTTCGGTCTCCATGTAGGTACGGCCCAGTTCGTACATGGCTTCGGAATAAAGCGGCGCGGATGGCGAGGCTTGCCTGACCATGGACAGGACAGACAGTTTCGAGTCCTTGTCGCCCGAAAGGCCATAAGCGATGGCCTGCTGCAGATACGGATAGATCTTATCGGCACTGCGGAATTCGTTCAGGACCCTGCCGTACGAGGTAACTGCGCTACGATAGTCGTGACGGGCGAAATCGCAGTCGGCACGGCGCGTGAGAGCGTCCTCACGGCTGGTCTTGTCGTTGGAAGCGGCGTAAAGGTCGAACCATCTGGCCGCCGCCTCGTATTTCTTTGCATTGAAACAGGCATAACCCAGATCATAAGTGAGCAGCCGGCCTTCCTTCATGCCCCTCAGGGCGGAATTGTTGTACAGGTCGGTCCAGATGCTCTCGGCCTCGTGATAGTTGCCGGCATTGAGATTGGCCTCGGCCAGCCAGTACCGGCTGAGCTGGTTGAAACGGTCGGTCCTGGGATAGTGGAACCCGGCGGCCCTGAGGAACGGGATGGCGTCGCTCCAGCTTTCGTTCTCTATCAGCTGGCTGGCGCGCAGATAATTGGCTTTTATGTAGTTGCCCTGCTGCACATCATCCAGCTCTTCAATCTTGGAATAGTTCTCTATGGCCCCTGCGTAATCGCGTTTGTTCAGGGCTGCTATGGCCATGTAATTGTAGATTTGCGGGGCGCGCTTCTCGGAGGGATACTTTGCCAGATAATCCTGGAACGGAGCGGTGTCGCCGTTCAGGTCGAAGGCAAGTTTCGCGGCGTTGAAAGCGGCATCTTCCCGGATGACGGGATCGAAGGCCAGGGATGCGGCATCGCCGAAGGCACCGGCAGCGGCAACCTTATTGCCAGTGCGGATGTAGGAATAACCAAGGTCGTAGGCGGCTACCTGGCCGATAGAATCGCGGAGAGCCCCCATTTTGGTGAAATTGTCGATGGCCCCGGCATAATCGCCTACGGCATAGTGCACAGAACCGGCGTGGAAATAGTCGGCGCGGTTGCGGCTTCCGGGAGCCGATTCTTCCAGCTTGAGATATTCGAGGGCTTTGGCATCGTTTCCTTTCACCAGATAGGATTCGCTGATCATCCTGGCCAGACGGCCGCGACGTTCCGCGGGAAGCGTTTCGAGCATTGCAGGGCCGTTTGCGGTCACGTAGTCATAGTCTTTGTCGAGGAAGCGGCACTCCATGATGTAGTAGTTCGCAAGCTCCTCGAAACGGGGATCGGCTCCGGCCAGCCCGAACCATTTTTCAGCCTCCGGGAAACCTCCGTGATTGTACGCTATGTAACCCAGCGCATACTGCGACGGGGCGGTATAGACCGAATAGGGCATGTCCACCACCCTCCTGAAAAGGATCATGGCGGGAGTGTAATTCTCCTGCGCATACATGCAATACGCCTTCTTGAACACGTACTCCCCCATTTCGCTTTCGGTAAGGAGTTTTTCGTCCACCTTGCGGAGTTCGTCCCCGGCGGCTGCATAGTCGCCTTCGTCAAACAGGTTAAGCGCCGCTGCGAAGTGGATTGGGTTGTACAGTGCGTTGCGCGGAGCCTCACGCTCCAGGTCTGCTATGAGGACCCGGTACAACGGAACCTTGCCCTTAACGGCACAGAGCACGGAATAGGCCCTGCTCAGAGGCTCATCGCATTTGTCGAAGAGCGACCTCGCCTGTTCGTAGGCCCCGTTCTGAAAGAGGATGACCGCCTCTTTGAAAGCCTGCGGGACTTCCTGGGAGAAGGCGTTTAAGCCGGACGCCAGGAGGGCCGCCAGGACTATGGATATGGTTGTTTTTTTCATGTCTTTACAGTTCTTTTACAAAGAATACAAACTTAACAAAAATTGACGGATTTTAATGTATATTTGCAAAGGAAAATCTTCACATTTTATGGACAATCTCATACTGTTCGAAAAGGCCGACATCCTCAACGGCGAAAACGTGGTAGTCTACGGTCTTGACATGTCCGTTGCCAAAGGCGACTTCGTCTACATCGTGGGCAAGGTCGGCACCGGAAAGACATCCATAATTCGTACCATAACTGCAGAAAACCCGTTGAAAGAGGGTCACGGAGAGGTGTGCGGCATCACCCTCGAAGGCATAAAGGCGCGCACGGTACCGGTCCTGCGCCGCAAGCTCGGAGTCGTCTTTCAGGATTTCCAGCTGCTCATGGACCGCAGCGTCTGGGACAATCTGGAATTCGTGCTCCGCAGCACCGGCTGGAAGGACAGGGACGAGATAAACAGGCGCATCGAAGATGTGCTGGAAGCCGTCGGCATGGACACCAAGGCCCATAAGATGCCCCATCAGCTTTCCGGCGGCGAGCAGCAGCGCATAGCCATCGCCAGGGCCATACTGAACCGGCCGGAAGCCATCCTGGCGGACGAGCCCACCGGCAATCTCGACGAAGAGACCGCCGACGGCATCATGCAGCTGCTCACCAAGGTGAACAAGGAAAACGGCACCACCGTCATCATCGTCACCCACAACCGCAACATCTTCCGCAACTATCCCGGAAGGGTGTTCGTCTGCAAGGACGAGAAATGTGAGGAAAGCCCCAGGGACGAAGTCATCGAACTCGCGCTGACGATATGACGCTCGCAGAAAGATATGCCCGCATCCTGGACTATTTCCGCCAGAACGTGGGGCCGCAGGATTCCGAGCTCGTTTTCAGGAACCCTTACGAACTCATAGTTTCGGTTATCCTCAGCGCACAGTGCACCGACAGGCGCGTGAACATGGTCACCCCGGCCCTTTTCGAGGCCTACCCCATCGTGGACGCAATGGCCCTCGCCACACCTGAAGACCTGCTGCCTTATATCCGCAGCGTATCATACCCCAACAACAAGGCCAGGAACCTCGTCGCTATGGCAAAGAAGGTGGTGAAGGATTTCGACGGGCAGATTCCCACAAGCGTAGACGAGATCATGACGCTCCCGGGAGCCGGCCGCAAGACTGCCAACGTGGTGGCATCCCTGCTCGCCGGGGCGCCCGTGGTCGCAGTTGACACCCACGTCTTCAGGGTTTCCCATCGCATCGGGCTCTCCAGGGGTGCGACCCCCTATGCGGTGGAGCAGGACCTAGAAAGGCATATCCCGAAGGAGGAACGCCCCACGGCCCATCACTGGCTTCTCCTGCATGGACGATACGTGTGCACCGCCCGCAATCCCAAATGCGGGCAGTGCCCCATAGCCTCTTTCTGCAAGCAGTACTCGCAGGCCTGAATCAGCCTACTTGAACTGTTCCCTGAGAGATTCTATCTTGGCGTCGGCGTCATTGCCCTTAGCGCCGAAGTAGAACTTGATCTTCGGTTCTGTGCCTGAAGGACGCACGGTGACCACGTCGCCGGCTTCGCTGAAGAACTGCAGCACATTGCTCTTCGGAAGACCGGTCTTTTCGGGTTCGTTGTAGTCGACGGTACGCACCACTTTCGAACCGGCCAGGTCCTTCGGCGGATCGCAGCGGAGATCCATCATTATCTGCTGTATCTCCTGGGCGCCGGTAATGCCCTTGCGCACGAGGGACACAAGGCCCTCCTTGCGGTAGCCGTATTCCGCATAGATCTTATCCATGAGCTGATAGAGCGTGAGGCCCTGTTCTTCAGCCCAGGCCATGCATTCGGCAACCATGCAGCAGGAAATCGGAGCGTCCTTGTCGCGGACATACTCGCCTAAGTTGAAGCCGAAACTCTCTTCGCCTCCGCAGATGAACTCGCCCTTGCCTTCGTTGCGCTTCACCACTTCGGCGATGTATTTGAAGCCCGTGAGGACATCGTAGCACTTCACGTCGAAGCTCTCGGCTATATCCTTGATGAGCGGAGTGGTGACTATGGTCTTGACCACGTACTTGCTGCCATCGAGTTTGCCGAGTTCTTTCCAGCGGCGGAGGATGTAGTAGACGAGCATGGATGCGGTCTGGTTGCCGTTGAACAGCACCATCTTACCGTTATTGTCGCGCACGGCTATGCCCATACGGTCGGCATCGGGGTCGGTGCCGAGAACGAGGTCGGCCCCTTCCCTGTCGGCCAGCGCGAGCGCCATCTTGAGGGCCGAAGGCTCCTCGGGATTAGGAGACTGTACGGTGGGGAAATCGCCGTTGAGTTCCTGCTGTTCCTTGACCGACATCACGTTTACGAAGCCGAGACGCCTCAGGGCCTCGGGAACTATGCGCACACCGCAGCCGTGGAGGGGCGTGTAGACTATCTTCATGTCGGCATGGCGGCCGCGGGCCTCGGGACTGAGGGTCAGGGGAAGGACACTCTGGAAGTATGCCTCGTCGATTTCACGGCCCATTGGCTCGATCAGCGAGGGATCTCCCTTGAACTTCACCTGAGACGGGTCGGTGATTTTCGCCACTTCGGCCACGATGTCCTTGTCGACGGGAGCGGTGATCTGGGCGCCGTCGCTCCAGAACACCTTGTAGCCATTGTATTCCTTAGGATTGTGGGAAGCCGTGATCATCACGCCGGCTGTAGCTTTCTGATGGCGCACGCTGTAGCTCATCAGCGGTACGGGATGCAGTTCGGTGAACAGATAGACCTTGATTCCGTTGGCGGAAAGCACGT
Source organism: Bacteroidales bacterium (assembly GCA_024699055.1). GTDB lineage: Bacteria > Bacteroidota > Bacteroidia > Bacteroidales > UBA932 > Cryptobacteroides. The sequence continues at coordinate 19,713 of JAILQG010000042.1, forward strand.
CCGCCGTGATGTGCGCGAACTCGTGGCTGTGGTTGCGCGAATCGAAGGAGACGCACACGCTGAGCGGTCCCTTCACGTTCGCCTTCATGTAGTTGGCGAGACCCTGGGTAGCCATCCCGACGGTGTATTTGTTCATGCGGTTGATGCCAACGCCCATGGTACCCCTGAGGCCGCCGGTGCCGAATTCAAGATTGCGGTAGAACGCATCCTCAAGGGCTGCGGGATCTTTCTGAAGTTCAAGGACTTCCGCCTTGGTCGCGGCGTCGAAATCGCCGTCCAGCCAGGCCTGTGCTCTTTTTTCAAATTCTTTCATGGTATACTAGTTTTTCAGATATTTCAGCCAGAACAGTTTGTCGGATTCCCAGGAATGGACCCCCTGCGCGCCGCGGTAGCCGTGCATGCCGTCGGGATAAATCATGAGCTCGAACTGCTTGCCGGCCCTCTGGAGGGCGTCCACGAGCTGCAGGGTATTCTGGAAATGGACGTTGTCGTCGCCGGTGCCGTGCGTCAGCCTGAGCATCACGCTTCCGTCGCCGGGATAGTTATTCACGTGGTTGAGGACCTTGTCGGCATACCCCTCAGGGTTGTCTTCCGGGGTGCTCATGAAACGCTCGGTATAATGGCTGTCGTACAGCATCCAGTCATACACTCCCCCGCCGGCTATACCGCAGCAGAACAGGTCGGAATGGTCCATGAGCAGGAGGGCGGTGTTAGTGCCCCCGAAAGAGAAGCCTTCGACACCCAGCTTGCTTACATAAGGCTGGCTCAGAAGCCACTCCGCCCAGGTGCAGAAATCCTTGATGGCACATGTGGTCAGGTCTTTGTGATCGAGGTCGGTGCCGGCGCGGCCTGTATGGCCCGACACCCGCACGTCCGCCGTGAGATGGATGATGTCGTTCTCGCTCCACCACTGGTTGGGCTTCCTCCAGCGGTCCTGCACATACTGGGTGCCTGGGCCGCCGTAGATCTCGATATGGACGGGATAATTCTTAGACGGATCGAAACCGAGCGGATAGATTATGCTGCCGTACATGGCCTGGCCGTCTTCGGCCTGTATGCTTATTATACTCGGCAGGGCCAGGGTGTCGGGAACCGCCGGAATCTCGCATTCGCCGTCCTTCCATTTGAAATTGGGGGTGCGGACGTTCGAAAGCACGGCCGAAATGCTGCTGCAGTCTTCGGGAATCGTGACCCTGTCGACATTGTAGGCGGGATCTGTGACGGCGGAGACGCTCCCGTCGGGTGCCAGCCTGTACAGCGTAGCCCTGACGCGGGAATCGCGCTGGGAAGTGAAATAAATATCACCTCCGGAAGGGTCGCGGCGGATGAGGCGGGTGTTCCAGTTCTCGCCGTCCGTGAGCCGCTTGAATACCTTGCCGTCGTACGACAGGTAGTAGATCTGCTCCCAGCCGGTCTCGAAGGCACGCACCATGTAAAGGCCTGTGTCCGAAAAGAGCATGTCGTCGGGCCAGTCGAGCCAGGTCCTGTAGGTCTCATGGTAGATCGCCCGCTTCGAGCCGTCTGCGGAGGACACTTCGTAGAGGTCGTAGGTATTCTGGATGCGGGGCTCGTGCCCGACGTAAAAATGCTTGCTGTCAGCTCCCCAGAAAGGAATACCGAAATACTGGTCAAGACTCGGGTCAAAATCGGCCCAGACTATGTCCGAAGGCCTTACGACGCCCTTTTTCGTCCTCGCCTTGGCAAGGTCCACGAAACCGATGCGCACCTCGGGATTCTTCTCCCCCGCCTTGGGATAATGCGTGCGGCGGAGCGTGCCGTCCTGCCCGAAAGGAGAATAGATGGGAAACATGGGCACTTCGCTGTCGTCGTAACGGTAGAAGGCCAGTTTCTTGCCGTCCGGGCTCCACCAGAACGAGCAGTAGTCGCGCGGACGGCCGAATATCTCTTCGAAATAAACCCATGAAGCGTATCCGTTCAGGATTACGTCGGAGCCGTCGGAAGTGATGCGGGTTACCTTCCCGGCCCTGTCCTTCACGTAAAGGTCGCCATGGAGGTTATATGCACAGTACGACGAATCGGCCGTCCAGCGGAAATTGCATTCCTTATCCTGGGCGGAAACGATGGCCGGAACGGCCAGAAGCAATGTCAACAGTATCTTTTTCATTCGAAAAAACGTGATGGGAAATTGACCAGATATACTTTTTTGACCGCGCGGGTAAGGGCGGTGTAAAGCCATTTCAAATCGTCGAGGGTCTGTTCCTCCTGCCAGAACGGGCAGTCTACGAACACGCAGTCCCACTGGCCTCCCTGGCTCTTGTGGGCCGTGATGGCATTTGCATACTTGAGCTGCAGGGCATTATAGAACGGATCTTCGCGGACCGCGTCGTAACGCGCCTTCCGGCCCTTGATGTTCGAATAATCCTCCGACACGCCCTGATACAGCTGATTCTGCTGCTCATAAGTGAGCGAGGCGGATTCGGATTCGAGAGTGTCGAGACACACCTTCGCATCGAGCGTGGCGTTGTCGTAATCGGGAAAGGTCAGGGTGGCGTCGGCGAAATGGAGGCCGTAGCGGTCCTCGAAGCGGCCGATACGTTCCAGCGTCGCGATGTCGCCGTTGGCGATATACTGCATCCCTTCGACGTCCTCCACGAACTGATAGCAGTTTTTAACAATCATGAGCTTGTCTCCGCGGACGAGCCTTTCCTCCCTGAACTGCACTTGAGAGCGTATGCCCATATTATACCGGATCGCCCTCTTGTTGGAACGGCACACGACCACGACGGAGTCTTCTCCGTACTTGCCGTAGGCATCTCCTATGGCCTCTATCAGCTCACTTCCGCCGATCCTGCAGATATCGTCGAAACCCTGGATCTGAAGGCGTAGGTCATCGAAACCATCATCGGGAGATGCGGCAGAAATCAGCTCCCTGAGCAGCGTGGCGTTGTGCAGGATGCCGGATTCGCGGGCCTGGCGCACCACGGTGGTGAGGGTTTCGTAGCATACCCCTCCGAAGGAATCCATGAAGTCCGGGGCGAGCGCCGGGGAGGCCTCGAGGCCTATGGGCGGAAGCTGGGCCGCATCGCCTATGAGCAGCAGGCGGCAGTCGGTACCAGCGCGTACGAAACCGATCAGGTCGGCGAGCAGGTTTCCGGTGCCGAAGGCAGCGGAAGACTGCCTGGTTCCTTCTTCTATACCCAGCAGGGAGACTTCGTCCACCACGAAAAGGGTGTTCCTGGCCTTGTTGGGCACTATGCTGAACTGGCCGAAGCCGTCTTCGCCGACAGAGCGCTGCCTGTAGATATGCTTGTGGATGGTATACGCCGGACGGCCGCAGGTCTCGCCAAGCACCTTTGCCGCCCGGCCGGTGGGGGCAAGCAGCACGGTATGGAGTTTCAGGTCTTCGAGTGCGGCTACTACGGCCGATACTGCCGTCGTCTTGCCCGTGCCGGCATAGCCGTTGACTACCATTATGTCGTGGTCGTCGCCCATTAGGAAATCTGCGGCGGTTCGAAGGAACCTGTCCTGGCACTCTGTGGCGTCGACGTCCAGGCGTCTGCGGAATTCAGAATAAAGGAAATCGGCCCTGGACTGCATCACCTGACCCTCCTGCGATCGAAAAGGATGAAGGCTATTGCCATGACAGGATAAATCTCGACGCGGCCCATAAACATGTCCAGGGTATATATAATCTTGGCGAAGACGGGCTGGGCGTCGAAATTGCCGAAAGTGCCGAGAGCCCCCACCGACGGGCCGACGTTGCAGAGGGAACTGAGCGTGGCCATCATTCCGTTCCGCGTGTCCACGCCCGAAGCCATTGTCAGGACGGCGGAAAGCAGCCATAAGAAAACGAATACGGCGATGTAGAGGATGTGCGGATACATATCCTGCATATAGATATTCCGGCCGTACAGCTTGACTTCAGTGACGCTTGTAGGATGCAGCGCTCTGTGAAGGTGCGCGCGGATGCTCTTCAGGAGGATGAGCAGGCGGTCGCTCTTGATGCCGCCGGTGGTGCTTCCAGCCATGCCGCACACCATGCCTCCCATCATCATCAACATACTCGCATAGAACGGATAAGCGGCGTTGTCGGCAACGGCGAGGCCCGAGGTAGATGCGTAGCTGAGCATCTGGAACCCTCCTTCGAGGAATGCGCTCCCCCAGCTGCCGGCAAGACCTTCGGTCTTCAGGATGACCGACAAAATCGTACTGAACACTATCAGGTATCCGGCGTACAGCCACAGTACCTCGTTGACCAAAGGCTTGAGCGTGCGTTTTACGATGCAGAGCCAGATTATGCCGAAATGGATACTCGAAAGGAACATGAATACCATCGTGATGATATCTATCGGCACGGAATGGAAAGCGGCGATGCTCTCGTTCCTGGTGCTGAAACCTCCGGTGGCGCTCACGCTGAAAGCATGGTTGATGGCGTCGAACGGGCTCATCCCTGCAATCATGTAGAGGATGAAAGCCGATGCGAATATGCCTAGGTATACCCAGGTAAAAATGTAAATGGTCTGGTTGGACCTGGTGTCGTAGCTTCTCCGGGAAAGCGATGAAAGCTCCATATTGGTGAGCCGCAGACGCATCTGGCTGGTGTTCGGGATTATCAGCAGCAGGAATACCACTACGCCCAGGCCGCCGATGAAATGCGTGCTGCTGCGCCAGAACAGAAGCGCTCTGGGAAGGGATTCCACGTCGGCGAGAATGGTGGAACCAGTGGTGGTGAAACCGCTCACGCTCTCGAACCAGGCGTTCACGAGGGTGAACGGCCCTCCCCACAGGGCATACGGAAGCATGCCGAAGACGAAGGAAAGCAACCAGGATAGGAAGATGATGACATATCCCTCTCGCAGCGTGATGGCCGCCGTTTTCTTGACGAAGACAAACGGGAAGACACCGACCGCGAGGGTGAGCAGGAAACTCACCGCAAGTGGGGCGAAGGCCGTATCCTGAGGGTCTGCAATGGCAATCAGGCAGGATATGAACATGAAGAGTGCGTCTACGAGGAGCGCATATCCCACATTACGGCTTATTGTAGTCCAGTTCATCAGGAGTCTGTTTCGGCCGAGTGGCCCTTCATTGCGGAAATACGCCTACGAAGCACCCTGTTTTCGCCGGCTACTTCGGATATGTTGGCATTGAGTTCGTGAAGTTCATCATCCCCCTGGAAATCATAATTATAGGGGATGTTGTTCGAACGGTACATCACAAGGGAGTCGAGCATCCTGCAGATGGGCTTCACATAATAGACGGAAAGGAAGAACAGCAACAGGACGATCAGGAGCAGCCCGACCGCAACGGTCACGATTCCGGGAATGATGCTGCGGTAATAGGAGCTCTGGAAAGTGACCGAATTCTGTTCAAGATCTTTGTAGATCGAATCGGTAAGATTGTTTATGTTGCGGCAGAGATGCCTGTGGCGGGGTTGCAGCCGTTCGAAAAACCAGGAACGGGTGTCTATGAAATCGGACAGTATGACGTCCTGGAGCTCGAGCGACGTCAGCATGTAGGCCGCATAGGAATATTCAACCGAATCGGCCAGGGGGATGATGTCTTTTGTAGAAACTGCCGCGCGGAGGCTGTCGCATGTGGCGGTGAAAGCATTGTGGTCGAAGGACGGCATGTTCACCGAGCTGTCTTCGCCCACGACTGCAAGGATGGCGAGGTTATAATCGTTAACGGCATCTGAAAGCCGCTGTGCAAGGTTGACGCTTCTGATATTGTCGGCGACCATGTCGGATACGTACGAGCTCATGTTCCTGTACTCCATGACGGAGATGATGCTGGAAACGAGCAGCACTATGGCGATAGCTCCCAAACTCAACAAAAGTTTGGCGCGGAGTGACAATTTTTTAAAAATTTTCATAAAACAAAGACAAATATAATAATAATTTCGTAAATTTGTTGCTGCAGCTTCCATACAACCATGACAGAAGAACATAGAGGAATCATCAACCTGTGTATCCGAAAGGGCGCCTGCAGCATTGCCGATTTCAGTAAAGAGCTGAATATCAGCGTTCCGACGGCAACCAAAATTGTTTTTCAACTCATCGAAGACGGCTATCTGCAGGACTGCGGAAAGGTAGGTACCAACGGCGGCAGAAGGCCTAGCACCTACGGCCTCAATCCCGAAGCTGGGTATTTCGTCGGCGTGGACATCGCCCGCCAGCATTTCCATATCGCCATCTCCGACTTCAAGGGCGAATTGAAGTTCTATATCCAGGACATCGCTTTCGTGCTTGAGGCAAATGCCGATTCATTCCGCGGCATATGCCGCAAAATCATGGATTCCGTCACGGATTCCGGGATTTCATGGGACAAGGTTCTTGGTGTCGGAATCAGCCTGACAGGCCGAGTCAATCCCGAAAAGGGCTTCAGCCTTTCCTATTTCGTAAGCGACGATATCCCTCTCAAAGACATTTTCCAGCGCGAACTCGATACTGCGGTCACCATAGAGAACGATTCCAGGGCCATGACCTACGGCGAATACATGTCCCAGGGCGCCGACGCCGACCGGGACATGCTCTTCATCAATCTCAGCTGGGGCCTTGGCATGGGAATGATCCTGGACGGCCACCTGTACTACGGCAAATCGGGCTTCTCCGGCGAAATCGGCCATTTCCCCATGCTCGACAACGACATCATCTGCCGCTGCGGCAAAATAGGCTGCCTCGAAACCGGCGCTTCCGGCTCCGCCCTCACCCGCTGGATAAAGGAGCGCCTCAAGGAAGGACGCCGCTCTCCCCTGTGGAAGATCTATAACGAAACCGGGGATATCAGCCTCCAGAACGTTCTGGATGCGGTCGAGAATGAAGACGTCCTCGCTATCGAGGGCATAGGTGAAATAGGCGCGACGCTCGGAAGGGGCATTGCCGGCCTCATCAACGTGTTCAACCCGGGTCTGGTGGTTATCGGAGGCCGTCTCATAGTAGGGCGCGATTACCTCATGCTCCCCATTCGCACCGCTGTCAACAAACTGAGTCTCAGCAAGGTAAGCGCCGATACCAAAATCCGCTTCAGCAGGCTCGGGCGCTCAGCCGCCGCCATCGGCGACTGCCTCCTCAGCCGTGCCAAACTCCTCGAGCTGCTTTAAAAGCCCTGCGCTATTCGGGCTTGTAGGAATCTTTAAGCGATACGGTCTTGTTGAATACAAGCTCCTCCGGCGTGCTGTCGGAATCCTTCACATAGTATCCGTTCCGTTCGAACTGCACGGCCAGACCGCCCGCGTCGTCTGCGAGCGCCGGTTCGGCATAGCCTGTCCCGAGGGTAAGGGACTCCGGATTCAGGAAGTCCTTGTAGTCCTTGTCTTCCGGAACCTGGCTCATATCGGAGAGAGTGAACAGGCGGTCGTAGTTGCGGAGCGCGATTTTCTTCGCGTGTTCCTCGCTCACCCAGTGTATGGTGCCCTTAACACTGCGCCATTCACCTGAGCCGGGACGGGTGGAGGGATCGTATGTGCATTTAAGCTCAACTATCTCTCCAGCAGCGTTTTTAACAACTTCGTTACACTTGATGATATAGGTATATTTGAGGCGCACCTCACCGTCCGGCTTAAGTCTGAAGAACTTGTGCGGGGCGTCTTCCATGAAGTCGGCGCGCTCGATGAGCAGATTCCCCGTGAACGGAACCTTGCGGGAGGCTCCCTCCGGTTCGGCGGGATTGAGCGGGCAGTCGAACCACTCCACCTTGCCTTCCGGCCAGTTGGTGATGGTGAGTTTTACGGGATCCTGCACTACCATGTAACGGTTCGAGCGGGCATTGAGGTCCTGCCTCACGCACCACTCCAGGAGCTGGATGTCCATGAGCTGCTCGTGCTTGCTCACACCGATCTTGTCGCAGAACATCTTTATGGCCTCGGGAGTGTAGCCGCGGCGCCTCACGCCGCAGAGCGTGGGCATCCTGGGATCGTCCCATCCGCTCACAATCCCCTTCTGCACCAGTTCCAGCAGCTTGCGCTTGCTCATGAGGGTATAGGTGAGGTTGAGACGGGCGAATTCGTACTGATGGCTGGGGTAGATGTCGAGGGTTTTGATATACCAGTCGTACAGCGGCCTGTGCACGTCGAATTCGAGGGTGCAGATGCTGTGGGTTATATGCTCTATGGAATCGCTCTGGCCGTGGGTGAAGTCGTACATCGGGTAGATGCACCACTTGTCGCCGGTGCGATGGTGCGAAGCGTGTTTGATACGGTACATGATGGGATCGCGGAACATCATGTTCGGCGACGCCATGTCGATCTTTGCGCGGAGGACCTTGGCCCCGTCGGGGTATTTGCCGTCGCGCATCTCGCGGAAGATCCTGAGGTTCTCTTCGGGGGTGCGGTTCCTGTAAGGGCTCTCCTTTCCGGGAGTTTCCACTGTGCCGCGGCCCTCGGAAATCTCTTCCTGGCTCTGGTCGTCCACATAGGCCTGCCCCTTGAGTATCATCTGTTCAGCCCACTCGTACAGCTGTTCGAAGTAATCCGAGGCGTAGAGTTCCTTCTCCCATTTGAAGCCGAGCCAGGTGATATCCTCCTTGATGGCGTCGACGTACTCAGTGTCCTCCTTCGTGGGATTGGTGTCGTCGTAGCGCAGATTGGTCTTGCCGCCGTATTTCTGGGCAAGGCCGAAGTTGATGCAGAGGCTCTTGGCATGCCCGAGGTGCAGGTAGCCGTTCGGCTCGGGAGGAAAGCGGGTGAGGATGCTGTCTACTTTGCCGCTCGCGAGGTCGGACTCGATTATCTCTTCCAGGAAATTCATGTTCTTCTTTTCGTCTTCCATAAAGGTCAATTTGGTATAGGAAAGGCAAATTTAACTATTTCCGCGGAAAGTGTAAAAGATTTCTTAAATTTGTGTCATGATTAAATCGATGACAGGATACGGCAAGGCGGGAGTATCGCTTCCCGCCGGCCGGCTTACCATAGAAATCCGTTCGCTCAATTCCAAGAGCGCCGACATCAACATCAAAAGCCCTCTCCTCCCCAAGGATAAGGACCTGCCGGTGCGCCGGAAAATAGCCGAATCGCTCGTGCGCGGCACCATCGACGTATTCATCAGTTTCGAAGCCGCTGCCGCCGAAGGCGCCCGCAGCATCAACGCCGAAGCCGCAAAGGCCTATCTCGACCAGACCGCAGGGCTGGTTCCGGAAGCCGCCATGGATCCTCGCGCACGCGCCGTGCTGCTCTCCACCATCCTCCGTTTCCCCGACGTCACCGACACTGGCAAGGCCGAAATCATCAATGAAGAGAACTGGCCGCTGGTGGATGCCGCCTTCGACACCGCCCTCGCCCGGCTGAACGAGTACCGTCTGAAGGAGGGCGCCGCCCTTTATAAAGACGTCACATCCCGCGTGGGCACCATCCTGGACCTCGAGAACGAAGTCGAATCCCACGAAGCGGAGAGGCTCGCTCTCGTAAAGGAGAATCTCCTCAAGGCCGCCGAAGAAGCCCGCATCAAGCTCGACCCGGAACGCTTCGAGCAGGAAATGGTGTTCTATCTGCAGAAGCTGGATATCAACGAGGAGAAGGTGCGTCTCCGCCAGCACTGCAGGTATTTCCTCGACACCATCGACTCCGAGCCCTGCCCCGGCAGGAAACTCGGCTTCATCATCCAGGAAATGGGGCGCGAAATCAACACCACCGGCTCAAAGGCAAGCAACGCCGCAATCCAGAAAGCCGTCGTCCTGATGAAGGACGAACTCGAAAAAATCAGGGAACAGTCCATGAACATTCTCTGACGCCTTAACATTTTTCCTCTTTTATCGTCTTTATTACGGATCTGGCAAATAATTTGAATATTGTTTGCGGAATCAAGATAATTGTACCCTCATGGCCCTCATAGAATTGAAAGATGTCAACAAGACCTACTTCGGCGCGCAGCCGCTGCATGTCCTCAAAGGCATCAACCTTAACATAGAAAAAGGAGAGTTCGTCTCCATAATGGGTGCTTCCGGTTCCGGAAAGAGCACCCTTCTTAACATTCTCGGCATCCTGGACAGCTATGACACGGGAGAATACCGGATCGACGGCAAACTCATCAAGAACCTGAGCGAAAAGACCGGGGCGGACTACCGCAACCGCATGATAGGCTTCATCTTCCAGTCTTATAACCTGATCGGGTTCAAGACGGCAGTCGAGAACGTGGAACTCCCCCTCTTTTACCAGGGCATAGGACGCCACAGGCGCCGCGAACTCGCCATGGAATACCTCGAAAGGATGGGCCTCACCGACTGGGCTTCCCACTTCCCCAACGAGATGTCCGGCGGCCAGAAGCAGAGGGTTGCAATAGCCAGGGCGTTGGTAACCAATCCCGCCATCATCCTTGCCGACGAGCCCACGGGAGCCCTCGATTCCCGGACCAGCGTTGAGATCATGGACCTGCTCGGCAAACTGAACCGCGAAGAAAAAATGACCATCATTGTGGTAACCCACGAAAGCGGGGTGGCCAACGCCGCCGACAAGATCATACATATCAAGGACGGGGTCATCGGCTCCATCGAAGAGAACAGCAGGCACGATTCCGCCCGTTTCGGCGACGGCAGCACAATCAAATAGGCAGACGGCATGTTCGACACCCTGAATGAAATATGGGCTACCCTGAGCCACAATAAACTGCGTACCAGTCTCACCGGCTTCGCGGTCTCCTGGGGCATATTCATGCTCATTGCCCTGCTGGGTGCCGGAAACGGCCTTCTCAACGCCTTCATAAACAACCGCTTCGAAGTGGAGACCCACTCCATGGAGATATGGCCCGGCAGGCTTTCAAAGCCCTATAAAGGCATGAAGGAGGGCACCTGGCTGGAATTCGACAGCAGGGATGTCGCCCTTCTCCGAAGCCCCGAATTCAGCGACGTCATAGACATCGTGAGCCCCGAGATCTCCATCTCCTCCACCGTCGTCCTGGGCGCACAGCACGTCAGCGCCAACGTCAGGGGCGCCACCGCCGAATTCAAGGATATCGAAAAGATCAAGCTCGAAGCCGGCAGGTTCATCAATTCCAACGACGAGCGCGATTGGGCGAAGGTGGTGGTAATCAATTCCAGACTGGCGAAGAACCTCCTTGACGACAAGGAGAACTACCGGCGGATAATGGGGCAGTACGTTAATATCAACGGCCTGGCCTTCAGGGTGATAGGCATTATTCACACCGACGAGATGAGCAGCTCCAACTACTGCTACGCCCCGTTCGAAGTGGTCAAGATGCTGCGCGGACGCGGCGACCGGGTAGACGGGATAGTCTTCACCTTCCACGGGCTTAACAGCATCAAGGAAAACGAGCAGTTCGAAGCCCGGCTGAAAGAGGCGATAGCACGTCTACACTATGCCGCCCCGGACGACACCCGGGTAGCCTATATCTGGAACCGCTTCACCCAGGACCTGCAGACCAACAAGGCCATGGACATCATCAACCTGGCCCTCTGGATACTCGGCATCTTCACCCTGGTAAGCGGAATCGTGGGCGTGAGTAACATCATGCTCATCAGCGTCAAGGAACGCACCCACGAGTTCGGAATCCGCAAGGCCATAGGCGCAAAGCCATGGAGCATACTCAAGCTGATACTCGGCGAGAGCGTCACCATAACCGCATTCTTCGGCTATATCGGCATGATCCTCGGCCTGATAGCCTGCCAGGTCATGGACAAAACCATAGCCAGCAATCCGCTGGACGTAGGCATCAACGAAGAGGGCCACATGTACCTCTATATCTTCAAGGATCCCACGGTAGGTCTCGGAGTGGCGGCGGGAGCCACCGTCCTGATCATCGTGGCAGGCACCCTGGCCGGGCTCATCCCCGCCTGGAAGGCATCCAGAGTCAAACCCATAGAAGCGTTGAGAGATGAGTAGCAAGTGGCTGGACATAGATTACTACAGGGAGTTGCTCGACACCCTCACGCGCAACAAGAGCCGCACCGTCCTCACCGGTTTCGGCGTGTTCTGGGGCATCTTCATGCTGCTGGCGCTCAGCGGCGGCTCCACGGGCCTGAAGGAGATACTCTCCCGCAATTTCGAAGGCTTCGCCACAAATGCCGCGCTCTTCATCCCCGGCCAGACTTCAAAGCCCTATGCCGGCTTCCAGAAGGGCCGTACCTGGACCATGGACACCGACGACATAGAAGCGATCAAGACCCAGGTTCCTGGCCTCGCCAGCATCTCCCCCATCTGCCTTACCTGGCAGACGAAGGTCGTGAGGGGCGACAAGAGCTATTCTTCCGCCTCAGTAAAGGGCCTGACTCACGAATACTATCAGATTGAAACCCCGAAAATCAAATACGGCCGCGGTCTCAACGCCTTCGACGAATTTAACAGCAACAAGGTCTGCGTCATAGGAAAGCGCGTTTACGAGAACCTCTTCCCCGAAGGCGGCGACCCGTGCGGACAGCGCCTGGAAGTGGACGGCGTGAGCTACCTGGTCGTAGGCCTGGACATCAATGCCGGCGACATGTCCATCGGCGCCGGAGCAGACCAGACCGTATCGATTCCGCTCAGCCTGTTCAGGGCCCTGTACGGCAGGGGTAAGCGCGTAGACCTTTTGGGCATCACGGCCAACAAGGGCGTCATGGTCAAGGACATCCAGACCAAGACACGCCACGTTCTGGCCCGCCGGCACAACATAGATCCCGAAGACGAAGTGGGAGTGATGTCGGTTAACACCGAAGCAATCTTCCGCATGGTCGACAACCTCATGCGCGCTGTGGATATCCTCATCCTGCTCGTCGGCCTGGGGACCATCCTCGCCGGAGCCATAGGCGTGAGCAACATCATGATGGTCACGGTGAAGGAACGCACCACCGAAATAGGCATACGCCGCGCAATCGGCGCCACTCCCAGGATGATACTGGGGCAGATAATCGGGGAAAGCATACTCCTGACGACCGGCGCCGGCCTGCTCGGAGTGGTGTTCTCTGTGTTGATACTGGCAGGGGCCGAGCTTGCCGCCACCAAGGACGGGGTGCTCACCGCCCACTTCCAGATCGGCTTCTGGCCTGCGGTGGCCGCCGTGGCCGGACTTGCAGCGCTGGGCGTACTGGCCGGACTTGCCCCCGCCCTCAGGGCCATGAAGATAAGGCCCGTGGACGCAATGAGAGATGAATAATAAAGACAACAGCATATGAAAAAGATCGTCAAGTACATCATTTTTGCCCTGATAGGGCTCCTGTTCATCGGAACCTTCGTGTATCTCTACAGGAATTCGCGCCCGAAGGAGGAACGTTACGAAACGCTTACCCCTACCGTAAAGACCATCGAGCGCAGCACGGTCATCACCGGCAAGATAATCCCGCGTGACGAGGTGAGCATCAAGCCGCAGATTTCCGGCATTATCAGCGAAATCTACAAGGAAGCCGGACAGCAGGTCACCGCCGGCGAAATCATAGCCAAGGTAAGGGTGATTCCGGACATGAGCGCGCTCAGCTCCGCAGAGAGCCGCGTCCGCCTTTCGGAAATCAACCTGCAGCAGGCCCAGACCAACTACGAACGCGAAAAGGCCCTCTACGACAAGCAGCTCGTGAGCGCCGAAGAGTTCGACAAGGTAAAACAGGCCCTCTCCCAGGCCAAGGAAGAAAGGGCTTCGGCCCAGGAATCCCTGGAGGTGGTACGTGACGGTGTGGCCAGCAGTAATGCAAAATCGAGCTCCACCCTCATCCGCTCCACCATCACCGGCCTCATCCTTGACATTCCGGTGAAAGTAGGTAATTCAGTGACCCAGAGCAACACCTTTAATGACGGCACCACCATCGCCACGGTGGCCAATATGAACGACCTCATCTTCGACGGCAACATCGACGAGACCGAAGTGGGCCGCATCAGCGAAGGCATGCCCACAACCATCACCATAGGTGCGCTGCAGAACCTCAAGTTCGACGCCACGCTCGAATACATCTCGCCCAAGGCCACCGAGAACAACGGCACCAACCAGTTCGAGGTGAAGGCTGCGGTGAAGGTACCCTCGGACGTAAAGGTCCGCTCCGGTTACAGCGCCAACGCCGAAATCATCCTCCACAGGGCCCAGGACGTACTCTCAGTGCCTGAAAGTGCAGTGGAATTCGAAGGCGACAGCGCATTCATCTACGTGGCCAGGGCCGACAGCAGCGGCTACGAGAAACGCAGCGTCACCACCGGCCTTTCCAACGGGGTCGACATCGAGATAAAGGGAGGCCTTTCCGAAAACGAGAAAGTCCGCGGAAACCAGATATTCGAAGAGAAATAGCAGCCTGCCATGAAAAGAATCAGCCTCATAGCCATAACCCTGTTTGCGGCGCTGTCCGCAAATGCCCAGAACAGCCCCTGGACCCTTCAGGACTGCATCTCATACGCCCTGGAGCACAATATCAGCATAAAGCGGCAGGATCTCGCCGCGAAACAGGCCGAAGTGGAGCTTGAAAGCGCCAGAATGAGCCGCCTGCCCGGAGTGAGCGCTTCGGCGTCGCAGAACTTCTCTTTCGGACGCGGTCTCTCCGCCGACAACACCTATGTGAACACCAATACCGCCAGCACCGGCTTCAGCCTCGGCACCTCCGCAAACCTGTTCTCGGGTTTCCGCACCGAGGAGACCATCAGGCTGCGCGCCCTCGACCTGGAATCCGCCAACGTGAATCTACTCCGGGCGAAGAACGACATCTCCATGAACGTAGCCGCCGCCTATGTCCAGATCCTCTACGACATGGAAGTGCTTGGTGTGGCCGAAAGGCAGGTAGGGATAGATTCCATGCAGGTGGAAAGGCTCGCCGAGATGCTTTCCAACGGCAAGGCTTCGGCAGTGGAACTGTCACAGCAGAAAGCCACCATGGAACAGAGCCGCTACACCCTCACCCAGGCCGAAAACCGGCTTTCACTGGACCTCCTGACGCTTTCGCAGCTGCTGGAACTCCCCTCTCCCGAAGGCTTCTCTATCGCACCCGTAGGCGACATGGAGCCCCGTCTCCTCGAAAACCCCGAGGATATCTTCCGTCAGGCCCTCGGCATACGGCCAGAAATCCGCTACGAGGAGCTCATGCTCGACAGCTACGACTCCCAGATCAAGATTGCCAAAAGCGCATACTATCCCTCCCTTTCACTCTCGGGCGGAATAGGCTCGAACTATTACACCACCAAGGGCATCTCCGCCCCGTCGTTCGCCGAACAGCTGCGCAACAATTTCAGCCAGTATGTCGGCCTTTCGCTCAGCGTGCCCATTTTCAACAAGTTCTCTACCCGCAACTCCGTCCGGATCGCCGAAATCGGCCGCACGGCCCAGGAACTTCAGCTGCAGAATGCAAAGAACACCCTGTACAAGGAAATCCAGCAGGCATACTACAACGCCGTAGCCGCCCGCAGCCGTTTCAACAGTTCCTTCCAGGCCGCCAGGGCCGCGGCCGAATCGTTCGACATGGTGCAGGCAAAATATGAGAACGGCAAAGCTTCGATAACCGAATTCAACGAATCGAAGAATGCCGCTCTCAAGAGTGAATCGGACCTTGCGCAGGCCCGCTGCGAACTGTACTACCAGGCTGAACTCCTGGACTTCTACAAGGGAATAGCCTTCTGAATTACTTCTGCTTGAGCCACTTCCACAGGTCGGCCCAGCTGCTCTTCTTGCCGAAGATAAGGATGCCGGCGCGGTAGACCTTGGCCGACGCCCAAGCGCAGAGCACGAAGGTGGCGACAAGCACCGCTATCGACACTATGAGCTCCCACGTTGGCACTCCGTAAGGAATGCGCGCAAGCATGACTATGGGCGAAGTGAAGGGTATCATGCTCCCCCACCAGACCACCGGGCTGTACGGGTTCCGCATGGCCATGAGGGCTATGAAGAAACCGATGAGAAGCGGAACGGTGACCGGCAGCTGAAGCTGGGTACTGTCGGCTTCGTTCTCCACCGCCGACCCCACTGCCGCAAAGAGCGAGGCATACAGGAGATATCCGAGTATGAAGTAGACGAGGAAGGAGATGATGAGGGTCCCCCACGGAATGTTTCCAAGCGTGGTGAGGATGACCTTGGCGCTGTTGCTGTCATCCATATTGGCTATCATCGTGCTGAGGTCCGGGTGCACTCCTATGCCACCGGTGGCCATTTCCATCATCTGCTCCTGCTGGGCGGGATCGGCCATCTTGCCGAGTAACTTGCCGCCGAATACAGCACCGCCGATGCCGAGGATCGCGGCCGTAAGGAGTATCCACAGGGCGAACTGGGTGAGGGCTACGAGCGCAACGCCGATGATCTTGCCGAACATGAGGTCGATGCTCTTCACCGAAGAGACGAGGACTTCAACGACACGCGAGCTCTTTTCCTCTATGACGCTGCTCATGACCATGCCGCTGAACATTGCGACGAACATGTAGATGAGCATGCCGAGGACCATGGAAACTACCATGTAAATACCTGATTCAGAAACGGTTTCCTTGCCGTCCGCACCAAGCGTGTATTCCTGCACCTTCACGTTGGCACGCACGCTGGACATGATTTCATCCAGGCCTGCGATGTCGTAGGAATTGATACGGTAGTCTTCCACCGCATTGGATACCCTTCTGGAAAGGCTTTCGGAGAAATCGACCCCCGCGGGCTTCTTGCTGAAAGTCTGCACGCTCACCGACCTTGCGGAGTCGATGGGGGAAATGACCACAAGGATGTCCTTGTTCAGATTATCCAGCTCCGCTTTCAGGGAGTCGGGATTGGAATTCGAGAAATCGTAAAAGTTGGCGGCGTCGCTGTTCGTGAGGAAAGGCATGGCGATGCCGCTTCTGTCGACCACCGCAACCTCGCGGGTCTCTTCCTTGGTATTCATCATGATGATGGTGGGAAGGAAGGCCAGCGCAGCGAACAGGATGGGCACTACGAAAGTGAGGATAAGGAAGGATTTCTTCCTTACGCGGGTGTTGTATTCACGGCCGATGACAAGGCCTATATTGCGGAAATTCATTTCTGTTCCTCCTGTTCTTTACCGGTTACGAGTTTGATGAAGATATCGTTCATGCGGGGCATGAGCTCGCGGTAGCTGTTTACCGTCACTCCCCTGTCGATGAATGATTTGAGGGTGCTGTTGCCGTCGGTTTCACGGGGCAGGACCTCGGTATGCCGGCCGGTTTCGTCAGTGTATTCCAGCTCGATGTTGTCGTTGCCGTACCTGCGGCGGATATCCTGCACGTCGCCGCTGAGGATGAGCTTGCTCTTGTTGATGAGGGCGATGTCGTTGCAGAGTTCCTCGACGCTGGCCATATCGTGGGTGGACAGCACGATGGTGGCGCCCTCGTCCCTGAGACGGAGGATTTCCTTGCGGACGATATCCGCGTTCACCGGATCGAAGCCGCTGAACGGCTCGTCCAGGATCATCAGGGAAGGCCTGTGGACCACCGTGGTGATGAACTGGAGTTTCTGGGCCATGCCCTTTGAGAGTTCCTCCACTTTCTTGTTCCACCAGTCCTGGATGCCGAAACGCACGAACCAGTCCTTGAGTGCTGACAGGGCGTCCGAACGGGACATGCCCTTGAGCTGGGCCAGGAACATGGCCTGCTCGCCGACCTTCATCTTGCGGTAAAGGCCGCGTTCCTCGGGCATGTAGCCTATCTTCTCCACATCGGCCTGGGTGATGGGACGGCCCTGGAAGAGAATCTCCCCGCCGTTGGGAATGGTAATCCGGTTAATGATCCGGATGAGGGTGGTCTTGCCGGCGCCGTTGGGGCCCAGCAGACCGGTAACCTTACCTTCGTGGAAGTCCACGCTAACATGGTCGAGCGCGACCTTCGGCCCGAAGGACTTGGATACTTCTTTACATTCTATCAATGCCATAAAGTCTGATTATTTTTCGCAAAAATAATAATAAATTATCGAAATACAATAAAAATATATAAAATATCGCAATATTTATCTGAGCCGCTAATTTACACATTTTATTTTGTAAATTTGTAGGAATTAAAAAAAGCACGATGGCGAAAGGCGGAACGGACATAGCGGCGCAGTGCGCCGGAATCATCGAAGATGTCAGGAACGGCGTCTTCAAGCCCGTCTACCTGCTGATGGGGGAAGAATCCTACTACCCCGAGCTGGTCTGCAGGGCCATCGTCGACAACTGCCTCCAGGACTACGAAAAAGACTTCAACGAAACCATCTGTTACGGGGGCGACGTGAACGTGGAGCAGGTGGTCTCGGCGGCGCGCCGTTTTCCCATGATGGCGGAACGCCAGCTTGTAGTAGTGAAGGAAGCCCAGGCCCTCAAGGGCATCGAAGGCCTTTCTGTCTACACCTCCGAGCCGCTTGACAGCACCGTGCTCGTCCTGTTATTCCATTCTGCTAAGCTCGACAAGCGCCTCAGCCTTTACAAGAGCATCCAAAAGACAGGCGTCATCGTTGACTCCCCCGCCGTCCGGGACTATGAAATAGGCAACTGGATCATCTCTTTCTACCGATCCAAAGGTCTGCAGATCGACCCTGACGCCGCCGCCCTGCTCGGCGAATCCGCCGGCACCGACCTCTCCGTGATTGCTGCGGAAACCGAAAAGCTCATGAGGAACCTGCCGGAAGGCACGCAGAAGGTCACGGTGCAGGACATAGAAAAGAACGTGGGCATCTCCCGCGAATTCTCCGTCTTCGAACTCACCAGGGAGCTGTCGGCCCGGAACTCCGCCAAGGCGCTGATAATCGCATCGCGCCTGGGCTCCGGCGCCAAATTCGCCATGCCTCCGGCCGTCAGCGCGCTCTACACCCATTTCTACAGGCTGCTCAAATACGAGGCCTTCCTGATGGGCAATCCCCGTCCGTCGAGGGAAGATGCCGCCGCGGTGCTCGGGGTCAATCCCTACTTCGTGCGCGAATATGACACCGCCGTACGCAACTATCCGCTCAAGCGCACGATGGCCATAATCACCCTGCTCTGTGAATACGATTTCCGGGGCAAGGGCGGCAACGGTGAGGCCGCCGCGCCGGACGAACTCCTCGTAGAACTCACCGCTAAAATCCTGAGCGCATGATCTGGGATCCGCTCCGCAGGAAAGAGGTCGCCGCGACCCCTGAAGAGAAGGTGCGCCAGTGGTTTATCGGCGTGCTTTCAGGTGCCGGGGTACCTGCCGGCCTCATGATGAGCGAAGTGTCCATGAAATTCGGAGAAAAGGCCTACAGAGCCGATATCCTCGTTTACGACCGTTCCGGCGCTCCGCTCGCCGTAGTGGAATGCAAACGGCCTTCGGTCAAGATCGACGGCCGCGTGGCCACGCAGGCCCTCCGTTATCATGCTTCGCTGGACGTGCGCTATATCATGCTCACAAACGGAAATAATACCTATATTTATCGCCGTGAAGGCAACGGATTCTCCCCTTGCGCAGACCTGCCTTCCTACGAAGAGATGCTATGCCTACAGTAACCCCAGAATTCGTCCGGAAAGATATCTTCAGGATTGTGAGCGAGACCGCTTCCGAACTGGGAGTGCGCGCTTTCGCCATTGGCGGCTACGTACGTGACTGCTTCCTGGGCCGCCCGTCTGGAGACATCGACATAGTGGTGGAAGGCAGTGGTCTGGATTTCGCCCGTGCCGTGGGCGCGAAAACGGGCTCGAAAGTGTCGTATTTCAAGAATTTCGGCACGGCGATGATGCATTTCAAAGGCGACGAGATAGAGTTTGTCGGCGCCCGTAAGGAATCCTACAGCCGCGAGTCGCGCAAACCCATCGTGGAGAACGGCACCCTCGAGGACGATCAGCTCCGCAGGGACTTCACCATCAACGCGATGGCCTTCTCGCTGAACGAGGGCTCCTTCGGAGAACTGGTCGATCCGTTCGGCGGCATACGCGACCTCGCCGCAGGCATCATCCGCACTCCCCTCGATCCCGACACCACCTACTCCGACGACCCCCTGCGGATGCTCCGGGCGATCCGTTTCGCCACCAGGCTATCCACCCCCGAACTGGAATTCAGGATAGTCCCCGAAAGCATGGAATCCATGCGCAGGATGGCTTCCAGGCTGGAAATCCTCTCAAAGGAAAGAATAGCCGAGGAGCTCGACAAAATGCTCCTCTGCGACAGGCCTTCCCGTGCCTGGCGCCTCATGGACGAGGCCGGCCTGCTTCCCTACATACTGCCGCAGCTGTCCGCCCTCAAAGGCGTGGAAACCGTGGACGGGAGGGGTCACAAGGAGATTTTCTCCCACACCCTGGCCGTGCTCGACAACGTCGCCGCAGCCGACAGCAACCAGAACCTCTGGCTCCGCTGGGCCGCCCTTCTCCACGACATCGGCAAGCCTGCCGTAAAGAGATTCGTCCCCGGCACGGGCTGGACCTTCCACGGCCACGACCTGGTCGGCTCCAGGATGGTCCCGAAGATATTCACATCCCTCAGGCTCCCCCTTGACGAGAAGATGAAGTATGTGAAGAAGCTGGTCTGGCTGCACATGCGCCCCATAGCGCTGGTCGACGACGAGGTTACTGACTCCGCGGTGCGACGCCTCCTGTTCGACGCCGGCGACGACATCGACGACCTCATGCTCCTGTGCAATGCCGACATCACCAGCAAGAACCCCGAGAAGGTACGCCGCGTCCACGCCAATTTCGAACTGGTGAAACAGAAACTGGTTGAGGTGGAGGCCAAGGACGCCATCCGCAACTTCAAGAATCCCATTACCGGAGACTACATCATGGAGCTCTACGGACTGGAGCCCTGCAACACCATAGGGCAGCTCAAAGAATATGTTAAGGAAGCCATTCTCGACGGCAGGATAGGCAACAATTTCGAGGAAGCCGACGCCCTGCTGCGCGAAAAGGCCGCCGAAATAGGCCTCAAGGAATGCAGATAGACTCCTATATTTCCTATATAGCAGGCGTACGGAGGTATTCCCCCCGCACGCAGGAAATCTACCGCTCGGTGCTGGAGGAATTCCGGGAGTACTCGGGCGATCTCAGCACCACCGGCATCCGGAATTACGAGGTTCATCTGCTCGACGACAGGAAGGCCAGCGCCAGGACGGCGGATCTGCACCTTTCCGTAATCAGCGGTTATTGCCGCTGGGCCATGAAACAGGGGCTGCTCGCCTCGAATCCGGTCAAGCTGGTCCCCAAACCCAAGACCGAAAAGCGCCTGCCGGTCTTTTACCGCGAGGAGTCCATGAACGATTACTTCAAGTCCACGCAGCCTGCGGCATCGCAGGATCAGCTGGATCTGCTCCTGTCGCTCCCGGCATCGGACGGCACCGCCGCCGAGCTTTACGGCAGAAGGCTACGCCGCCTGATCGTGGCTATGCTGTACGGCACGGCCCTCAGGCGCAGCGAGCTCATCTCCCTGAACGTCTCGTCGGCGGATTTTTCCAGAAGGGTCCTTTCCGTCAGGGGAAAAGGAGATAAAATGCGGGAAATTCCGCTCACCCCTTCCCTATGTGAAGAAATTTCATTATATTTGAGTGCAGCATCCCATATGCTGGGGCCGGGCGACGGCAGTTCTCCCCTGCTCCGCACCCCCGAGGGCGGCAGGCTTTACCCCGTCTTCGTGGACAGGGCGGTAAAGCAGGAACTGGGAACCACGGACATAACGGGCCGGAAATCCCCGCATGTCCTGCGCCATACCCTGGCAACGGAGTTGCTCGATGGCGGCACCGACCTCAATTCCATCAAGGAGCTCCTGGGCCACAGCTCACTGGCAGCCACCCAGGTCTACACCCACAACAGCATGGAGAGGCTGCGGAAAGAATACAACAAAGCCCATCCAAGGGCTTCAAATACAGATGTCAACTATGGAGATAAATCTGAAAACCCTTAAGTTCGACGCCGACCAGAAGCTGGTCGACTATGTGAACAAGAAGGTCGCCAGGCTGGAGAAGTTCTTCCCCGCCGGCGGCGAACAGCTTGCCGAGGTAACCCTTTCCCTCGGAAAGAGCCCCGACAACAAACAGGCTAAGATCCAGACCCACATTCCCGGGGCGGACCTCGTCATCGAACGCGAGTCCCAGACCTTCGAACAGGCCATCACCGACTGCGTGGACGCCATGAAGGAAAAGCTCACGAGGGCCAAGGAAAAGCTCTACGAGAAATAGCCTACTGCTCGTCGACTGAATTGTCGTCGTTCAAATAAAAGTAATTGTAGTCCCTGCCATAGTTGTTCTGATGGCGGGGACTTTTGTAAAAGTCGCTGTGGTCCGCATAGAAACCCTTTTCGGTGTTGTT
>JAILQG010000108.1 GCA_024699055.1 Bacteroidales bacterium
TGGAGCTGACAATTCTTCTATGAGCCGGAGTTCTTCGGCCGAAAAAGCCGTGTCGGCCAACGCTTTGAGGTTGTCTTCCAACTGGCTTACGGAACTGGCTCCGACTATAACCGATGTTACACGGCTGTCTTGCAGAAGCCAGGCAAGGGCCATCTGGGCCAGACTCTGCCCGCGCTGCTCCGCCAGATCATTCAGCCCCTTGATTGCTTTCAGCATGTCGGGCGTGAGAATGTCTTTCTTAAGGGATTTGCCCTGGGCCATACGGGAATCGGCCGGAACTCCGTTCAGATACCGGTTGGTCAGGATGCCCTGCTGAAGGGGAGAGAATGAGATAAAGCCGGCGCCGCATTCCTCCCCAAGGTCTATGAGCCCTTTGCTCTGAGGGACACGGTCGATGATATTGTAGCGGTCCTGATACAGCAGGCATGGCACATCATGTGCGGCCAGGTAGGCATACGCCTTACGAGCCTGCTCTTCCGGGTAACGGGAAAGGCCCGCGTACAGAGCCTTCCCCTGACGTACAGCATCCACCAGCGCCTGCATGGTCTCCTCCAGCGGAGTCTCCGGATCCCAGCGGTGGGAGTAGAAGATGTCCACATAGTCCAGTTTCATGCGCTTCAGGCTCTGGTCGAGGCTGGCCATGAGGTACTTGCGGGAGCCCCAGTTGCCGTAGGGCCCGGGCCACATATCCCAGCCCGCTTTGGTGCTGATGAACAGCTCATCCCTGTAGGGGCGGAAGGAACTCTCCATTAGGCGGCCGAAATTTTCCTCGGCCGTGCCATATTCCGGACCATAGTTGTTGGCCAGGTCAAAATGGCAGATACCATGGTCAAAGGCGAAGTGGGCCATGGCCTTTATGTCCTGTATGGGCCTATAGGAGCCGAAATTATGCCATAATCCCAATGCCAGAACAGGAATCATGATGCCGGAGCGGCCACAGCGGCGGTACTCCATCGAACTGTAGCGGCTCGGGGAAGGAGAATAGATTGGTTCAATCATCTTGGAGTCATTAGCTTTTCAACTCCAAAGTTAATCATTATGCTGCGTTTATGGATAAGGGACGGCTCATTTGGGCCATCCATTTTTTCCTTGCCTAATGAACATCAATTAGCGATTCCCCGAGAGCTTCAGACAGTTTGGCGAGAGAACTTAGGGTATAGTTCGGGAATCCTCTGGTCCAGCGGGTTATCTGCGTTTCGTTGCATCCAATCCTTTTTGCCAGTTCTCTTTGCGAAATGCCGTCCCGTTTGAGGATTTCATCAATCCTGTCAATTATGGCACAGGACCAGTCCATCTCACGCTTCACAGCCGGGGATACTTTATCCAATTGTGCGTGGAGCAGTTTGTTCTGTTTCATAGCAGATATACTCTGTCTTCAATGTTCGTAAACTCTTTTTTCTCTATCGTTACTATTCCGTCTTCAATATCTTTTCTAAGCAACTGGTCAAACTTCTGAAGATCCAGTGCATACCCTAACAGTCTCGTATCTTCTTCATAGGTTTCCGTATGCTTCACGTCACCATTCCCAAGGATTAGAATCTCGTCAGAGATGCGCAGGCAGTACAGACGTATCTTTCCTGATTCAATGGGAAGAGCGCATAAATTGTCATCTAAGTGTCCTTCCGGTCGAAAGTATCGTTCTAAGGCACCCTTATCAAGTATGATTGATATTGCATACAGTACCTTTTGGTAATCTGTGTTTAACGAGGCCTCCTCTTCAAACTTGCTCAGGAACCGTTCAAACTCGGTTGTCCTGTCCATCTCAAAACTAATTGAGTAAAGGCTTACACTCTGGGATTGCTCCACTAACTCTAAGGTCGTCTTCTTTTTCATTTTACTTCATGTGACAAAGATAATATTATTTTACATAAATGTAAAGTTTACCCTTACATTTTACCTGTGCAAGTATAGGAAATAGTACCCGACACCATCGACAGAAACGTTAAAATGTTTTTTTCGATGGCGATTCTTCGTCCCTACCAAAGCGGTTTTCGTCACTTATTCCATCTTGTGGTCGCAATTTGCGACCGCAAATACCACTTTGGGTACAACTTGGTTTTGTGGATTTAATAAGAAATGCTACTTTTGCAGCGAGACAATAAACCGTGATACGGATGGACACAGGGTAGTGCAAAGTCCCCGCCAGCTTAATCCTCGCTTTTGAAGTAATTCCGCCACGTAGTCTTGGGGCAAAGTTTACAGGGGGTCATTCGGCCTCCTGTTTTATTTTACCAGTATCTATAGCCGTACATTACTGCACCTTCGACTCTGTGCGGTGGCATGGAGGCCCGGAACGGGCCGATGGCGCCTGCAGGCGCCCCGTCGCTTCTGCGACGGAGCCCTCCCCCGAGGGGAGGGTTTGGGAGGGGGTAACGTGGATGAATCGGCGCGAAGCGCCGGATTCCTAGTGGGGCGTATATCGAAAGAGCCAGGCTGCAAACCTGGCTCTTTCGTAGCCCCACTAGGAATCGAACCTAGATTTAAGGTTTAGGAAACCTCCGTTCTATCCGTTGAACTATAGGGCCGTCACAGGGGCTCACGGCCCCGGTAGAACTACTTCTCGTCCTTGACGATGATCTGACGTCCGCGGTAGTATCCGCACTCGGGACATACCCTGTGATACAGTACGGTTGCGCCGCAGTTGCTGCAGGTAGCCAGAGTGGGGACGGGAGCGAAGTCGTGTGTGCGCCTCTTGGCCGTTCTCTGATGCGAGAATTTGTGTTTAGGATGTGCCATTGTATGTTACTTTTTAAATTTTATTGCTCTATCGTAATGTACTTTGTAGCCTCGTCGTTGCATCCGCCTTCGGGATGGACCCTCTGCATGGGCATGGACGTGAGTACGTAGTCGTAGACGTCCTGGGACAGGTCCAGTTGCATCCCTTCCGGAGCGTAGGTCTCCTCAAAAGAGATTTCCACCGGAAGCTGCAGATCCTCCAGACATCTGTCGCATGGCACTGTAACGCTGCCGGCTATAGCAGCCTTTACGCCGATGGTGAGTCCGTGGTTGCTCACAGCGGCGGTTACATGGATGTCCGCGTCCAGGATGTCGGGATTCCCGAAAGTTTCAAAGAACTCGCGTCCGGCTTTCCATTCAAAAACCGAATTGCCGGAGGCCAGATTCCTCAGTTCGATTACAAAGGGCTGCAAAGTTAGCAAATTTTTCTTTAAATACTACTCGTTGTCGCTGTTTCTTTTCCGCTGAAGCGGGTCCAGCAGAACTTTGCGCATGCGGAGATGGTGCGGGGTTACCTCCACCAGCTCGTCTTCGCGTATATATTCCAGCATTTCCTCGAGGCTCATCTTGACGGGAGGGGGCAGGATGATCTTTTCGTCCGAACCGGCTGCGCGCACGTTGGTGAGCTTCTTGGTCTTGCAGATGTTGATGTTGAGGTCGCGCTCGCGGGTGTGCTCGCCGACCACCTGGCCGCCGTAAATTTCCTCGCCCGGATCGATGAAGAAGCGGCCCCTGTCGAGCAGCTTGTTCATGGAATAGGCGATGGCATCGCCGGTTTCGAGCGAGACGAGGGCGCCGTTCGTGCGGTTCTCGATGTCTCCCTTATAGGGCTGATACTCCTTGTACCTGTGCGCAATGACGGCTTCGCCCTGGGTAGCGGTGAGCAGGTTGCTCCGCAGTCCCATGAGGCCGCGGGTGGGAATCTCGAATTCGAGGAGGGTGCGGTCGGCACGGGTCTCCATGTGTATGAGGGCGGCCTTCCTGCGGGTGGACAGCTCGATTGCGGCGCCGACGAACTGCTCGGGAACCTCGATGGACAGCTCCTCGATGGGTTCGCATCTCTGCCCGTTGATGGTCTTGTCCAGCACCTTGGGCTGGCCTACCTGCAGTTCGAAGCCTTCGCGGCGCATGGTTTCGATGAGCACCGAGAGATGCAGCACGCCGCGGCCGAAGACCACGAAGGAGTCGGCGTTCAGGCCGGGCTTCACGCGCAGGGCCAGGTTCTTTTCGAGTTCGCGGTCGAGACGCTCCTTTATGTGCCTGGAAGTCACGTACTTGCCGTCTTTGCCAAAGAACGGGGAGTTGTTGATGGTGAAGAGCATGCTCATGGTGGGCTCGTCCACCGCGATGGGGGGCAGGGCCTCCGGCGCCTCGAAGTCGGCAATGGTGTCGCCGATCTCGAAGCCGTCTATGCCGACCACGGCGCAGATGTCGCCGCACTGTACTTCCTGCACCTCTTTCTTCCCGAGACCCTCGAATTCCATGAGGGCCTTTATCTTGGATTTCTGGCGGATGTCGTAGCGCTTGCAGAGCGTGACCTGCTGGCCGCTGCGGAGGGAGCCGCGGGTGATCTTGCCCACTGCGATCCGGCCCACGTAGGGCGAATACTCGAGGGAGGATATGAGCATCTGCGGGGTGCCTTCAGCCACCTTCGGGGCGGGAATTTCGGAAAGGATGGTGTCGAGCAGGAAGGTGATGTCGCCGGTGGGAGTCTTCCAGTCGGGACCCATCCAGCCCTGCTTGGCGCTGCCGTAGACGGTCTTGAAATCCAGCTGCTCCTCGGTTGCGTCGAGATTGAACATGAGGTCGAAGACCTCTTCCTGAACCTCCTCGGGCCTGCAGTTGGGCTTGTCCACCTTGTTGATTACCACGATGGGCTTCTTGCCCATGCTGAGGGCCTTCTGGAGCACGAACCGGGTCTGGGGCATGCAGCCTTCGAAAGCGTCCACCAGCAGCAGAACTCCGTCCGCCATGTTGAGCACGCGCTCCACCTCGCCGCCGAAATCGCTGTGGCCCGGGGTGTCTATGATATTGATCTTTACGTTCTTGTATGTAACCGACACGTTCTTGGCGAGGATGGTTATGCCCCTCTCGCGTTCGAGGTCGTTGCTGTCGAGAATCAATTGTCCGAGATTCTCCGGCTGACGCACCAGGTTCGCCTGATAAATCATGCGGTCCACCATCGTGGTCTTACCGTGGTCGACGTGTGCGATCAGCGCTATGTTTCTGATATCCAACATTAAAAAACACTATTTTTGCGGGCGCAAAAATAGTGAAAAATAACGGAATATGAGAAAAAAAGTTAGTCGGCTGCCTTCGCTATCGCATCTTCCAGTTTATCGCGCGGGATTTCGCCTTCAAAACTGATGAAAGAGGTCTCTCCGGGCTCTACCGAAAGCAGTACGAAGCTCTTGATTATCTTATCGTTGCCTACAGTATACATGCGGGTGACTTCGCCGTCTTCCTTGGCTTCCATGAGCAGTTCGTATTTGCCGGAATTCATATACCTGTCCACGTCGTCCCTAAGGCTCTGCGCCAGGACTGTATCCTCGCAGTTGAGGATGTACATGCCGTTCAGGTTTTTGATGATGGGGGAGATGTCCACGTCGTTGTCCATGTGGATGCTGGGTACCTTGCCGATGAGGCGGAACATGGCGGGGGAGATGTAGACGGCGCTCATTCCCTTCTCGTCGGAGTACTTGTTGTAGAGATTCAGGGCTTTCTGGGCCTTCAGGGGCAGCAGCGCGGCGATGAGCAGCAGTGCTGCAAGTATTGTCTTTTTCATGTCTATTTGCTTATGTAGTTGAGGAGTTCTTCCGTCTTTTCAAAGGCCGGGACGGATTTGCCGGCGGCAGATGCAGCCTTCTGGGAGATGCGGTCGAATGATCTCTGCACCTCTGCGTAGGCCAGGTACGGGTCGCTGAAAGTGTCTTTCGGACGACGGGGAACATTCAGGAAGATGCCCGTGCCGAGCACGGCGGCCACCGCTGCGGCGATGGCCCAGGGGATGAAGGCAGGTTTCCTGCGGGGCTCCTCTTCGGTGAGGGCCGCTGCTCCGACGAGCGCTTCAAGGCTTTCCGCGAGGCTCTCAGGAACCTTTACGGAAGAGTCTTCCGCTATCTGCGAAAGCTGTTCATCGGTAAGTTTTTCTATGTCTTCAATCGTTTTCATATTCCTTTTTGATGGTTTTTCTTGCAATACTCAGGAGCACTCTCAGGTTGTTTTCGCTCAGGCCCGTGTCTCGGGAGATTTCTTCGTAGCTCCTGTCTTCGATAATCCTCTGCCTGACAACCTCGCGCTGTTTTGTGGGAAGCCCTTCGATGATGGCGAGCACCCTCCTCAGTTTTTCTTTGGTGGCGATGACGTCGCTCTCCACCGATATGAAACTGACCTCGGGATCGTCTTCGCCGCACTCCACCTGGTGGAGCCTGGAAGCCGCCCGGATGCGGTCTATGCACATGTTCCGCATGAGCGTGATGGCATAGGCCTTCGCGTTTTTGACGCCGTCCAGCCTGCTGCCCGAGTTCAGGAGCTTTACGAAGAGATCCTGGACTGCATCCTCGGCTTCCTGCCGGTCTTCCAAAAGATAGAAGGCCACGCGGTAAAGCTGGTCGCCAAGCGGGAGATAGGTTTTTCTGAACAGTTCGGCTGTCATACACTAATAAGACGCAAAAGAGAGAGAGATGTTAAAGAAAAC
Source organism: Bacteroidales bacterium (assembly GCA_024699055.1). GTDB lineage: Bacteria > Bacteroidota > Bacteroidia > Bacteroidales > UBA932 > Cryptobacteroides. The sequence continues at coordinate 6,434 of JAILQG010000108.1, forward strand.
CGTGTTTTTTTTTCTTACCTTTGTAACCTTAGACGTCGTATCATGAAAGTCCGTTTCGCATCGTTGTCCCTCTGGTTCGCCCTCATGGCCGCGGTATCCTGTTCGCAGGCGACGTCTGCGCCCGAGGTGTCGCGTCTGCTGCGGACGGTCCCTTCCCGGAGCGTGGAGATAGCCTGCTTCAGGAACGGGGGCAAGGCCCTTGCCATGCTGCTCGATTCTTCCAGCGTATTCAGGAGGATAGACCTCGGCCGGCTGTCCGACCATGAGGCGGTGCTTTCATACGACTACAGCTCCACCATGGTGCCGCTCCTGGGCATCGACGCCGGCCGCTCGGCTGGCGACACCTCCGAAGCGGTAAAGGGCGTCATGGCGCAGCTGGGAGGCCTTAAGCTACATCAGGCCTACTCCGTGGACACCCTGCACAAGCGGTCGACCCTGCTCATAAGTCCTTCCACCGCCGCAATCTCGGAAGCGCTTACGCATATCCGTTCCGGCGCCAGCATCATGGACGCACCGGGTTTCTCCGATGCCGTCAGGGGGGCCGACGGTGCCGAGGGCTACGTCATCCTGCGCAATTCCGCCGCGGCCCACGTGCTGCCGGCCGGTTTCCTGAAGGGCATGGTGGACCGCAAGGCCCTCTCCTCCTTCATTTCCGGCGCCTGCGAGTGGACCGTCGTCAATTTCCAGTCCTATAAGAAGAAGGACCTCAGTCTGAAGCCCTACGGCATCTCGGACAAACGCTGTTTCCTTTCCGTCCCCGCGCAGCTGAAGGGCTCGTCCAGCAAACTTGCGGATGTGCTTCCCGCCGGCGCGGACTTCGTGGCCGATATGCCCATCGATGACTGGAAGGCTTGGTATTCAGCCCGTTGCGAATGGCTGGACGCCAGGTCGGTGCTGGTGAAGCACAAGCGCGCATGCGATGCGCTCAAGTCCGCCACGAAGGTGGCCCCGAAGGACTGGGCCGCTTCGCTGAATCCCGAAGAAATCGCGCTGGTGTGCTGGGAGGGCCGCAAGGCAATCCTCATCCGCACCCGGTCGAAACTCTCCGGTGAACTGCAGGAAAACGCTTTCGCCGGTTATCCGGCCGCCATCTTCGGGGACCTGTTCTCCCTTGAGGATGAAAGCTCCAGCTGCAGCCTCGGGAACTGGCTCCTGATAGGCAGGAAAGACGATATCGCAGCCTTCGCCACTGCGGAGGAACATGACCCTCCGGAAGTGCTGCGCGAAAAGGGGCTCACCTATGCCATCGTCGCCCCCGGTTTTTCAATAGCCGGCCGTCCCGACGAGGCATCCCTCAACATTCAATGAAAAGCAAATGGAAGTAAAATCAGTAAATAAACTGTTCGAAAAGAGTTTCAGGGAAAACTGGGACTGTCCGGCGCTCTCGAATTATCAGGGCGACACCTTCACCTATGCCGAGCTCGCCACAAAGATAGAGCTTCTGCACATGGGGTTCGAGCGCTGCGGGCTGAAGAAGGGCGACAAGGTGGCCATCTGCGGCCGCAACCAGGCCAACTGGGCGGTGGCATTCCTGGCCTCGCTCACATACGGAGCGGTTCCGGTGCCCATCCTCCACGAATTCAAACCGGGCAACATCCATTACCTCGTGAACCATTCCGATGCCCGCGCCTTCTTTGTCGACGATGTCATCTGGGAGAATCTTTCCGAAGAGGAAATGCCCGGCCTGCGCGTCATCATAGGCATGGGCGACCTCAAGTACATCTACTCCCAGAGCGAGGAGATGACCCGCATCCGCGACGGCATCTTCAGGGCCTTCCTCGAGAAGCATCCCGGTCGCCTTCAACCCGAAGATCTCGATTATTACGAAGACAGCCCCGACGAACTGGCGCTCATCAACTACACGTCCGGCACCTCAGGGTTCAGCAAGGGCGTAATGCTGCCCTACAGGGCTCTCTACGCCAACATGTATGCCGCTCACAACATCGCCGAGCCCCAGATGGACAACACTTCCAACATGGTGGCCATGCTGCCTTCGGCCCACATGTACGGCATGATGTTCGAGCTCCTTTTCGAGATGACCATAGGCGCGCACACCCATTTCCTTACGCGAGTCCCGAGTCCCAAGATCATTCTCAAGGCCTTCCAGGACATACATCCGGCTGTTATCATAGCGGTTCCGCTCATCATCGAAAAGGTGTACAAGATGCAGCTCAAGCCGGTTCTCGACCGCACCAAGACCTTCAGGATGATTCCCATCCTCGGTCAGGCCATCGAGTACAAAATCCGCAGCGAACTTATCAAGGCCTTCGGCGGCGAGTTCGAGGAGGTCATCCTCGGCGGCGCGGCCTTCAATCCCGAGGTGGAGAGCTTCCTGCACCGCATCCGTTTCCCGTACACCGTCGGTTACGGCATGACGGAATGCGGCCCTCTGCTCACTTACGAGAAGTGGAGCCGCCTGCCCAAGGGCTCCTGCGGCAAGCCCATCCCCGGCTGTGAGATAAGGGTGGACAGCGTCGATCCCGAAAACATCCCCGGCGAAATCCAGGTGCGCGGCACCAACGTCTTCATGGGCTACTACCGCAACGAGGAAGAAACCCGCAAGGTCTTCACCGAAGACGGCTGGTTCTGCACCGGCGACATCGGGGTTATGGACAAAAACGGCTACCTCTTCCTGCGCGGGCGCAGCAAGTGCATGATACTCGGCCCGTCCGGCCAGAACATCTATCCCGAAGAGCTCGAGGCGGTGATCAACAATGTCTCGTACGTGGTCGAATCCCTCGTCATCGAAGACAACAACACGCTCACCGCGCTGGTATATCCCGATTATCCCCAGGGCGCTTCCGACGGCCTGTCAAGGGCCGAACTGGTGGAGCGTCTGCAGGCGGAGCTCCCCGAAATCAACAAGACGCTTCCTTCGTACGCGCAGATACGCAAGATGGAATTCATGCCGGAAGACTTCGAGCGTACGCCCAAGCGCAGCATCAAGCGCTACCTGTATCAAAGGAACAAGTAGATGAGTAAATTCGACGAAAAATATCTCAGGATGGCCAAGATCTGGGCCTCCAATTCATACTGCAAGCGCCGCCAGGTGGGCGCCCTGCTTGTAAAGGACAACATGATCATTTCGGACGGCTACAACGGCACGCCGTCGGGCTTCGAGAATGTCTGCGAAGACGAGAACGGAGTCACCAAACCTTACGTGCTGCATGCCGAGGCCAACGCCATCACCAAGGTGGCGCGCTCCGGCAACAGTGCGGCCGGCGCCACCCTTTACGTTACGGCGTCTCCCTGCATGGAATGCTCCAAGCTCATCATTCAGAGCGGCATCAGCAGGGTGGTGTATGCCGACGAGTACCGCCTCGACGACGGCATCAAGATTCTAAAGCGCGCCGGAATCGAGGTCGAGAAACTGGAGGTGGAATAATGAAGAATCGGATATCATCGGTTTGGGTGGCGCTGCTCGGCGTGGTCGTGGGCGTGCTGCTCTGCATGGTCTGGAACCAGACGGTGGAAATGCGCAGGGAGCCCCTAGCCGTGGGGAGTGATGACTGGCGCAAAGTGAACCTGGTGCTGGAGTCCCTGGACAGGGATTACGTGGATTCGATAGATCATGCCAAGATTACCGAAGCGGCCATAGACGCGGCCCTGGGTGCGCTGGATCCGCATTCCATCTACATCCCTCCGGTCACGATGGGCGAGGTCACCGAAGAACTTCAGGGGAATTTCGACGGGATCGGCATCCAGTTCAACGTGCCCAACGACACGGCCATAGTGCTGGAAGTCATTCCGGGCGGGCCCTCCGAAAAGATAGGCCTGCAGCCGGGGGACAGGATTCTTAAAGTGGACGATATCCCCATCGCCGGCGTCAAGTACCCCCAGGACAGCATGGTGCGCCACATGAAGGGCCCCGCCGGCACCAAGGTGCTCATTACCGTCGGCAGGGAAGGGGACGTGATTCCCTTCGAGATTACCCGCGGGAAGATCCCCATGCACAGCGTGGATGCCGCTTTCATGGTGAACGACACTACCGGGTACCTGCGTCTGGGCAAATTCGCCCTCACCACCTATACTGAGGTCTCCACACGCAGCAAGGAGCTCCTGGGTCTCGGCATGAAACGCCTCATCCTGGACCTGAGGGACAACACCGGCGGCTATTTCGACCAGGCTCTCCTCCTGGCCAACCTCTTCCTGCCCCGCAAGGCCTCCATCGTGTATATCGAGGGCCTGCACTGCCCGCGCGAAGAATACAATGCCAACGGAAGGGGCAATATGCAGGACATAGCGGTCGACCTGCTGGTGGATGAAGGCTCGGCCTCTTCCAGCGAGATCGTTGCAGGCGCCATCCAGGACAACGACAGGGGCACGCTCTACGGGCGCCGCACCTTCGGCAAGGGCCTGGTACAGAAGACCGTCAATTTCTCGGACGGCAGCGGGCTGCGCCTTACCATGGCGCGCTATTACACTCCGTCAGGGCGCTGCATCCAGAAGCCGTACAACGGTAAGAAGGACTACGAGTATTATATCTACGACCGTTATGCCGACGGCGAGATGGTTTCCGCCGACAGCATCAAGGTCGACAGCACCCAGGTTTTCAAAACGGTTGGCGGCCGTACCGTATTCGGAGGCGGCGGTATCATCCCGGACGTATTCGTGCCTGTTGACACCACCCGCGCCTCGGCATTCTACATGGCCTGCAACCGCAAGGCCACTTCCATGCGCTTCGCCTCCGCCTGGTTCGACAGCCATCGCGCCGAACTCCAGCAGATAGACGATTTCGGCAAGCTCAAGAAATACCTCGACGGCGCCGGTCTCGAGCAGGCCTTCCTTGCCTTCGCTCTGTCAAAAGACGGGCTCAAGCCCTCTTCGAAGGCCGAATGGGCCGCCGAGCGCAAATACATGATGACGCAGGTAAACGCCCTCGTGGGCCGTTACTCCAAACTCGGCGAAGACGCCTTTTATCATCTGTATCTCGCAACCGACAATGTTTTCCAGGCTGCAATGAAAGAATAATTTACTATATTTGCAGCCCCATCAGGAGAGATGGCAGAGTGGTCTAATGCGCCGGTCTCGAAAACCGGTTGTCCCGTAAGGGGCTCCAGGGTTCGAATCCCTGTCTCTCCGCAAGCCAAGAAAAGCCACTGCAGAGCTCGCTCTGAAAGTGGCTTTTCTTTTGGCTTGCAAGGGCCCCGCGGCGAGCGGGGCCGGGATGTGGCCCGAAGGGCCAAATCCCTGGAGAGACAAAGCTAGCTTTTGCATGCACTGGCTCAGATGAAAAAGGAGGCGAAGCCTCACTTGCTGGCTGATTGCTTGCGGATAGCCAGGGAAAAGGCCGCGCGCCAGCGCGGGCTAACCCCTGTTATGCGAGGGCAGAAACTACAGATAGCAGGAGATGTCTGCGTAATAAATCTTGTTTTCTTTTTTCAGGTTCATCGCGTAGAGTTTCTTCTCACTGAAGTCGACAGTAAACATGGATACCCAGCGGGGAACATGCAGCACAGACAGCAACTTCCCTGACCAATCGAAGATATGGAGTTCTTTGAATTCTATGTTATCATCCGGATAGGAATTGCTGCATAATGCAACGATTCTGTCGTTCGAGGCACAAGGATATACCGAGTAAGTGTTGTAATACATCCCGTTTGCGGATTTCTTGTGGACGGATTCATCCGGAAATTCCACAGAAATCTCATTCTGAATATTCCCTTTGAGATCGTAGAAAACCAATTTTCTCTGATGTCCATAAATTGCGACGAACTGCTTGCCGTCAGGCCGGACTATTCTGAAGGAGAATCCACGGAAAAAAAGAGGTATCCCGTCTTCATCCCCATCCTCGGTAATCCAAGAAGGATATGGCGCGATGTATTCTCTATTTCCTTCTTTGTCAATAAGGAAAAACTGTTCGTTATGTTCATTTATTCCGTATAAATTCACGTTAAGGAATCCGTCGCGTGTCATGAGACAGCCATTGGGGAATTCGCCCTCCATGTGTGTTGGTTCTTTATTTACAATGGTCATCCCCTCCTCATCCACTCTGACGGTTTTATAGTAACCGTCCATGTCAGCGATACATATCCCTTCTTGAGCTGGAGTCAATCCTGCATAATCAGGTTTTAGAAAATCTTCAGGCCCTCGTCCTATAAATCCCATCTTTTTACCTGAACCGTCAAACGGGAGATTGAAAACCATGAAAGCGAATTCGTCCTTGTCAATGCCGACTACAAGTTTATGATTCCCTGAAATTGCCATTTTTACCGGCAGAAAAACCGGAATATTGGTTTCAACGGAATCAAATACTAATGTCTCCGGGGTGTTGGACGGACTAAAAATGCATTTGATACGTTCTTGCCCATTGTTGCAGGATATCAGACAGATCAAGGATATAAATGCTATGGGAATTAGTTTCTTCATAACTCATTAATAACTGCACGTACTTCCATCAATACAAACTATTACATTATATAAAATGCAGTCGCTGCACTTCCTCATCAGGAAAAGCATATTATGCTCTTGACTTTGCGTGGGAGCTTCCTGTATGATCTTAAAGCATCCATGTGGACCGCCTTTAATCTCTGAGAGTGCGGCAACGTTTTCATCCAATGTACTTTTACTAAAGCAAGTAGTGCATAGCAGTGCAGCTAAAAACGTCAGTGCTGCAATTAGAATTAGAATTTTCTTTTTCATTTTTTTTGATTGTTATTTGTAGTTGAACCAATTCCAATATACACCGGCAGCACGAACACCAGCGCGAGCATCGAGAACACGAGCCCGGCGATGGTGCCAACCGCGAAAGCGAACCAGAATACCTCCTTCGGCCCGTCGAAGAGGAACGGAATGAGCCCGAGGACAGTAGAAATAACCGTGAGCGAAATCGCCCCTATCTTGTGGTTGAAGGCCTTAACATAATCGTGCCCGTTGTTCTGCCAGGCGTTCAGGAGATAGATGCCCGCGTTCACCGCAATTCCCGCTAGCATTACGAAAGCCGCGAAGCCTCCCTGGTCGAAAGTGAAGTCCGTAAGTCCGAATATCAGGAAAACCCCTATGAACGACACCGGTATCATAAGAATTACGGCGAACGGGAGCCGCAGCGACTCGAAGAGCATCGAGCAGATAACGTAGATTATCAGGATTACAAGGAGGATGAGCCAAGCGTACCTGTTCTTCTTGCCGGAGTCCCAGCCCCTGTCCCTGGGGCTGGCTTTATACCCTACGGGAAGCACGTGCGCGTTCATGTAGTCCACTTCCTGCTCCTGCAGCTTTGTCACGAGTTCATGCGAACCGAGGAAATCATATCCGACACTTATGACATAGGACTGGTCCTCCTTGTGGACGGAGATGCCCGTGCGCTTCTTCGTGACCGAACCTATCCCTGCCAGCTTCACCGAGTGCGAACTGTCGACCGCCACCTGCTCGTTCTCCACATGCCAGAGGTCGAAGCGGTCGGCGTCGGAGGAGCGGAGCCGCACCGGCGTGGAATGGCCGTCTATCACGACGCTTTCCATAGGAGTGTCGTACAGCATGGAATACAGTTTCGAATAGTAGGCGTGCGGGCTGACCCCGAGCGCCGCCATCTGTGCGAAGTCGTAGTCTATCGAGTATTCGTTCAATCCCTGTGAACCGCTTGCGGAGACCATTTCCGGCCTCTGCACCCTCCTGTTGCGTGACAGCCTTTCCAGCAGGGTGTCGGCATACTCCGCCAGGCGGTCGTAGTTGTATCCCCTCAGTTCTATGCCGTTGCTTTTGTAATTGAACACCACGTTGTTGTTGAAGTACGAGTCGTTGATGCCCCATACCCTCCAGTTCGCTCCGCCGAAGTTCATGGCCATCGAGGTCGCCCGCGATTTGAGTTCGGCGGGGAAGCCGGTGTCTTCCCACTCCGGTTTGAAGCGGACCTCGATAAGTGCATAGCTGTACGAGGAAATCTCGGTTGAGAACGATTCTATCTGGGGGAATCCTGCCAGGTAGTTCTCCATGGACTTCACCACTTCGTTCAGCTGCGCTACGCTGTTCCCTTCAGGCATGCCGGCGGCTATGTAAAGCACGTCCCGCCCCGGCTCGCGGTAGAAATCCGACCGTTCCGTGGCCTTGTGGAAAAGCGCGAAAGAGGTGCCGAGGATGCCGTCAATCTTGTTCCTGTTGTTGGAGTACGGCTTCCAGGCCATGACTGCGTTGTAGCCTTTCTCGAAAAAGTTCCGTTCCTCCGGCGCCTTGTCCTTGGCCACCTCTTTCGGGAGGACGCACAGGGGGATGCCGAAGGCTGCCACGATGACCACGGCGTACACCCATTTATGCCGGCGGCCCCAGTCTATGTAGCGGGCATAGCGGCGGTTCCACCGCACGACGCGCCTGAGCCTTCGCGATGACAGGCTGTAGCTGCTTCTTTTCAGCGGATACTTGTCAAGCAGGGAGGGGATGAACAGCCACGCGGTAACTAGCGCCACAGTCAGGTTGATGATTATAACCATGCTGAAATCCACCAGGTTGCGCTTGTCCTGTTCGGGGAGAAGCAACACTGTTACGAGGGCTCCTATGGTCGTGGCGGTGGCACCGATGAGTGCCGGCATCACGCTCCGGTTGCGGTAGTAGGAGTAGTGGTCCGTCATCACGATGGAGGTGTCTATGATGATGCCGAGCGAAACGGTTATGCCCGCAAGCGTATAGATGTGTATGTCCAGCCCGAAGAGGGCGTAGAGCGCCATCGCAACCAGAATATCCACGGCAAGGGTTGCGGAGATGATGAGCAGATATCGCCACGACCTGTTGACGAGAAAGACGAAGACCAGGAGTATCAGGATGCACAGGGCGGTGCGGAAATAAATCTTGTCCAGCTCCTTCGCCATGTATTCGGAGGAGTCGTAACTGACGGTGCACGAAATCTCCGGCGGGAAGCCGGCCTTCAGTCCCTCCATCTTCTCCTTGATTGCGGATGCTACCTTCAGGAGGTTGGTGTTCGCCTCGGTATAGGTCCTTATCTGTATGGTGTTCAGGCCGTTGAGGCGGTAGTAAGAAGTGGGCGCCGCCTCCTTGTACTGCCAGGTGGCGATGTCGCGCAGGTGTATGATGCGGTCTCCGGCCCTTGTGATTACGACATCCCCGATACTTCCGGTCTGCTTCTGCTGCACCTTCAGGTTGGCGGTGCCGTCCTCCGTCTGCACGAATCCGGCGTTCTCCGTGGACATCGCCTCGCTCCAGGCGGATACTATTTCGGGGGCGGAGATGCCGAGCGCCGCAGCCTTGGGAGCGTCAAAGGTTATCTCCAGCTCGAAGGGTGTAGCACCCTGAAGGGACACGCGCCCTACGCCGTCGACGGTGGAAAGGGGGCCGAGGACGCGGGATTCCACGAAGCGGAGTATCTCTTCGGAGGGCAGGGAACTCTTCACCATGAAACTGACTGCGGGACGCCCCGTGCGCGTGCCGGAAGTGCTGAGGGAAATATTGGGGTAGGTGACACCCGCCGGTAAAGACGGATAGAGGTTGCGTATGGCTGCGGCGGTTTCGAACCTCGCCGCCGCCATGTCCGTTTTTTTGCGGAAGGAAACGGTCACGGTCCCCCTTCCAAGGTATGAATCGGAGGTGATGCCGGTGCAGCCGCCCAGGGATGACAGGACCCCTTCGACCTTGCTGGTGACTTCGGCCTCCACGACCCTTGCCGGCACGTCCGGCCACGACCATGAGACGGTGATTGAATTCTCCCTGACCGAAGGGGCATACTGCACGTTGAGGGCCGGTATGCAGGCGATACCCGCCACGGCAAGCGCGGTCATGAGCAGCAGGACGGTGAAGGCGGGGAGGCGTTTCATGGCTTATCTGCGCTCCTTGCGCCGGTATATCTCCCTGTAGAGCATGGGAACGAAGAAGAGGCTCACGATGGTTCCGACCACCATGCCCGTCACCACGACGAGGTTCAGGGGGAATTGCAGGTCCGCGCCCATGCTGCCGCGCCGCATCGAGGGAAGGACGGCCAGGATGGTGGTCAGGGAAGTCATCACTATGGCCTTGAAACGCCGCACGCCAGCTTCCATCACCGCATGGTCGAGCGCCATGCCTTCCCTGCGCAGGCGGTTTATCGTGTCTATCTTCAGGATGGAATCGTTGATGACTATGCCGCTGATGACCACGAGGCCCGTCAGGGACATGATGTTGACGCTGACGCCGCACGCCCAGAGGATGAGCAGCGAGAAGAAGATGTCGATGACCACCTCCGACAGCACTATGAAAGGCTGCAGGAGCGATTCGAACTGTGACGCGAGGATGAGGTAGAGGAGAATGAGCGCCACCAGGAGCACCAGCAGCAGTTCCATCGTCATTTTGCGGTTCGAGAACCATGACCCGGCGAAGGAAGCCTCGAAGTCCCCGCTTTCCCGGAGTGTCTCCCTGATTGTTTTCATGGCTCCGGGAACCTCATTCCCGGGGATGTCCAGTTCGACCGGATAGTAGTTTCCTTCAACGCCGGCGACAATCTGCGCGAGATCTTCGTCGTAGGTGGCGCGCATGAGGGCGCGGACCGGGATTTCCCTGTCTTCTTTCCTGACGGAGGTGTTTTCGAGAATGTCCGCGAGCGCTTCCTGCCGCCCCGAGCCTATGACAACCGGGACGGAGTTGTTTCCGCTTACGATGGAAAAAATGCGGTTGCCGTTGAGGGCGTTCCGGAGCACGCCCAGCAATTCTCCGTAGGAAATTCCGTAAAGCGCCATGAGTTCAGGGTCCGCTACGTACAGCAGGTCCCGTTTCGTGACCACGTCCGGCACGCCGGCTGCAGGGAGTGCCTTTGAAATGGAGGCTACCGAGGCCTGAACCCTGTCGGTTTGGAGTTCGGGGACGGATACCGGCCTGAGCCTTGCCTCGAGCGTCGCCTGGCGTTCGGCGAACACGGCATCGAAAATGTTTCCGGACGGGCCGATGCCGGCCACGGCTGAAGGATATGTGTCTGAAATGTAAGTCAGAAGAACACCCTCAAGTTTCCGGAGGCTCTTCGCATCGGGACATTTGAAATAGACAACGGCCTGCGACTGGGTGCTCTCTCCGCTGTGGCTCAGGACGAACTGCTGTTCCCCGACCATCCCGGTCACCTGCGTGGCGCCGCCTTCCCTCATCAGGGCTTCCAGCTCCGCCACACGTTCCCCGTTCCTCTCTGCGGTAAGCTGGGCGTTCCAGTCCACCGAGAGCAGCGCGTCGCTGTAGGTCATTTCCGGCAGCCGTTCGCGCGGCATGAATGCAAGGCACACGGCAAGGCCTGCGGCGGACACTCCGAAAACTGTCCAGCCGATCCATGGGTGGCGGAAGAGCCCGGCTTCAGCGCGTTCGTATGCAGAGACAATCCCGTCCGTCGAGAATCTCCGCAGCAGCCTGCTGGGGCGGAACTCCCTGTCTTTCCTGTACCACCAGTGGTAGTAGACGGGAATTACCGTTATGGTAACAAAAAATGAACAGATGAGAACCGTGGTGATGGCTATGGCCTGGTCGTGGAACATCGCCCCCGCGGTGCCGCTGAGGAAGATGAGGGGCAGGAATACCGCCACCGTGGTAAGCAGCGAACTGAGCATCGGCCCCGCCACTTCAGAAGTGCCGCGCAGCACCGCGTCCCTGAGCCCTTCGCCGCGCTGCCAGCGGGCCGTGATGTTGTCGATGAGCACCACGGTGTTGTCCGTCATCATGCCCACTCCGAGTATCAGGCCCGACAGGGAGATGATATTGATGGAGATGCCTGCAGCGTAGAAGACGAGCATCGATATTATGAGCGCAGCCGGCATGGTGAGCGCCACCAGGGCGGGGGAGCGGAAGTCCTTCATGAAGAGGAATATCACGATGCATGCGAGCAGCACGCCCAGGATGATGTTCATGAGGAGATTGTTCACAGAGAACTCCAGCAGCGTGGTCTGGTCGCGGGTGAGCGTGAATTCCACTTCGGGATAGTCGGCGGCGAACTGTTTCAGCAGGTCGTCCATGCCCCTGTGCAGGTCCGCCATGCGGGCGTCGTTCTGTTTTATGACGGCCATCGTGACGGCGTCCTTCCCGTCGGAGCGCACGAAGCCGGTCCTTTTCTGCGCCTGCTCCGTCACCGTGGCAATATCCTTAATCTGCAGGAGCCTTCCGTTGCAGTTCAGGTAGATGTCCGCTATGTCGGAAGCGCTTCCGGCAAAGGAACGGAACTTTACGCTGTAGCGGTATTCGCCGTCGCGGATGGAAAGGCTGCCGAGCTGCAGGTTGGCGGCGGTGACGGCCTGCTCGAAATCGCTCCTGGAGATTCCGGCCGCAAGGAGCTTCTCCCCGTCCGGGACGATGAGGATTTCGTCCTGAGTGCAGCCGCTCAGGTCAACCATGGCGACGCTTTCCAGCTGTTCGATGCGCCTGGACGCCACCTCGAGGGCAAAACTGCTCAGTTCCCGGAAACGGTCGCCTCCGCCATCCTTGAGCGTGAGGTTCAGGTAGAATGCGGGAATGTCCGATGCAGTCGACTTCAGCACCCGCGGACGGGCTATGTTCCCGAGTGAAGACATGCTCCTGTCGACCTTCTCGTTTGCTTCGATGAAGAGGTAGTCGATATCGCTGCCCTGGGTGAAGGAGAGGCTTATGGTGCCGCTTCCGTCGCGGGCTTCGCTGCGTATGTCTTCCATGTCCTGCATCTGGATGAGCTGGGAGCGCAGGGGCCTCAGCACGGTGCGGTCGAGTTCGCGTGCCGAAAGCTCCGGCGCGGTCACCTGCACTGTGATGTAAGGTATGTCCACGTCGGGAATGAGCCCTACCGGAAGCAGGCGCATCGCCACTACTCCCAGGACCACGGCCACCAGCAGGGCCATCGTCACCGTTATCGGTCTGTCCAGCAGGCGTTTGAGCATGGTTTGTTATTTGAATCTGTACACTATCAGATAGGAGTTCTGATGAGATCTCCTTTCATTAAAAAGCATTTTCGAATGTGCGTCCATCAGGGACGTGTCAACATATTTATCCAAATTGTCCGGCTCAACAAGCATGAATGCATATCCGTCTTCTATCGTTGTAGGCATAAACTGCATTCTTTCTTCCGTTTCGTAAAAAACATGCAATTCTTGCGTATCTGTATGATAAAGCAGGGAATGAGGCTTTCCCCGATAAACAAAGTTTGCGACAACGAGATTGTTTGATACTCCTTCAAAAATGAAAGGCGAAGCATACTTGTCCGTGTTTTCTCCAATATAATTATAGTAAAACTCCGCAGTTTTACCTGAAGGTATGTTGTCTCTACTTTGTTTATGTTTTCCAAAATCCCAATAAAGATAAGTGCTGGTTCTATTAGCCTTCAAATCAAGGTTGACAAGCGCGCCATCAAATGATTGAAAAAAAAAGTATTTGTTTCCATCAGTGATTAGCGGTTTCGGAACATAATTGTAAATAAACTGCCACTCAGACAGGGGAAGGTTAATGCCGTGTACATCTCCGTCAAGTGCTTTGTACATACATATTTTATTATCCCCGCTAATTGAAAAAAACAGATAATCCTGTCCTGGAAGCTTAATATAGTCGTTTGCGGCATGTAATTCCTGTCTTAAATCAAGTACACCTTTCAAGTCTCCCACATGTTCAGTGGAATACTTGAAAATCCTACCTGTAGGGTCCAAAACCTCAATTGTGGAGTCTTCCTTGTCAAAGAAGATTCCTTGAGCCAGGTTGTATTCCCCCGGGCCCCTGCCGACATGTCCAATTAATCCGATGAATTTGCCGGAATAATCAAAAATGTCAATATCGAATGTTCTCTCGTCCAGAACGTAGAAGACATCATCTCCGAGAGCTATTGAGGATGGACTGGAATAAGAACCGTTTGATACAATGACAGAATCGTCCAGGGG
>JAILQG010000029.1 GCA_024699055.1 Bacteroidales bacterium
TTGGTCAGTTTCGCATCGGGGAATACCTTTGCCAGTTCCGCGGGTACGTGGCCGGCAAATGCGGGAAGCACGGGCTTCATGTTCAACTCGCGTTCGCGGCTGCAGATCTGCTTCTGGAGTTCCAGCTGCCTGTCCAGCCAGCCGTCGGGAAGGGGGCCTCCCCAGCGGTCGATGTTCTGCATGCGGTGCCAGGGCAGATGCGACGGCCCGGTGAAATAAGCTTTCACCTCGTCCGGGTCGAGGCCCATTCCGGTCCATATCTTGAACCAGATGCTTTCCTGCCCGGTTATGGCCAGCGGCAGATTGACGCCGTTGAGCGCCATCCAGTCGATGAAATGCTCCCAGTCGGCCCACTGCCACCACGGCATGGTATAACCGAAGGTGCAGTAGTTGAGGAAGAAGCGGCCCCTGACCTTTGCCGTGCCCTCCACCGGAGCGGGGAGCTTCGGAAGTCTGGCCGGAAGGGTGAAGGAATCTCCCAGGAACCACCCGTACTCCACTTTGCAATAGTACTTCAGATAATGGTTCAGGGCCACCGCCATTGAATTGGCATTGTTTCCTTCCACCACTATTTTCGCTCCTTTGCCGGAGAGTCTGTACCAGTCTTTCCCGGCTTCCGGAGATGCTGCGGTCTGGAAGACGAAATGCTTCGCCCTGGGGCCTAAAACCCTTTCTGCCAAAGCTTTGGCCGCCTTTGCGTCGGCATCGTCCGACGATTTCGGTCCACACGCCGCAACCACCAGCCCTAAGGCCAGCAATAGAAGTATCTTTCTCATTGTTTTAAAGAAAGCAGCCCGCAAAGCCATTGCGGGCTGCTTGTGAAGAATTAATCCAGAGTGTACTTGTCGAAGACGGGATCACCGTAGACGATTTCGCCGGTTGCCGGGGAAACCGCAGCGGAGTTGCTGAGGTAGAACGTCTTGTTCGTAGGATCGAAGTGCGGATGCTCGAAGTCGGTGTTCTTCTTGTAGAAGTCATCGATGAAGTCCATCCATTCTGCAGAGCCTTCGGCATAGTTGGGGCCTCCGAACTTGCAGGCGATGGCGCCCTTGTCGGCAATGCACCAGTCTTCGCATCCCATGGCCTGGAGCGGAACGTAGACCATGTTGGTGGCCGTGTTCCAGTAGAATACGTAGTCCTGGACCGGGTAGCCGGCTTCCTTACCGCCGGAGTCGTGGCCCCAGCATTCGGGAAGATAGCACTGGTAGACGTTGTTGGCGTAGTCCCTGACGAACATTTCCTTCTCTTCGAACTCGCCCCACCAGCCTTCTTCGATTCCGCCCGTTCCATAGGAGAAGAACGAAGTGGGCCATTCGATGGTGACGTTGGCGTTTTCGTAGCCGTACAGTGAGGTGAAGCCCGAAATCTTGATGGCAAGATTGTAGAGCTTGTTGTACTGCAGGCTGGCCTGATTGTAAGTCACTGCCAGATAACCGGTGCGGTCACCGTCCTTGATGGTGACGGAAGAGGGCACGGTGAATTCAGGATCTCCCGAGGCGGTAACGTTCACGGTGATGTCACCGGAGTTTCCGAGACGGACGACCGGGATATTGATTTCGGGATTCGTGAGCAGGTTGTAGTTGAGGACCGGCTGGAAGAAGAAGCACTCCGTGCTGGAGCCTTCGCCGATCGGTTCCTGTTCTTCTGCGCAGGAAGCGAGGGCGAGAACGCCTGCCACAGCAATCGCGGATATGAATAATTTACTGAAAAGTTTCATGATATCCACTGTTTAGAATTTGAGCTTGGTGATGTCAATGGGATCCAGATAGTGAGCCTTGATTTCGTCAAGGGTCAGCACGTCATGGTAATTGGCGACCGCATTGATCGGGGTATTGTAGTGGAGAATCGCGGTGTTGGCGTTCATCTCGGTCTGGGAGAACATGGGAGTCCATCCCGGGAATATGCCGCTGCAGTTGATTATCTGCTGGTTCCTGGTGAGGTTGCAGCCGAGATAAGACCTGAAGAGACCCCTTTCGAGACGCTTGTCATCGAAGAAGTTCACGCCTTCACCCCAGAACTCGATATCCTTTTCGAATATGAGCTCTTCGAGGACATCTTCGGCGCTGGAGGCGTTGCAGGTGTATTCGGGATACCTGTAGCTCTTCATGAAGGACTCGAGTTCGTTCTTGGCGGCGCCGGCGCCCTGGGTGTGGAGGGCGGCTTCGGCCTTGATGAAGTACATTTCTTCCACGCGCATCATGGGCCAGTCGATGATGCCGCCGGTATAGACGTCATCCCAGGCGCCTGCGTGCGGACGGAACTTGAGGTTCAGGTAGAGATACGGGAATGCAAGGAAGCCGTTGGCGACGCTGCACTGCTTGCGGACCCAGGAAGCGCTGCTGTTGAGCGTGTACTTCCAGCCGTCGACGAGCCTGCCGTCGTAGTCGTCGGACCACTGGGACTGCTCGTTGGTGGTATTGTCGCCGGAAAGGCTCCACTTGTTGTTGATGAGGTTTCCTGCGGCATCCATTTCGATGAGGTAGGGCTCGCCGGGTTTCTGGTTCTTGCTCTCATAGAAGAAGCTGGGTTCGAGCCAGGATTTCTTGCGCCAATCCTTGTCGGACAGCCTGTCGTACCAGTGGCGTGCAAGGCCGCGGCCTACGCGCCAGCCGTAAACGATGTAGTTGGTCTCGGTGCCCATGATGTTGGCGGGGCTCCAGGAGGTCTCCACAGCGTCGGTGTTGCTGGCCGATACGGAGTATGCGAGCATCCAGGAATTCTGGGAAGTGCGGTTGTTGAAGCCGTTGATGGGATCGAGCCACTGGTCCTCGGTGAGAGGAGTGCACTTGGAAGTCTCGATAGCCTTCTGGGCATAGCTGTAGCAGCTCTGCCACAATGCGGCCTCGTCAGTGTACTTGGCGGCCAGAGTCTTGGCCCTGGAAGCCAGATACAAATAGGCGCGGGCGTAGATGCCGTAGATGACGCTCAGGTCGGGCTGCACCTTGTCGGTGCGGACGAAATCAGCAAGCAGTTCCTCAGCCTTCGCGAGGTCGGCGAAGATAAGGTCGAAGTTCTCGTCGATGGTAACCCTGGGGTTATTGGAGGCGGCTTCGCTGCTGGTGGTTTCCGTTACGATGGGAACGCCGAGGTTCTTGAGGTGGTTGGGATCCTCCGGCATGGTGAGCTTCGGAGTGATGACCGGGTCGGTGGGTTCCTTCCATTCCATGATTTCGGTGAGCTCCATGTAGTAGAGTGCCCTGAAAGCGTAGCACTGGCCGAGATAACCCTTCTGCACGTCGGTGAGTTCGGTGCCTTCGGGATAGAGGCTGATGATGTCGTTTACACTCTTGATATATACATAATAGAGGGCCGACGGCCACCTCGACCTGTTCGTGTACGAGAAGTTACCGTACGAGTATTGGAGCATGGTGTTGAAGCCGTTATATCCCGGGCTGATGAGCGAGCTGGTGCCATGGTCGAGCATGACCTTGAGTCCGCCATAGGGCATGGGACCGTCATTGAGCGGATCGGCGCCCGAAAGCGTGGAATAAACTGCGTTCATCAGGCCTTCGGTTGCCGACTCCGACTGGGCTATCTGGCTGTCAAGCACGTAGTCGGTGGGGAAAGTCTCCTGGATACAGCCGCTGAGCACGAAGGCGAGCAGCAGTGACGAAGCGAACAAAATATATTTTTTCATGATCTTGTCCATTTTAGAAGGTGAGAGTTATACCGCCGGAGATTGTACGGATGGGGTTGTTCGAGGACATGTTGTTCCAACCGGCAATCGAGTAACGGGGATCCATACCCTGCCTCTTCGAGAGGAAGAACAGGTTTTCAGCTGAACAGTAAATGCGGATCTTGTCCACCTTCATGGCCTGGGTCCACCTGGCCGGGAAGGTGTATCCGAAGTTCACGTTCTGGAAATTGAGGTAGCTGGCGTCTACGAGGAACCTGTCGGAAGTCGTGGTCGTGTAGGCGTCGGTCTGGTTCAGACGGGGGATGTCGGTGTTCTTGTTCTCGGGAGTCCAGGCGTTCAGGATGTCCTTGTGCCAGGTGGTTCCGATCTGGTTGCCGCTGCCGTTGTGCATGATGATCTGGTATGCGTAGTCGTATGCCAGGCCGCCGAGCTGATAGGTCAGGTTGAAGGAGAGGTCGAAACCGTAGAGATAGAACTGCATTCCGAGACCGCCGTAGAAGTCGGGAGCGGCGTTGCCGTTGATGTAGTAGGAGCCTTCGGTGCCGATGTTGGTGGTCTCCCTCTCGCCGGTGGGATTGCCCTCGTCGTCGGTAACGTCCTTCCAGTAAAGGGCTTCACCGGTTTCGGGATCTACGCCTGCATAGGAGCGGAGATACCAGCTGTAAAGCGGAAGTCCTTCGCCGATGTAGTAGCGGTACTTGGAGATGAAGGAGGTATCCTCGTTCACGTAGCCGACATGGTCGCCGACCTTGACGGTCTTGAGCTCGTCAGGAAGCGAAAGCACCTTGTCCCTTGCGGTGGAGATGTTGAAATCGACGTTCCACTGGAAGTTTTTGTTGCGGACGATGCCTGCATGGAGGTCAAGTTCGAAACCGGTGTTGCGCATGTCGCCGAGGTTGGTCCAGTAGCTGCTGTAGCCGATGGAAGGCGGAGTGCTGATCTGGAACAGCATGTCGGAGGTCTTGCGGTAGAAGTAGTCGATGCTACCGGTGAGGCGGTAGTCGAACAGCTCGAACTCGAAACCGGTGTTGAAGTTTGTGTTGGTTTCCCAGGTGATGTCCTCGGTACCCTTCTGGCGCCACTGGAACGCTACCTTATTATCGTTGTTCACGATGTCGTAGGAGTTGGCGTACAGGTAGTTACCGATATTGTCGTTACCCTGGGAACCGATGGAGACCTTGTACTTGAGGGTGTTCACCCACGGAACGTTGAAGAAGCTTTCCTTGGAGATCAGCCAGGCGGCGCCTGCCGACCAGAAGTTACCCCAGCGGTGATTCACGGCGAAGCGTGAAGACGCGTCGCGGCGGAACGATGCTGACAGATAGTACTTTCCGTCATAGTCGTAGAGGGCGCGGGAGAAGTAACCTTCGTTGTTGTAGACGCTCGAGCTCGACGAGGGTGTGGGGTTGAGCTGCAGGAGGGCGTCGATTTCGGTAACGCCGTCGATGCCGAAGTTGCGGCCCGACATATCCATGAACTCGTACTTGGTGTTATAGTACTCGTGACCAACCATCAGGCCGACATTGTGCTTGCCGAAATCCTTGTTGAAGTTGAGCAGCTGCTGGGTGTTGTACGAGAAGTCCCTCTGCTGGCTCTTGTAAAGATAGCCGTTGTCGGAGGAATTGGTATAGTAGTCTACGAACGGGCTGGTGATGTAGGTGTACTTGCGGTCGTAGTCGTAGGCACTAGCGTTGATGGTGAAGGTGAGGAACGGGAACAGCTTGAAGTCGGCATATCCCTTAGCGGTGATGGAGTTACCGTCATGGCCGGAATTGTCGTACTTGTTACCGAAGATGGAGTTGCCGCCGGTTCCGCCGGCCCTGTTCATGCCGTAGGACTGTGCGAAGTCGTACATGTCGAGTCCCCACTTGTCCTTCATGATATTGCCGTTGGCGTCGCGCAGGTAAACCGGATAAACCGGGGCCTGGGTCTTGATGGTCTGCCAGATGAAGCCTGCGTTGAGCGTGCCTTCGGAAGTCTGGTGGTAGACATAATGGGTGTAGTTGAAGTTGGCACCCACCTTGAGCCAGGGTTTGGCCTGATAGTCGGCGCCCAGACGGGCGGTGAGCCTCTTCTGGTCCTGGTTCTCCTGGATACCTTCCTGATTGAGGTAGCCGATCGAAGAATAGTAGTTGATCTTGTCTACGGCACCTGCGATGGATACGTTGTATTCCTGACGGAAACCGTTCTGAAGGCCTTCCTTCTGCCAGTCGTCGGGCTGGATCCAGAAGGTCTGTCCGCCGTAATTGTGGAAAGCGCCCAGAGTGGCCTTCGGGTTCATGGTGCCGCCGGCGAGGATAAAGTCTTCATCGCGCGGAACGGTGTAAACCATGTAACCTGGGCCGGTGGAAGAGCTCTGTACGCCGGCGTTTGCGAGCGCATGAGCGTCGGCTGCACTGGCTCCGTCGAGCACTGCCTGGTTGTAGAGAGTCTTGTAGTAAGTCTCATAGAACTGCCTGGTGGTCACCGTGTTGTAGAGCTGCAGGGCATTGCTGTTAACACCCCATTTGGCATCGACGGTGATCTTTGCGTCGCCGATCTTACCCTTCTTGGTGGTGATCATGATGACGCCGTTTGCGCCTCGGGCACCGTAAAGTGCGTTGGAAGCAGCATCCTTGAGCACGACCATCGACTCGATATCGTTGCTGTTGATAAGGTTGAGGTCGCCGTCGTAAGGCATGCCGTCAACGACGATAAGGGGCTGGGTATCGGAGTAGATTGAGCCCACGCCGCGGATGGTGATGGTGGGAGAGCTGCCGAACTGTCCGGATGTGTTGTTGATCTGGACACCTGCGACACGGCCTGCAAGGGCCTGTGCGGCGTTGGACAGCTGAACTTTGGAGAGTTCGCTCTCGCCCATGGTTCCCGCCGACCCCGTGAAGGCCTCTCTGGTCGTAGTACCGAATGCCACGACCATGACCTCGTTGAGGAATTCGGTGGATTCCGAGAGCGTGACCTTGATGTCGGTCCTGCCGTTCAGGGCAATCTGCTGCTCGGTGTAACCGATGCACGAGAACTGAAGAGTCGCGTTGGCGGGGACTCGGATGGCAAAGGTGCCGTCATTGTCGGTTACGACGCCGTTGGTGGGATTGCCCACTTCGAATACGCCGCACCCGATGACAGGTTCGCCCTGGGTGTCCACTACCACGCCGTTTACTGAAGATTGTGCCAGCAACCCCATTGGGAGCAGCATGGCCACTAAAGCAAAGATTAGTTTCTTCATTTTTTACTGGTGGTTAGTAAATAATTTCTTTTTACAGGACTAAAGATAATTAAGTTTTTACCTTATATGATAGTAAAATCGTCTAATTTTTTATTAAAGCCTGTATGTTTTGACAATAGTGATATTTTTTATATTTTTGTGCTATTAAAAAGAACATTCAAGCATAATTTAGCCGATAATTTTATCCCATGAAGCGCATTTTTCTGCTGTTGGCGCCCGTTTTGATGCTCCTCCCTGCGGAGTTGAAGGCTAAAGTCCGGAATATCAGCGTGGAAGACGGCCTGCCCTCGGACATAGTCAACACGGTGGGCCAGGACCGCGGCGGGTTCGTGTATTTCGGCACGAAGTACGGCCTGTGCCGTTACGACAGCCAGGCGCTTCTCAGGATTGGGCGCGAGGGCGGCCTGCCCTTCAACAAGGCGGTTTACGACCTCTGCTCCACCCCCGGAGGAGATTTCTACGTCGCAACGCGCGAAGGCCTCTTCATGCTGAGCGACGATTCGCTCGTGAAGGTCCCCTTCGAAGTCACCACCCGCAGTTACGACGAAGTGATGATTAGCTGCATCGAGGCTGACGAAGGTGGAAACCTGTGGGTCGGCACTTCCGATTACGGGCTTTTCAGATACGACATCAAGGACAGGTCGTGGCGTACTTACCGGATGCAGCTTTCCCGGAAAGACATTACCGGAATAATCTGCAACGAGGGAGTAATCTGGGCGCTCTGCGGCGACAGGAACATCTATCGATACAATTCCGCCACGGATTCTTTCGTGGCCATACAGGTAAGGGATAAGCTTACCGGGGCTTCAATCGGTTCCGCCTCCTTTGTCTGCGTGGATTCCTTCGGCGACATGTGGGTCTGTTCACCGGACGGGAAAATGTTCCGCCTCGAACTGGCGAGCATGCATTTCTACTCTGTCCTGTCCGGTTTGTCCGGAACCGGGCTCCATTCCGTATCTTCATCCGGGCAGGGACGCCTCGTGCTCGGCACCTCGGACGGCCTGTATGCTTATTCTGTCCATTCCAGGGAGCTTGAGAAGCTTGACGACGGCGTCTTCATTTCCCTGTTCGTCGACAGGGACGGCGCGCTTTGGGCGGGAACTTATTTCAGCGGTGTAAACTATTACGGTACAGGCTCCGGCATCATCACCACCCTGCCTCCGAAGGAATGCGGGCAGGTAGTCACGGTTATCGGGCAGATGCCTGACGGCCGCCTTGCCCTCGGAGCCGACGACGGAGGCCTCAGCTTATTCAATCCTGCCGACGGCGAATATCTGCGCGCCGACCCGGTTACTGAGATGCGCGATCTCAGCGTGCACTCCATCCTGGTGGAAAGCGACGGCGTGTGGACAGGTACATTCGGGAACGGGCTTTATCATACCGATCTTGCCTTCGGGCATGTTGTCCATTACGGCCCCGAAGTGGTGGACGACGGCGAATTTGACGTCTGTTCCATTTTCCGCGATTCGGACGGCAATCTGTGGCTTGGCACGAAATCCGGAATATGCCGGTATATGGAATGGTCCGGCCGCTTTATCCGGAGCCTTCGCATCGACAGGGAATGCGACGTGATGAGCATCCGCCAGATGGGCCGAAAACTTTATTTCGCCTCCAACGGCTGGGGACTGCTGTCATACGACATGGACTCCGGAGGCTATTCCGGACATTACGAGGGCGATACTGACGGCCCCCGCGGGGTTACCTCCATCGAGGTCTATGAAGGCAACCTGTACGTCGGTACCGACAAGGGCCTGTATGTCTTGCGTGAAGACGGCTCCCTTGTGCGTTCTCCGCGCTGGGACATAGGGGAGCCCCTCATCCTCGGAATGGTGTCCGACAACAGCGGGCTCTGGCTCATCACCGACGGAGGAGTGCTCTGCTGCGACGTCTCCCGAGTCTGGCGCTTCAGCCGGGAAGACGGCTTCCTGAGCCATGCTTTCACCTACAACTCCTGCCTGAACAGCTCCAGCGGCGACATCTTCATAGGATGCAACCGCGGGCTCAACGGATTTCTGCCGGAATCCCTGAAAAGCAGCAAGGTAAGCAGGAGCATAAAGGTGATGATTACCGGCATCAGCGGGATGGACGGGAACGGTTCCATGGACATATCGGCCTCTTCCGGGGTGAAGCTGAAGAGTGACGCCGCCGACTTCCGCGTCTCCTTCGTATCGCTCGACTACGACACTCCCGGAAATAACGTCTACCGTTACAGGCTGACCGGCTACGACGATGAATGGCACATGCTCCCCCGCGGCGACGGCGAAGGGGGCGCGTCTTATCTCAATGTTCCCCCCGGCCGATACGTATTTGAGGTGGCGGCTGCCCAGAACCAGGCTGAACCTTTCGGGGAGAGCTCTACGCTCGAAATAGACGTCCTGTGGCCGCCGCTCAAGCTCGCTGTCATCCTGCTGGGAATCTTCGTCGGAATCGGGCTAGTCTACCTCGTTATTTCGCTCGTTTCAGAGAATAAAAAAAAGAAAAGGAAGCTCGATGAATACAGCCAGAAACTGTCTTCATGGCATCCGGACAATCGCCCGCAGGGTGCTACAGAGGGCGCGGGAAGTCCGATGCAGCTCATAATGGACAAGGAAAAGTCCGTGTTCGTGGAAGCTGTCATCAAATACATCCAGGACAATATCGGGGAGTTCGGGCTCGGCGTGGACAGCATATCCGCCGGCATGAACTGCAGCCGCGCGACGCTCTTCAACAAGCTGAAATCCGAACTGGACATGAGTCCCAACCAGCTCATCCGCGATATCCGCATGGCAAGGGCGCTCGAGCTCATGAAAGACCCCACCGCCCGCATATCCGACATCGGCTACAGGCTTGGATTCTCGTCCTCCTCTTACTTTACCAAAATATTCAGGGAAACCTTCGGGATGAGCCCCAAGGACTACCGTAACCTGAGGCGTTAAAGCCTTTCGAGAGCGACGAAATCGATCTGCGGGGCGGAACCTCCCTGCGGAATGGCGAAGGTGGTGCCGAACATGGTCTGCTCCGGGAAGAAGCCGCAGTGCCTCAGGACCAGGTCTTCACCCTCCTGTGCGCCGTACATGTCTCCCCTGAACCCGCTGATGCCGGTATTGTCGCAGGAAAAGCGGGCGGAACTGATCTTTTTCCAGCTGCCGTCCCTGAGCCGTACCCACTGATTATGGAAACGGGCTTCGCGCGCGTAGATGCTGGTTTCGGGAACGAAGCACTCCAGGAAGGAATATGCTCCCATGTACCAGGTGTCGGTCTGGGGCCTTCTGAAGGATGCCAGAAGGTGCCACTCTCCTTTCTCGTCGCAGAAATAGCCGGTGTAATCGGTGGCTCCGGTGCCGGTGGGCCGCACCTGAACGAGCGTTTTGTAGCTGATTCCGGTTTTCCAGGGATAGTTCATGAAGCTCTGGCCGCCGGTGCCCTCCCCGCCGAAATCCCTGGCTTCCACGTCCTTGCCCTGCCGGAGCAGCTTCACTTTCTTATCTTCGGACACTGCGGATGCATCGTCCGTTTCCTGCGGGCTCCAGACCGAGAACAGCACGGTGTTGGGCTGCCCTTCCGGATGGGACTGGATGCCCATGTAGCCCTCCCGGAAGCCGGTCAGCATGAAATAACTGCCGGGGACGTCCGATCCTTCGGGCACCGTCACTTCGTTGTAGAACCATTCCACGTCTTCCTGCGGAAGGGTGTAGAACAGATGGACGGACGGGCCCCTCCGGCACCAGAGGGAGTTGTCATCCACCTTGTTTTCAGGCAGATAGCAGTTCTTCCCCTGCAGGGCGGAGCCCTTGAGCAGGTACTTGTCTATCCTTGCGAACTGCGCTCCTGCGGGAGAGGCTTCCTTCGCCCTGATGTCGATTTTCTTATAGCCGGGAGCGCTCACCTTGAAGGTGCCCACGTTGAGGCAGACGGGAGTTTTGGAAGCGACCGTGACATCGTAGGAGGATTCGCCGTCGGTGAAGGTGAGGGTGCAGGAGTGGGTGTCCTGAATGTTGTGCGCCTTTATGGCGAGGGCCATGTCCCCGGTGGCGGAAGTCCTGACGTAGAAGCTGAGCACCGTGGAGGCGTCGTTCCAGTTCTTCAGTGCGCCGCTCTCGCTGTCGATGGTGGAAACGGCTTTATTGTATATGTCTCCGGCCGCCCCGGTCACGTAAGTGTTGCCGCGGAAGGGGACTGCAATGTATTCACTCTCATCGAAATTGGAATTGCCGTTTCTCCCGGTGCAGGACAGCGCCAGTACGAGACAGGGAAGCAGACAGAGGAAATACCTGATTCTCATAGAATGCAAATGTAATTATTTTTCGCATCTTTGCGTTATGAAAAATCGCGTGATAATACTCTTGGGAGCCGCTTTGCTCCTCGTTTCCTGCAGCGTGACCGGAAAGCAGGAAGGAACCGTCCGTCTCATGCAGTACAATGTGGGCGTTTTCCACAAGTCAGGGGAGAACAGTGCCCCCGACGTGGCTGCGTTAATCAAGGAATACAAGGCGGATATCGTTTCGCTGAACGAGCTTGACAGCTGCAACACCCGCAATCCCGAATACCAGCTCCGCGAGCTCGCCTACGGCCTCGGCGGATGGGAATACCGCTTCGGGAGGGCCATTTCCTACAGGGACGGAGCCTATGGCGACGGCATCGTCACGCCTTCCGCCATCGTCTACGGGGCGGCCGGGAATCTCCCGCATTTCGAGGGCAGCGAAGTCCGTGCATTCGTGGTGGTGGAAACCGCGCAGTACGTCTTCATCTCCACCCATCTCGATTACGAGTACGAAAACGCCCGTCTCCAGCAGACACGCATCATAAACAATTATGTGCTTGGCAAATACGGCCGTTCCACGAAGCCCGTTTTCCTGGCTGGGGACCTCAATGCCCCGAGGAACGAGGCCTGCATGCAGGAATTCGCGCAGTACTGGGACATCCTTACGCCCGACCAGCCCACCTATCCTTCCGACGGGGCCGATATCTGCATTGACTACATCATGGTTCTCCGTAACCCGGGCTTCACGCGCGTGACACCGCTCAAGTCGGCAGTGATCACCAAGTCGAAGGTGGCAAAGCTCGACAAGGCCTCCGACCATCTCCCGGTCTTCGCCGACGT
>JAILQG010000034.1 GCA_024699055.1 Bacteroidales bacterium
TAGAATTGTAAAAGCAATTATCTCTCGATATAGTGAGGAGGACTGCAATGAGCATTTCGAACATAGGTGAAATTACTGACAATTTCAATAGGGGGCAGAGATTCGTTCTTGTCCTACTGTTAGCAGAGCAGTGCATCGAAGCGATACCCTTCAGCGGCAGGTAGTAGTTCATCATGGAGAACATACCTTTCTTCATCTCACCGCCGTACCAGGTGTTGAGGATGACCTGCTCTTTGCTGGTGACGTTGAACGCCACGGCGGTCTCGCTGTTGAGGCCGTATTCCTGGTATTTCTCCACTTTGGCCTTGGAGGCGCAGTAAACGACGAAATCGGGCTCCTGCTCAAATTCGGCTTCGTTCTTGGGACGGATGAACATATTGGTCACGAAGTGGGCCTGCCAGGCGACCTCCACGATGAAGCGGACCTTCATGCGGGTGTCGGCGTGGGTGCCGCAGAAACCGTCGACCACGAAAAGACGCTTGCCGGAAAGTTGCTTGCGGGCGAGCTTCTTGACCTCGTTCCAGACCTTTACGGACATCTTGTGGTTGTCGTTGGGGTAGGCTTCGGTGGTCCACCATACTTCGCCGGGACGGCCTTCTTTGGTGGTCTTGTCGTAAACTATGTATTTGTCTTTGGGGGAGCGGCCGGTGTAGACGCCGGTCATGACGTTGATTGCTCCGAGTTCGGTTACCTGGCCTTTGTCGAAACCTTCCAGGCCGGGCTTTGTCTCCTCATTGTAGAGGACTTCGTAGGTGGGGTTGTAGAGAACTTCCTTAACCCCGGTGATGCCATACTTGGCGAGTGCTTTTTTGTCCATGTTATAACGTTGGTTTTACTGAATTTCGAGATGATTTTTACAATCATGCAAAGTTAATATTTTTTTTGGCATCTCAATGCGGAATTGAGTATCTTTGCGAGGTATGGACAGCGCACTGGAAATATTGCACCGGTACTGGGGTTACGAGTCGTTCCGTCCCATGCAGGAAGAGATAATTTCTGCGGCGCTAGAGGGGCGTGACGTGCTCGCCATCCTTCCCACCGGCGGCGGCAAAAGTGTCTGTTTCCAGGTGCCTGCGCTCATGAAAGAGGGCACCGCGCTCGTCGTCACTCCGCTCATAGCCCTCATGAAGGATCAGGTCCAGGGACTGGAGAAACGCGGCATCAAGGCCATAGCGGTGCACGCAGGCATGTCGCGCCATCAGGTGGACCTGGCCCTGAACAACGCCGCCTACGGGGGCTGCAAGTTCCTGTATGTGTCTCCCGAGCGGCTCTCCACCCAGCTTTTTCAAAGTTATCTGGAGGTGCTGGATATCAATTACATAGTAGTTGACGAGGCGCACTGCATATCCCAGTGGGGCTATGATTTCAGGCCCGACTATCTGCAGACGGGAGCCATCCGAGAAAGGGTGGACGCACCCGTGATCGCCCTCACCGCCACCGCCACCCCCGATGTGGCGGAGGATATCATGGACAGGCTCCGCTTCCGCGAAAGGCTTCTGCTCAAGAGCGGCTTCGAGAGGCCGAACCTGAGCTATATCGTACGGGAGGCCGAAGACAAGAGGGGACAGCTGCTGGATATCTGCCGCGGTGTCAGCGGCTCCGGAATCGTATATATGCGCAGCCGCCTGCGCTGCGAAGAAACCGCCGCTTTCCTGCAGGGCGAAGGAGTCTCGTCGTCGTTCTACCATGCCGGGCTCGATTCCATCGCCCGCGCCGAACGCCAGGCCGCATGGAAGGAGGGCGCTATCCGCGTCATGATCTGCACCAATGCCTTCGGCATGGGGATAGACAAGCCGGATGTCCGCTTCGTCGTGCACTGCGACGTTCCCGAGAGCCCCGAGGCGTATTTCCAGGAGGCGGGAAGGGCGGGCCGCGACGGCTTGCGCTCCTATGCCGTGCTGCTGTGGAACGCCGCGGACATCCGCAGGCTTCATCAGCTGCAGACCACCTCGTTCCCGTCACTCGAATACATCGAGGACATCTACCAGAAACTCCACGTGTTTTTCCAGATTCCGTACGACCAGGGCCGGATGAGGCAGCTGGAGTTTTCGCTGGAAGAATTCTGCAAGACCTACGGCCTGAGCCAGCCCCAGGCGTCAAGCGCGCTGAGATATCTCGAGCGCTCGGGGCACATCAGCATCACCGAAGATGCCGATATCAGCATCCAGGTGCGCATCATCTTGAACCGCAGCTCGTTATATGACGTGGAACTGCCGGAAAAGGAGATGGTGGAGGTGCTGGAAAAACTCATGCGGGGGTATGTGGGTGTGTTCGACTATCCCGTGCCCGTACGGGACGAACAGATGGCCAGGGAGATGGGCATGGAGGTGCCGCGCTTCCACGAACTGCTGTACCGGCTTTCCCGGGAGCACGTGATACGCTATATTCCAGGTGGGCATTCCGATGTGATAACCCTTCACCACGAACGGCTCATTCCCGGCAATCTGGACCTTAAACCTGCAGAATACGGGCAGCTGAAACAGATGTACGCAAAACGCTCCGAGGCCATGG
The DNA here is from genome assembly GCA_024699055.1 of Bacteroidales bacterium. Lineage (GTDB taxonomy): Bacteria > Bacteroidota > Bacteroidia > Bacteroidales > UBA932 > Cryptobacteroides. The sequence goes on from JAILQG010000034.1 coordinate 2,512, forward strand.
TGCAGTATGTGAAGGAGAGCGGCGAGTGCCGTTCGCACTATCTCCTGCGTTATTTCGGGCAGGAAGAGAGCGCCGACTGCGGCACCTGCGA
>JAILQG010000049.1 GCA_024699055.1 Bacteroidales bacterium
TTTTTTTTGCCGGGAAGTGACGCATTCCGGAAAATCGTGTGTTTATAAGGCAGATATCCAAAGTGTATAAAGAACTGGACGAGCAGGCGCTGGCCAGGTACTGCTCTCAGAGGGACAGAATGGCGGAAGAGGAACTGTATAGAAGATATGCAGTAAGGGTGAGTGCGCTGTGCCGGCGATACCTCGGAGACGAAGACGATGCGAAGGACCTTATGCTGGATACGCTCATCAAGGCACTTGAAAAGATTGATTCTTTCAAGTATACCGGGGAGGGTTCCCTGTATGCGTGGATAAGGAAGATTGCCATAAACAAAGCTCTCAACCAGATAAAACGCCACCGCTGGAGGATGGTCCCCCTGGACTTTGACGCAAGGGACGACATTCCGGAGCCCGCTGGGGAAGAGGTGGAAACGATACCGAGGGAGAAGCTTATGGAATGGATTTCGGAGCTGCCCGGTTTGCGGAGAGCCGTCCTGAACCTTTACTGCATCGACAGTTACTCGCACAAGGATATCGGCAAGATGCTGGGAATCAGCGAGAGAGGCTCAACCAGCACGCTGGTGAAGGCAAGGAGACAACTGAAAGAAAAGATAAAACAATATTTAAAGGAACAGGACCGATGAGAAAGTGGGAAGACATAGTCAGGGACAAGTTGGAAGAGCCGGAAGGCGAGCTTCCCGAGAGCGTCTTTGCCGAGTTCCGTGCCCGCCTGGATGCTGCCGCTCCCGCGCCGAAGCGCTTCCGTCCGGCATGGGCGCTTGTTCCCGCGCTCGCTGCCGCGCTTGCCGCCGTCCTGCTCATTCACAAACCTACCGTATCGGAGAGAGACAGCCTTGTTGCACAGCAGGAGCCGGCCTTGGTTGCCGAGGCTGCCGTTACCGCAGACAGCGAAGAGCCGGTACAGGCCGAAGCCCCAGCCGACATCGCCGAAGAGATGCCGACCGCTGTTCTGCCGGTCGCAACCGCCAATCAGGCGCAGACCGCCCCGATTGTCGCGCAAGCCAAATCGGTGGCGCCGAGGGCGGCCATGCAGGAATCGGCGCTCCCGCAGCAGGCGGCCGTAACTGAAAGCTCCACGGAGGCAAAGACTGCCGAAGCCGAAGAGATGCCCGAAAAACCTGACAGCGCCGTTCCGGAAGCAGAGGCGGCAACCCCGGCAGAAACGGCATCATCTTCCGGGAAGGCAGAAGCTCCCGAAAAAGCTGCGGCAGCTCCGCAGGCTGTCGAAACCGTATCCACCGGGCATCCCGCCGCGTCGCCGTTCGTTCCCGCGAATAGAAATGCCAGGATTGTCAGAAAGATATTGTTCCCCACTGCCGGCGTGCTCACCGGAGGAGGGCTGCTTGCCACTGCTGTACCGCTTCTTTTTGGAATGCGCGAGGCCATGGAAGTGTCTCCAAGCGGCGACCTTACCACGCAACAGGAACCGCAGAAAGACGAACCCACCGGAAACGTTCATTACTTTTTCCCGCGCAGGTTCGGCTTGTCGGCAAGATTTCCCATAAGCGAAAAGCTTTCAGTCACCACCGGGCTGGATTATTCCAGATACAAAAGCTCAATCGCCTATTCCCTGTCAGGGGAAAAGATGCAGACTGCGCATTATCTGGGAATACCCCTGCGCCTCGACTGGACGTTTGCCTCAACCAAACGGCTGGATTTCTATCTTGGAGGAGGGCTTGAAGGCGACTGGTGCATCAAAGCGACGTTCGACGGGGAGCAGGTGCAAAAAGACGGTTTCAGCGCCTCTCTCATGGGCGCCGGGGGAATCCAGTTCAAGCTTACCAAGAACCTGGGGCTGTACATGGAACCTGAGTTCAACTGGACATTCATGCCGGAAAATCCGGTTTTAAATACTTACCGGAGCGCCCACCCCGTCATGTTTTCGGTGACATCCGGCCTTCGAATCACTTTTGGAAAATAAACAATCGGTTATTATGAATCATTTTGGACTGATTGCGGCCGCAGCCGCAATGCTCACGCTAAGCCAGTCGTGCGAAAAACCCGGCCTGGACGATTCCGGGAACAACCCGTACAAGGCCCTGGAGCTTACCACCAAATCTGCCGAATTCGCCCGGGAGGGCAACACTTTCGCATTTGATTTCCTCGACCGCATCAACACGGCCGAGGAAGGCGACTTCATCATCTCCCCGCTCAGCATGCAGTTCCTGCTGGGGATGCTGCTGGACGGCGCACAGAACGGAACCGCCGATGAAATCTGCAAGGTGCTGGGCTACGGCGCCGGTGAGGTGGACGCCGTGAACGAATACTGCCTCTCCATGATGCAGCAGCTTCCCTCGCTGGACAAGAAGACGAAACTCTCCATCGCCAACGCCATATTCGTAAACAAACAGTATTCACTAAAAGACAGTTACAGGAGCACTGCCGGCAAATATTACATGGCCGAAGTGGCCAACCTGGATTTCTTCGACGGCGCAGGCGCGCTGAAAACCATCAACGGCTGGTGCGACAAGCAGACGAACGGGATGATTCCCAAGGTGCTGGACGAGGTGAGCCCGGACATGCTGGCATATCTTCTCAACGCCTTGTATTTCAAGAGCCAGTGGAAGGAAAAGTTCCCCAAAGGGAATACTGCCAATGAAAGCTTCACGATCGGGAACGGTGCCGCGAAGAAGGTGCCGATGATGAAGCACAACGGGCACTTCATGTATCAGGACAACAATATTTTCCGGGTGGTGCGCCTTCCGTACGGAAACGGGGCCTTCAGCATGCTGGTCATCCTTCCGCAAACCGGGAAGACGATTGCAGAGGTAACATCGGCCCTCAAGGACTTCGACTGGAACGGATTCCTTTCGGGGATGGTCTCCTGCGACGTGGACCTCTGGCTGCCGAAGTTCGAGACCAAGTACTCCAAGAAACTCAACGACATCCTTTCCGACATGGGGATGCCTTCCTCCTTCACCACGGCTGCCAATTTCAAGGCCATGTCCGATGCCGCCCTGTGCCTTAGCTTCGTCAAGCAGGACGCCGTCATCAAGGTGGATGAAGAAGGAACAGAGGCTGCGGCGGTATCTTCGGCCGGAGTGATGGCCACATCTGCCGGCCCCGGCCAGAACGTCGTCTTCCATGCCGACCATCCTTTCCTTTACCTGATTACAGAAACCAGTTCCGGCGCGATTCTCTTTGCCGGCAAATACAGCGGAAAATGAAAAAAACAATCGTTTTAACGGCGCTTCTGGCGCTGTCGATGAGCCTTGCGCATGCGCAGGAGAGCAATGTCATGCTCGGTGGCGGACTGTTCCTCGAGAGCGGCTCCTGGTCATACGGAAGCAATCCCGGAGCGGTGCTGCGGGTGTCGTACGGCCTTGACTTCAGGCTCGATGACAAGTGGTCGGTGATGCCGGGAGCCGGCCTGCGGGCACAACTCAGCGACATCCGCCATTTCATGTGGGTCGGGGGCGACCCGGACGGCATGGCCCTGGCCGACGCTTTCATCGTCTGCCGATATCATTTTGAAACCGACGGCACCCGGATGGTCGTGGGGCTCGGGCCGGCACTGTCCTATATGGTATTGAAGGACACATACTACGTCGACGCGGACCCGAACGACCCGCGGAACGGCAAGGAAAAATTCAACCGCTTCGACCTGGGGCTGCAGCCGAGCGTAACCTTCCTGCGCGGCAAGCATTTCCAGTGGGGCTTCGAGGGCAGCATCGGCCTGCTGAATGCGATGAGGCAGTACCCGGAATACAACCGTACAGGCTCCATCCACCTGCATTATCTCGCCGTCACCTGCGGCTGGCATTTCTAATCTTTCCTCGCCTCTACCCTTTCCGGGCCCCGGGGCAGTGCTCGCGGAGGAAGTTGAGGACCAAGTCGTAGTCTTCGTCGGGGACGTAGACCTGGTTGCGCTCGAGGAGCTGGTTCACCTTGATGAGATAGTAGCGGCGGCGCGGGATGATGCGGCGCACGGAAGCGAGCGTGGAGGTGGAGGCGGCGCGGGCGCAATTGATTACACACAAAGATAATTTTTTCACTCGAAACGGCTACTGAAAAAACACTATCTTTGCATCAGGAATGCCTTTTATCAAAAAATGACTCTTTCGGAGCTTACTCTGGACCGGGAAGGGCTGGCTGCCGCCATTGCCTGCGAGGATGCCGCATTCGAGGCGGCGCTTCGCGAGGAGGCCTATCGTGTCAAGGTGGCGACCGTCGGCCCGGAGGTCTACCTTCGCGGACTCATCGAGATTTCCAACATCTGCGTCAAGGACTGCCTTTACTGCGGAATCCGCAGGGATATCCGCTGTCCGCGCTATGAACTGTCTGAAGATGAGGTGCTTGCATCTGCCCGCATAGCCGCGCGGCGCCGCTTCGGCTCCGTGGTCATCCAGGGCGGGGAGCGCACCGACGCCGCCTTCGTCCGCAAAATCACCCGTCTGCTGGGGGCCATAAAGGCCATCGACACCGGCGAAGATCCGCCGCTGGGCATCACCCTCTCGCTTGGGGAACAGCCACGCGAGGTCTACGAGGAGTGGTTCGATGCCGGAGCGCACCGTTATCTGCTGCGCATAGAGTCTTCCAACCCCGACCTTTACCGCAAGATTCATCCGGACGACCCGCTGCATGCCTTCGACCGCAGGCTGCAGGCATTATACGACCTGAAGGCAATCGGCTACCAGGCCGGCACCGGAGCCATGATAGGCATGCCCTTCCAGACGGCGGAGGACATGGCCGGCGACCTGCTGTTCTACAAGGAGTTCGACGCGCCGATGATAGGCATGGGGCCGTACAATCCCCATCCCGAAACGCCGCTCACGCTCTCCGGCGCGCCTTACCCTTCCGCCGAAAAGCGCTTTTCGCTGGGTCTCAAAATGATAGCGTTGCTGCGTCTGCTCATGCCCGATATCAACATCGCCGCCGCCACGGCTCTCGAGGTACTGGATCCGCGTGGCCGCGAGAAGGGCATCCTGGCGGGAGCCAACGTCTTCATGCCGAATATCACCCCCGAAGAGCAGATGGTCAAATACAACCTGTACGACCGCAAGACCATACTCCGGGACTGCCCTGTTTCAGGAGGGAAGGGAGATACGCACATCTGCAAGAATTGCGTGTTCCCGTTCTGCTCGATGGGAGACGGTCTGACCGGGAAAAAAGTTGTAATAGGCTACGGCCGCTGGGGCGACTCAAAGCATTTTACAGGCTAATCAGCGCCTTGCCGGCACGGCCGTCGATACAGACCTTCAAAGGCTGATCGAGGCGGACGTGACGGAGCCAGGTGGTTTCTTCCACGGCAGGAAGGGCGTCCAACGGGCTTAAATCGACTGAATCGCCTTTTCTGAGGTACGGATCCACGTTTACATATCCGGCATTGGAGGACGTAAGGTTCTGGAAAAAGTGCGTACCCTGACTGGGATCTACCCGGAAATCGGGCAATGAGCACTCTACCAGCACCCTGGCTTCGGAGATGTCGCTCCACTGCACGGGGACGCCCAGCGTGGGGATGCTGGAGCCCCACCGGCCGAAGCCGATCAGGATATACTGACTGCCTTCCGTGCGCATCCGTGCATTGATTTCCCGGAGCTCCTGGGCCATTTCCACCGTTTTCAGTTTGTCGAATGAGCCGGCCTTCAGATAGATGACATCCCTGATGTCCGGAATCCAGCCGGTGCCCAAAGCGCTCTCGGATGTAATCATGGCGCCCGAGCAGTCGATGCTCCGCCAATCCACTTCCGAGTGCATGGAATCGGATGAAATGGGGCGGATCTGCAGGACGTTGAACAGGCCGGTGCTCAGTTCTGCCGCGAATTCCATTTCCACGCCGCAGTTCATTTCGTCGGCACAGATGGCCAGCAGTTCCTGTACGATAGGCGCCAGGGGGAAGGTCCCGTACCGGAGGACATGTGAGAAGGTAATGGCCTTGGGACCGTTCTCGAGCGGATAGTCCACCATGCGCCGGTTCTCAAAGTCGTATGTGGAGGCCACCTTCCGGAATGCGCTGAACTTCCCGCATTCGCTTATGGGGATGCGTTCCAGGTTGACGGCGTCGTCTATGGAAGTCTTGAATTTGTCGGGCTCCAGATTGAGGGCATACATTACCTGCTGCGTGTCGCGCATGGCCAGTTCGGGCGTAGATGTCTGAAGCACGTGTTTCGGATATGCGGGCGAAAAACGGAGCACCTGCTCCCCGTCCACCACGGCCTTGCCCAGGCCAAAGGCCAGTTTGCAGATACCGTCTTCCGCCTTTTCATAGCCGATGGGGTAGAAGTTCACGCTTCTGGCCATGCCCGAAAGGGTCGGGAAGAAGTATCCGTTCTCCTCTGCGCCGCATATTTCCTGAAGGATGATGGCCATCTTCTCTTCCGAAATGACATTGGCCGTTGCGGTTATATATCCGCGGGAACTGGCGAAATAGACCGATGCGTATACGCTCTTTATAGCCTTTGAAAGAAGGCGGAGCTGCTGGTCTTCGTTCTCGACCGCCGGAATCATATATGTGGAATACACACCGGCAAACGGCTGATAATAAGAGTCTTCCAGTTTGGAAGACGAGCGTACGGCCAGCGGAGCGTGCACCTGGCGGATAAATGCCCGGAGGGCCTTAGTCAGGTCCTGCGGCAGGTTGGAAGCAACGAATTCCGACAGGATCTCGGCATCTGAAATGTCCGAATTTATGACATAGTGCAGACCGTTCTCGTTGATGAAGCGGTCGAAGTATTCAGTAGCGATAACCAGCGTCCGCGGAACCATCACGCGGGCACCTTCCCATTTTTCATAGAGATTGTGCTTGTAGAGGATGTGGTTCAGGAAGGCCAATCCGCGGGCCTTTCCGCCGATGGAACCTTCTCCCATGCGGGAGAACCATATGGTGTCGTTGAACGTGTCCGGGTCGAAGTGGGCCACCACACCGAGACTTTGCGATACCCTGTAGGCATGGATGCGCTCGACGGCGGCCTTGCGGAAAGACTCCGCATTCTCGAAATTGGTATTTTTAATGGAATTGCCTTCGTCGAAGATACCGCGCGCCAGAAGCCATCGGGATGCATAATTCTTACTGCGGAGCCTGTCTATCTGGGCGGCGGGCAGGGTGGCGATAATCTCTTCGGCCCCTTTGAGGTCATGGGCACGGGCTATCTCACGGCCTTTTTCGTTAACCACCACAAAGTCTCCGAACCCGAATTCCCTGCCGATGTATTCGGACAGTTCGTGGGTAAGCGTCTTGGAGCGCTTCATCAGGAAGCCCGCGCGCAGACCTTCCGCCACGCTGCGCATGCTTTCCTGGGAACTCTGCATCAGGATAGGCATCTTGGGGATTTCCGCACGGATGAGCTTGCACAGGTCCACGCCGGCGTCAAGCATTTCCATGGAAGGCTTGTCTCCGCGGTGAAGCACAAAGCCTATGTCGGAAATGACGCCGAGGAGATTCTCCTTGTAGGTATTGTACAGGTTGACAGCGTCTTCGTAGTTGGTGGCCAGCAGGATTTTGGGACGGGCCCGCTTGCGGAATATCTGCTGATCCTCGTTGATGGCGTCACGGACCGCCGCCACGTTCTGCTGGATCACCAGTTTGTACAGCAGCGGGAGGTAGGTGGAATAGTAGCGGACGCTGTCTTCCACCAGCAGGATGCACTGAACTCCGCCCTGGAGGATGTCCCTCGGGGCGTTGAGGCTGTCTTCGAGCAGCTTGATGATTGCGATGATAAGGTCGGTGCTGCCGCTCCAGTTGAACATATAATCGATGGCAGAACGGTCTTCGTTCTCAATCTGGCTGTAAAGCACCTTGGAGAACGACGTGAGCAGCACGATCGGAGTATCGGGGGAATATTCCTTCTGGCGGGCGGCATAGTCGAAAACTCCCGACTCGTACATGGTGACGATAAGGTCGAACCTCTCTCCGGCAGCAGCCTTCTCCAGCGCGGCGGCGGTGGACTCCACCCGCTCGAAGACGGGCGGTCCGCTCAGGTTGAGGTCGGCGTACTCGCGGGCGATGCGCATGTCCAGCCGGCCGTCCTCCTCCAGCGAGAAATTGTCGTAATTATTGCATACCAGAAGGATCCGGCGTATCCTGCGGGCCATCAGGGGAAGGGTTTCCATAATACTGCTAACTGAACAGACAAATATAAGAAAAATGCCGTTATCGGCCGTTGCGGCGCTCCATCGCGGCCCGGACGAAGCGGACGAAGATGGGCTGCGGCCGTTCGGGTGTGCTCTTCAGCTCAGGATGGAACTGGACGGCGATAAAGAATGGATGGCTGGGAAGTTCCACGATCTCCACCAAATCGGTGTCGGGATTGCGGCCGCTCACCTTCAGGCCGGCCTTCTCCATTTGAGCGAGGAAGCGGTTGTTGAATTCGTAGCGGTGGCGGTGGCGTTCGGAGATGTCGTCCCGGCCGTAAATGTCATGGGCCAACGAGCCGGGGACGAGGTGGCATGGATAGGCGCCGAGGCGCATGGTACCGCCCTTCATGGTAAGGGATTTCTGTTCCTCCATCAGGTCGATGACAGGGTAAGGGGTCCTTGGATTGACTTCGGTGGACGCGGCTTCGGCATAGCCCAGCACATTCCGGGCGAATTCCACCACGGCCATCTGCATACCCAGGCAGATACCGAAGAAGGGGATGCCATGCTCGCGGGCATAGCGGACGGCGCTGATTTTGCCCTCCAGGCCTCGCTCACCGAAACCGGGGGCCACCAGAATGCCGTCCATCCGGCCCAGCAGGTCTTCAGCGTTGTCATCGTGGATATGTTCGGCGTGGACGGTATGGACATGCACCTTGCACTCGTTGGCGGCGCCGGCATGGACAAAGCTTTCCTGGATGCTCTTGTAGGCGTCCTGCAGCTCTGCGTACTTGCCGACGAGGGCGATATCGACCTCCGTCTTCGGATGGCGCAGACGGAACAGGAACTCTTTCAGACGGGTCAGATCGGCCTTCGGCAGGCCATGGATCCCGAGTTTGTTCACCACCATCTCGTCCAGCTTCTCCGCCTCCATGTTGAGGGGGACCTGGTAGATGCTCCAGGCGTCGACGGACTGGATGACGTGGCCGGGCTTGACGTTGCAGAAACGGGCTATCTTGCTTCGGATCTCCGGGGTCAGGCGCTTCTCGGTGCGGCACACGATGATATCCGGGTGGACTCCGATGGACTGCAGTTCCTGGACGGAGTGCTGGGTGGGCTTGGTCTTAAGCTCTTTGGCGGAACGGAGGTAAGGAACCAGCGTCAGGTGGATGGAGAGGAAATCCTCTTCCGGCAATTCCCACTGGAGCTGGCGCATGGCTTCGACGAAAGGCAGGCTCTCGATGTCGCCGACGGTGCCGCCCACTTCGGTGATGATGACGTCATAGTCCCCGGTCTTGCCAAGGAGCAGCATACGGCGCTTGATCTCATCGGTGATATGCGGGACGATCTGGACTGTCTTCCCCAGGTAGGCACCTTCGCGCTCCTTGGTGATGACAGTGTTGTAGATGCGGCCGGTGGTAACGTTGTTGGCCTGGGAAGTATAGACGCCGAGGAAGCGTTCGTAGTGGCCCAGGTCCAAGTCCGTCTCGGCGCCGTCTTCCGTGACATAACATTCACCGTGCTCGTAGGGATTCAGCGTGCCCGGATCGATGTTGAGGTAGGGGTCGAATTTCTGGATGGTGACGCGAAGGCCGCGTGCCTGGAGGAGTTTTGCGAGGGATGCGGCGATGATGCCTTTTCCCAGCGAAGACGCCACGCCGCCCGTGACGAAGATGTACTTTGTGTTCATATGCCCGATTTATTAAAACCGGGATACAAATATAACGCAATTATTTTAGTTCAGCATTATATTGCGGAAGTCGTCAATGTCTTTCTGGCTGACTTCCGCCACGTTGAGCAGGTAGTACTCTACGCCGCCGGCGAAGGTTCCGTCAGGAGACAGGCTCCAGAAATACGGGGTTACGTCACTATAGACCCATTCCATGCGAGTGTTCTTGAAGATGGGTTTCGGATTGTTTTTCTTCTCGGAAGAGGAGACGCTGTAGCCTACGGGAGCGAAATAAGTTACCTCGTAGGCCTTGGAGATATCTCCTTCGCGGACCCCCAGGAGGCCCAGCAGGAGGATGTCCAGCGTGCCGGTGCGGTCACGGCCCAGGGAACAGTGGAAATACACCGGTTTGTCTTCGCGCAGGCAGTTCACGATGAACTCGAAGCACTGCTTGGTCTTTTCATGGTCCTTCTTAAGCATGGTGGTACCGCCTTCCTCGATGCCGGGAGCCAGGAACTCCAGGCCCGGGACGGCCGTCTGGGTTAGCTTGTCGGTACCGCGCAGGTCCAACTGGGCGCCGATCCCTTCCGCCAGGATTTCATGCTGGCCGGAGGTGTTGACCGTCTCTTTCTTCTGCATGCGGCCTCCGCGGTAAAGCTTACGGTATCTCACCGTCCTTCCGTCCAGCGTCTTCCAACCGCCGAGGTCACGTATATTGCGGCAGTTGTTCCTGAAGAAAAGGTGGTGCAGATGCCCTGTGGTGGAGAAATTGCCTTCTGTGATGACCTTGCCGCTGCCAGTGGCCGTCACTTTGTAAGTATAATAGTCGTTGGGCACCAGGTTGGTGATGTTGACATAAAGGGAGCCGGCCGGGACATCCGTCTCGCTCTTCCAGCCATATTGGTCTGAGAGGACGAGGACCATATCGCTGTCTCCGTCCAGGTTGGCCTCCGTCCAGCAGATGCTGTAGCTCATGGGCTTGTCCGAATCCGGCTGGTTATCCCAGTCGAAGGCCTTTCCGCCGGGGTCTTCCACACCATTCTCGTCGTAGGTCTTTCCATTGAAGCCGCCATAGAAGTCCAGGACATCGGTATAGCTCCAATCCTTGTCCGGATACTCCACTTCCGTGAGGAACTTCTCCACGTTCGGGTTGGTTGCGAGCACGGTGGAACCGCTCACCAGCGGTTCGGCGGGCCCGGCTTCCGGGTCTGCCGGTTGACTGACCGTAATGACCTGTTGGGCCGATTCTGCGCTGATGGTCACATGGCCGCTTCTGTCCACGGACAAGGGGTTATCGTCACACTCGAGCCGGACGACAATGGTACCATCGGAGGCGGGGCCGCTTTCCGGATTCACATGCAACCATTTTTTTTCAGTGGTTACCGTCCAGTCATAGTTGGCGGTGAACCGCACGATGCTGGAGCCGCCTTCGTAACTTATGTCGAGGCTCTCTTTGCTCAGCAGGGTGACGACGGCCTCCGGCTGGGGTTCTACGGGGTCCGTGTTATCACCGGGGTCCGTATTATCACCGGGGTCTATGACTTCGGGTTCAGGAGCAGGCTCCTCCTTGTTGGGTGCGCAATAAACGAGTAGCGGAAGAATGAGGATGAGGGATAATAATCTTTTCACGGCTGAAAGGTTTTATATTTGACTTCGTTATTAGCACAGGCAACTGTAAAGATAGTCACTTCCCGCCGATTTTGCAAGCCTAACAGCGTTATGTCTCCTTTGATTTTGTTTTCATTTCGCGAATAATTGCTATCTTTGCAATCAAACTAAACCAAACAAAAATGAATCTCAGAGACATTAAGAAGGACATCACCTATATTCTCGGTGCCTTCATCGAAGATTGCGCAACCGCCGTCCAGAATCCCAAAGTAAGTGAAAAAGCCGTTTCCGGTCTTATGAACGAGGCCCTGGATCTTTACGACGAACTGCGCGAGAAAATCATGGTTAACAAGGTGGAAGGTTCCAAGAAAGCTTATTTCAATGCCCTCCGCAAAGAGATTCTCGAGCGCACGGATGCCCTTTACGGCAAGCTCAGCGATGCCATCACCAAGCAGAATGGCGAAGCTGCCGAAGAGATCGTTGCCGCCAAGAAGCCCGCTGCCAAGAAGTTAGGCACCGCTCCTGCCAAGAAAGCTGAGGAACCCGCAGAGAAGAAGCCCGCTGCCAAAAAGGCTCCCGCCAAGAAGGCCGAAAAGCCCGCCGAGGAACCCGTAGAGAAGAAGCCTGCGGCCAAGAAGGCTCCCGCCAAGAAGGCAGAAGAACCCGCTGAAAAGCCCGCTGCCAAGAAGCCTGCCGCCAAGAAGGCTCCCGCTAAGAAGGCAGAGGAAGGCGAAGAGAAAAAGCCCGCCGCCAAGAAGCCCGCTGCAAAGAAGGCTCCCGCAAAGAAAGCAGAACCCAAACCTGAATAATCAGGTTTTTTACCATGAAGAAACTGTTCCTTCTGCTGGCCCTGCTGGCCGGCACAGTGGCCGCCAGTGCCGGCGCACGCTACCGTGTCTAGGCCTTCCCGTATAGAAAGGAGGCTGTGAGAACATCTGCAGCACTGACCCTTTTGTTGGCGCTTGTCACGCTTCCGCTCGTGGCCAAGCCCACCGCGCCCAGAACAGCCACCCAAAAGGCCGCCCAGGAGGCCGACTCCGACGGCCCGCTGTCCCAGAGCATCTGGGGAATATGTGCTGTTAACGTCAAGGGAGACACCCTCGCCTGGCTCAACGCATCGCGCCGCATGGTGCCGGCTTCGAACATGAAGCTCATCACCACGGGCGCGGCTTTGCTTTCTTTCGGGGGCGACTACACCTATAAGACCCGTTTCGCCACCGACGGCGAGCTGCGCGATTCGGTGCTCGTCGGCAATCTCTACATAGTGGGCGGCGGCGACCCCATGATAGGCACCCTTTTCTCGTACCTGCCGTCGACCGAAAGCACCTTCAGGTCGTGGTTCAAAGTGCTCAGGTCCAATGGAATAAAGCATATAACCGGAGATATCGTGGGCGACGGTAGCTACTTCGACGCCATTCAGCGCCATACCGACTGGAGCATGGAAGACGTGGCTACCCGCGACGGCGTGGTACCCAGCGGCCTCACCTGGCGGGGAAAGATGAAAGATACGATCCCCGACGGACCATACCCGGCTGCGCTGCATTTCCTGGAATGGCTCAGGACCGACTCCACCCTCACGGTGGCCGGCTCCGCCAGGGAGGGCACCGCAGACAGCCTGGTCACGCTCGGCGAAGTGAAATCCAGGCCCCTCAGGAGCCTTGCCCGTACTGCCAATTGCCAGTCCGACAATTTCATTGCGGAGACGTTCGCCAAGAGTCTGGGGATGCGCTTCGCGGGCGACGACGAGTATTCGACGATTCCGGCAGCCATACGCAGGTCGCTGTCTCCGCTGGGGCTGGCGTCCGCCAGTGCCAGGATGCGCTTCGCGGACGGTTCCGGCCTTTCCCGCAAGAACTACGTAAGTCCCTCGTTCATGGTGAGATTCCTGCTTGCCATGGCGGGCAGCAAGGCATACCGCGACTTCTTCGCTTCCCTTCCCCGTGCAGGCGAAAAGAACACCACTCTCTCGAACCGTCTGCCGAACGCCGCACCCGAACTCAAGAGCCGCATCCACATGAAGAGCGGCAGCATGAACGGCGTCAACTGCCTCAGCGGATACATCGTCTCCGGCGACAATGACCCCGCCAAGACCATAGCGTTCAGCATCCTGACCAACAACTCCGTAGACCCATCGAAGGTAGTTTATTCACAGATAGACGCCCTTCTGGAAACCCTGGCGAAAGAAAATCAATAGACAATGAAAAAAATATCTTCAATTTTTATGGCTGTAGCCGCAGCTCTGGGATTCAGCGGCTGCAAAAGCACCCCCACCACTGCCATCGTAGTAGTGGACGAACTCTACGATTTCATCGACGGCAGCCTTGCCTGCAAGAGGTCTGACGAATGCGTGAAAAACAGCGAGCTTCTCCTGAAAGAGGCCGCTGCCCTGGGCACTCCCATCTTCTTTGTATGCGACTGCCATCCCACCGACCATTGCTCCTTCGTGGAGCAGGGCGGTCCCTGGCCTCCCCACTGCGTGCAGGGAACCCGCGGCGGCGAAATCGCCGACGAGCTCAAACCCTTCGTGAAAGAGGATAATGTCTTCCTGAAGGGCACTAATCCGGCCGAGGAGCAGTATTCAGGCTTCGAGGGCGTGAGCAAAGCGGGCGTAAGCCTCAACGATGCGCTCAAGGCTCTCGGAATCAAGAATGTTACTGTTATCGGCATCGCCACCGAATACTGCGTGCGCAACACCGCCGAAGACCTGCTGAAGGCCGGCTACAAGGTTAGCATCCCCGAAACCGCCCTTGCATGCGTCGACGAGGACGGCCATGTCGAGGCTATCGCCGCGATGAAAGCCGAAGGCATCGAAATCTACTAATCCCTTCCCGTCATGAAAAGGATTGCAGCTGTTCTGATCCTGTCGCTTGCAGCCGTGGCAGCCATGGCGCAGCCTCTCCGCACCAGCCAGATAATCACCGACAGCGTCTCCAGCACCCTGCTCGGCGAAGATGTCAAGGTGAACGTTTACCTGCCGCAGGGCTACGACGCCTCGGCCGACAGGCTCTATCCCGTGGTGTA
>JAILQG010000097.1 GCA_024699055.1 Bacteroidales bacterium
TCGCCGCAATATGCCATTCCGCGGCTCCACTGGGTGCCGTCCGGCTGTTTGGGGGCGAAGCCGCTCCAGCCCCAGAAATTGAGGCCTCCGAAAACGCCGCCTTTTTCGTCGGAATCAACCACCGCATCCACGATAGTGCCGTAATAGATGTCCCGGCCCCAGGTGCCCCAGTCGTTGTGCATCCCGTCGCGCGGGAAACCGAATTCCTCAACCACGATGGGCTTGGAAAGCCTTTTGGCGATTTCGGTATGTCGGGCCAGGTAATTGCGGGTGGAGTCCACTGCGGCAGAGATATAGCCTTCCGGCGACGGGCCAGGAGCCCAGCTCCAGTTGTACGGCCAGATATGGATGGTGAGATAGTCGATGTCGGGGCAGGAATGCACGCGCTCAAAAAGCTCATAGCTGTTTTCGCAGCCCCAGGCGCCCTCGCTGCCGGTGGAAACCATGTGGTTGGGGTCGGTTTCCTTGATGGTGCGGGCAGCTTTGGCGATCCACTCCACGAACTGCCTCTGCACCGAAGTGTCGGCGGAGAAGCAGCGCGGTTCGTTGGCGATCTGCCAGCTGAAGATGGCGGGATCGTCCCTGTAAGGCTTGCCGGTAACGGTATTGGTGCGGCCCACTATGTTGCGGATGTGCTGGTAATAGAGTTCCTGCGCCTTTGTGTTGGTGCTGAACTGCGACATCTGCTGCATGAACGGCCAGTATCCGTCGCGGGACGGAATCAGCGCCGGACCGGCACCGGCCCATTCGAGATACACCCCGAAACCGCCGGTCCATTCCCATGCGTTGTTCAGGAAAAGCACGGCGGTCATGTCGCGTTTTCCCATTTCCGCCAGGAGCCTGTCCAGGCCTCTGAGGAGGGTGTCGTTATACACTCCGGGCTCTTTCTGGAGGGTCGGTTCGATGCGGGTCGGAACCCCGTCGGGGCCGTCCGCGCCCACCATTACGCGCAGGTTGGTGATACCGAGCCCCTTGAGGGTATCGAGCTCCTTCACCAGGCGGTCGATGTCGCCGCCTTCGCCTTCGGAGGCGAGGATGGCGCCGTACCAGAAATTGGTGCCTATGTGAGTGACTTTCTTGCCGTTACGGACGAAATGGCCGTCCTCGACGCGCACGATTCCGCTGTTCTTTGAACAGGAAACAAGCGCTAAAAGCACAAGCAGGATGCTTGCCAATATGGATTTGTTTTTCATAACGCTAAATATCCAAGACGATTCGTTTTCCTGTATACTTCACCATGATGCCTTCCTTGTCGGGATCGTACGGGACGGGATCGGTACCGGAAACGGGAACCACCACGAACGTGCGTTCCGCCAGCATTCCGGGGAACGAACCCTTCCGCTCCCCTATTTCGAGGCGGTGCGAAGATTCGTCGTATTCGAAGGTAATCGTGGAGTACGCGCCCTTTTCGTAGGCGTAATTCAGATTCTCATCCTCGTAGAGCGTGAAGGAGCCGTCCGCGCCCTTGTAGACGTACAGGCGGATGGGGTCGGCGTCTTTCTCGTCGCTCCACTCCATTGCCGGACCGAAAGGCACTATGGAGCCGGCACGCACGTACAGCGGCATTCGCCCGTAGGGGGCGTCCACGGTGACGGTGCGGCCTCCGGAAACCAGGGTGCCGGTATAGAAATCGTACCAGTCGGAACCGGCCGGCAGATAGACCTCGCGTGAACGCGCCTTGTATTCGCTGACGGGACACGGCATGAAAGCCGGACCGAACATCCACTGGTCGGAGATATCGTTCACCGAGGAGTCTCCCGGGAAGTCCATGGGCAGGGCCCTCATGATGGTGTAGTCCTTGAAATGGACGGCCCCGGCAAGGGAATAGATGTACGGTATGAGACGGTAGCGCAGGCGCATGTACCAGAGGATGCTCTCGTATGCCGGCGTGCCCTCGTCCGCAATGTTCCAGAGTTCCCTGCGAGGGAACTGGCCGTGGGTGCGGAACAGCGGCACAAAAGTGCCGAACTGATGCCAGCGGGTCTGCATCTCACGCCATTCCTCCAGGTTTTCAGGCTTGTAGAAACGCGACTCCACGCTGAATCCGCCGATGTCCATGCCCCAGATGGGAAGGCCGCTCATGCAGTAGCCGAGACCGGCGCTCATCTGGGCGCGCATGTCTAGCCAGCTGGTGCCGATGTCGCCGCTCCACGAGGCGGTGGAATAGCGCTGCAGGCCTGGGAAACCGCTGCGGGTCAGGAGGAACACCCGCTTGTCGGGATCGATTCCCCTCTGGCCCTCGTAGATGGCCATGGCGTTCATCAGGGCGTAGGCGTTGAAATACTCGGTGGACGAGCCCAGGGCGGTGGGGCCTGTAAGGGCCTTCTGGTAGGGCCAGGGCTGGCAGTCGCGCAGGTTCGGCTCGCTGGCGTCCATCCACCAGGAGTCTATCTTGCGCCCGTACTTGCTGTACAGGTTATCATCCATCTGCTGCCAGAACATGGCGCGGGCATCGGGGTTATAGGCATCGTAGAAAGTCTCGGGATAACCCAGGAAGTCCAGCAGCGAATCTTCGACGGCCTGCATGAACACATAGCCATGGTCGCGCATCGTTTCGAAATTCTCTGTAGTGGTATAGAACTTGGGCCAGACGGAAATCATGTACCTGCCGTGCAGGGAATGGATGTCGTCCAGCATCTTCTCCGGGTCGGGGAAACGGCTTTCGTCGAACTCGTGGCTGCCCCACTGGTCGGGCTTCCAGTACTGCCAGTCCTGGACTATGTTATCCACAGGTATATGCCTGTCCCTCAACTCCTTGAGGGTTGCGACTATCTCTTCCTGCGAAGTGTAGCGCTCACGGCTCTGCCAGAATCCCATCACCCATTTGGGCATCACCTGGGCCTTTCCGGTAAGGGTGCGGTAACCCGAGATGACCTCGTCGGCCGAAGGCCCGGCTATGAAGTAATAATCCACACCTGGGTTCATCTCGCTCCACAGTGAAAGCTTGGACTGCTCTTCGGGCGTACGGTAGGGCGCCACGCGGAGACCGGTGTAGGACACGTCGCCGTCGGGCCGCCAGTTCACGCAGACGGGGGTTTTCTCCCCTGCCTTGAGAGCCACTTTGAACTTTACGGAATTGGGGTTCCAGGCAGGCCTCCAGACCTCGCTCACCACTTCTTTTCCGCCAATGCTAACGCTCTGATATCCTGCATAATACAGCGAGAAATAATACTCTCCGTCCTGAGGTGCCTGCACAAAGCCTTCAAAACACACCCGGGCACCGTTAAGGGGAACGTCGGGAAGATTCTTGATTGCCCATTCATCCTCGAAATAAAGCGAATCCTCAGGGCGTACCACTCTTTCACCGCGGGCGGTTTCGTACGTGCCGGTCAGATGGCCGAAATGGCCCTCCTTGTCGTACAGTGTAAGCACCCTGCCCAGCTGGACATAGCCTTCGGGATTGCCGAAACGGGTCCAGGAATAGCTGTCCCAGAGTATGCCGTAGCCCTTGTTGCTGAGTACGAAGGGGCAGCTGATCTTGGTATTGTACTGGTAGAGGTCCTCATTGTCTCCCTTGTGGTTCAGGATGAAATCCTGCTGCTGTCCGAGGCCGTAGAACGCCTCGTCGTCGGGGCTATCCCACAGCTGCTGCACGCTGTAGGCGCTCCTGCCCTCCACGGTTATGGGAGTGAACTCGCGGCGGTCTTCCTGCGAAAGCAGTTTGCCGTCGGGAGCGAAGAACGCGACGCGCCCGTCCGCCTTGGAGAGTTTCACCACCAGTTTGGCCGTATTCAACTCAAGCCCTTCCGGAGTGTTTTTGACGCTGTACTTGACTTTCGCGCTTTGCGGCACGATCATGAGGCTCTGCCTGTCGGAAAACTCTTTTCCGGGCGTGGCGCTCACGTGTATAATCTTTTCAGTAACGGGTTCCAGGCGCACCGTAACACCGTTTTCGCACTCGAGTACGGCCTTCTGTCCACAGCCTGCCAGGACAGGCGCAAGGAGCAGGACAATCAGATTCCATGTTTTTCTCATAACCTGCAAATATAAATTTTTATGTTTTATTTTTATTATTTTTGAGGCATGAAAATATTTCATATTGTTTATGGCCTCGCCGCTGCCGTACTGCTGGCGGGGTGCGGCAAAGCAAATGTGCCGGTTTATTGCTGGGGCGGTTTCCCCGAAGGAGGCACCCAGGAATCTCTTCAGACCGAATTCAAAGAATTAAAGACCCGCGGTGTCAAGGGCGTGTGCATCAACGGAGGCTTCGACTACGACAGGATAGCCGTCGCCGCAAAGGCGGCCCGCGCCGAGGGGCTGGAGTATCACGCCTGGGCTCCCTGCATGCTCCAGGGCGGACTCGATTCCACATGGTATGCGGTCAACCGTCTTGGCCAGAGCGCCTTCAAGGTGCAGGCCTACGTCCCCTACTACAAGGCCCTCGACCCCCGCAATCCCGAGGTAATCGACTGGCTGGTGGACAAATACACCCGCATCGCCGAAATCCCGGAGGTGGACTACGTGCAGCTCGACTACATCCGTTATCCCGACGTAATCCTCTCCCGCGGCCTGTGGGACAAATACGGGCTAGTTATGGACGAGGAGTACCCGGTTGCCGACTACTGCTACTGCCCGCAGTGCACCGCCGCCTTCCTGAAGAAGACCGGCATTGACATCCTGAAGGTCGAGGACCCGTCGAAAGTCAAGGAATGGGCGCAGTTCCGCTGCGACGCCATCACGGAACTGGTGTGCAAGATAACGGACGCCGTGCATGCGAAGGGAAAGAAAGTCAGCGCGGACGTCTTCCCCGGCCCGGCCTCCCATGCCGAATGGATGGTGCGCCAGCAATGGGACAAGTGGCCCATAGACATGGTTTTCCCCATGAATTACAACGACTTCTACCTTGAGCCCGCGGAGTGGCTTGCCGAAATCACGGCGGAGGAAGTGAAGAGCACGTCCGCCCCGGTAATGAGCGGCCTCTTCATCTGCCACGACTGGCAGCGCAAAGCTTCCATCGAAGATCCTGAAGGCCACGGCCTGATACCCTCGGAGATGGAGACGGCGGTACGCGGAGCCCTCGACGCCGGCGCCGCCGGCATCTGCCTTTTC